>JAFIFY010000102.1 GCA_020831765.1 Phycisphaeraceae bacterium | reverse complement strand
ATCTCGTCCTGTTCGTCGGTCGAGCCCGCGTCGCCCCGGCCAGTGGCGGCTGCCATCGGCCCAACCCCGGCCTCCGGCGGATTGACCGGTCCCGGACCCAAGCTATGCTTTGATCGGATCGAGATTTACGTTCACTGGATCAAAGCTCGGCCCAGCCGGCCGTTGGCTCTGCCGCGCACCGGGTTCCGTCATGCCGACCATCGAGACTCCCACCATCGCATCAGCGGACACTCGGGCGGCGGTGCGGGATCTGCGCCGGGAAATCTCCGGTACGGTTTACGATGATCCGGTTCACCGGGGCCTTTACGCCACCGATGCCAGCCACTATCAGATGATGCCGGCCTGCGTCGTCGTGCCGCGTGATGAGGCCGATGTTCTGGCCACGGTCGGGATCGCCTTGCGTTACGGCCTGCCCATCACCGGGCGCGGCGGGGGCACCAGTCTCGCCGGCCAGACCTTCGGCCCAGGCCTGGTCATCGACTTCTCCAAGCATCTTGATGATATTCTCGAGATCGATCTTGAATCCCGCCTTGCGCGCATCCGGCCCGGCATTGTCCGCGATCGCTTCAACGCGGCGATCGCCCCGCATCGACTCCACTTCGCGCCGGACCCGGCGACCTCCAGCCGCGCCACCATCGGCGGCATGATCGCCAATAACAGCTCCGGCATGCGCTCGATCATCCACGGCATGACCGTGGACCATATCACCGCCATCAAGCTGCTTTTGAGTGATGGCACGGTCTGTGAACTGGAACCATGCGACCGCGAGACCTGGCGCCGTCGCGCCGCGGGCGAAGACCGAACCGCTGAACTGTATCGTGGTGTCGGCCAGTTGATCGGTGAGCATCATCAGGAAATCGCCCAGCGCTTTCCCAAAGTCGTGCGAAAGGTCGCCGGCTATAACCTTGACCGCTTTCCCATCGGTGAGCCTCCCGAATCACTGCCTCCGGCCTCGGGAACCTGGAACCTCGCGGAACTGATCTGCGGCAGCGAAGGGACACTGGGTATCATCCTCGAAGCCACCATCCGGCTGACGCCGCTGCCCGAAGCGACCAGCCTGTGCGTGATCCATTTCCATGATCTGATCGATGCCCTCCGTCCATTGCCCTGGATGCTCGAACATCAACCCTCAGCGGTCGAGCTGCTGGATGAGACCATCATCACCGAAGCACTGACCAATCCTTCGACGCGAGGCTACATCGATGTACTAAGCGGCCATCCCGAAGCGTTGCAGATCGTCGAGTTCTCCGGCGAAAGTGAACAGGAAGTGATCGAGCGCGCCCATCGATTTTGCTCGGATATGCGGCAGCGCGGTGTCGGTGATCGACACATCATCCGAACCGAACCCGATGCCATCGGCAAGGTGTGGGAGCTGCGCCGACTTGGTGTGGGCCTTCAAAGCAACCTGCCCGGCCGGCGAAAGCCGCTGGACTTCATCGATGATGCCTGCGTTCCCGTCGATTCGCTGGCCGAATACACCGCTCAACTGCGCGATCTGTGCGATGAGTTCGGCGTGCGCATGCCCATCTGTGGTCATGCCAGTGTCGGTGTGCTGCATCCCAAGCCCATGCTGGACCTGCACGATCCGGACGATCAGCGGAAGATGAAACAGATCGCCGACCGGGCCTTCGAGCTGGCGCGGCGATACGGGGGATCGTGGTGCGGCGAACACGGCGATGGTCTGGTGCGCGGGGCTTATCTCGAGCCTTACTTCGGCCCAAAAATCTATGAAGCCTTTCGAACCGTCAAACGCCTGTTCGACCCGGGCAACCTGATGAATCCGGGCAAGATTCTCGATACGCCCGGCATGATCGAATTCCTTCGCCATCACCCCACCGCCCCCGCCCCCGGAAGTACCCCCGGAAGTACCGCCGGAAATACCCCTGGAAGTCTGGGCGATTATCCAGGTCAATCGGATGCCGCGCGTTCGACAGAATCGGATCGTCCCCCGACTCCAGAACCATCTTCCGGGGGATATCGCATCGCCGAGATCGCATCGCTCTACCGCGATCATGGTCATGGCGGCTTCGCGGCCAACGTCGAGCAATGCAACGGGGTTGGCGCGTGTCGCAAGTTGGACAAGGGCACGATGTGCCCGAGCTATATGGCCACGCGTGATGAGGAGGCCAGCACCCGCGGCCGCGCCAATGCGCTTCGACTGGCCATGACCGGCCAGCTTGAGCGCGATGATCTGACCAGCGGTTCGATCCGGGAGGTTCTGTCATTGTGCCTGTCGTGCAAGGCATGTAAGAGCGAGTGTCCCAATGGGGTTGACATGGCGAGGTTGAAGGCGGAGGTGGCGCAGATGCGTTACGACCGTCGAGGCGTGCCGATCGCCGCGCGTCTCATCGGCAAAGCTCCGGAGCTGGCGCGTCGATTCAGCGGTCTGCCCGCCGCGATGGTGAACCGGGTTCAGCGAGGCCGGCTATTCCGATGGCTGGTCGCGAAGCTGACCGGGCTCGATGCCCGTCGCCCGCTGCCGGAATACGCCGGTCGTACGTTGACTTCCTTGCTTCGCCGCCGCGCCTGGCGATCGGCCTCGATGGATGGGCCCGAACCGCGGGTGGCGCTCTTTGCCGATACCTATCTCAATCATCACCACCCGGAGTTGGGTTCGCGGGCGATCGAACTGCTGGAAGCGTGCGGCTATCGCGTCATTCTGCTTCAGGCTGGATGCTGTCAGCGCCCGCGCCTGAGCAAGGGGCTGCTGCGCGAGGCTCGCCGACTTGGGGCCGCGACCATCTCCGCCATGTTGCCCATCGCCCGGCGGGGTGTGCCCATCCTGTTCCTCGAGCCCAGTTGCCACTCGGCCATCACCGACGATCTGCCCGGGTTGCTCGAACAGCCGGAGGAAGCCGGACTCGTCGCCGATCACAGCTTGCTGATCGATGAGTTTCTCGCCCGCGAACGGGCCGAAGGCCGGCTGAATGTCGCTTTCAAGGCGAACGTTACCGAGATCGCCGTTCACGGCCACTGTCATCGCAAGGCGTTGCGCGGCATGGGGGCGATGGGTGAACTGCTGCGCTCGATTCCTGGTCTGACCGTCACGGAACTGGATGCCGGTTGCTGCGGCATGGCCGGGTCGTTCGGCTGGGAGCGGTATGACGTCAGCCTGGCGATCGGCCGTCAGCGGCTTTTCCCCGCCGCCCGCGCCGCGGAGAAGCGGCACGCCGCGCTCTGTGCCGATGGGATCAGTTGCCGACAGCAGCTTGAACACGGCTGCGGCGTCAGCGCGCAACATTTCGTTGAGTTGATCGATGTCGAGCCGGCCCGGGATGCCGGTGCCCCTTGATGGGTTGGATCGAGAAGCGGTGGGCTATTGTGTCATCCGCTGGACAGCGTTTTCGATTCGCTCAAACTGTCGCCTAAAGCCGCCCATGTCATCGGATTCCAATCGCGCTGCATCACTGGCCAAGCGCTCGTTGATCGGCGCGGCGAGCAGATCGAGAACCTCCTGGCGTCGCGTCCGGAGCAGGTCGGCGCGGTCTTCGGAGATGCCCGGCTCGCGCAGTCCCTCTTCAACCGCGGCCAGGGCCTGGTTGAGCTTCTGCGTCACCGCCTCGATGCGTCGATCTCGAAGCATGCGCTCCAACTGGTCGCGAGCGGTGGATTGACGGCTGAGAATGATTTCCAGCCGTCGAAGCTGACCGAGCCAGTAGTACCACGGCAGGATACCGTGAGGATCGCGCGAGGCCTCGGCCCGGCCGCCGAGGACGAGACGGTCGAACAGGGCAAAGGCACGATCCATATGGGTCGCGCGCTCGCTGGCGCGCTCCCGGTCCTCCCGCGGAATCTGCCGGGCGATCGCCCAGTGGCTCTCCGCCAGTTCGATCACCACATCCAGGCTTTCCGGGTGGCTTTCGTGCAGCTCCTCGAATTTTTCGACCGACGCCGTTAGCTCATCGCGGAACCGAAGCGCCCGGGCCTCGGTGAGCTGCAGCGGGAAGATGCGCTCGTCATCGGCATCGCGGGCTTGTTCATGTTCGATCAGCAGGCGGGCGAAGATTTCGGTCGCGCGGGCGTAGCGGGATCGTTGATTGGCGTATTCCTCGCGCAGTACCCCTTCCTCGCGGCCGGCCCGCCCCTCGATGATCCGCTGAGCGTAGACGCGCTCG
Source organism: Phycisphaeraceae bacterium (assembly GCA_020831765.1). GTDB lineage: Bacteria > Planctomycetota > Phycisphaerae > Phycisphaerales > Phycisphaeraceae > JAFIFY01. The sequence continues at coordinate 11,016 of JAFIFY010000102.1, read as the reverse complement.
CGCTCGTCGGCCTCTTCCATGCGCCGGGTCAACTGGGCCAGCAGGTCATCCACCACGGCCACCGAGCCGCCTTCCTGTGCCGCGGCTTCGGCGAGCAATGCCCGGGCCGCTTCCTGGGCGGGGCTCAGCGCATCGGTCTGCACGTACACCACAATGACCTGCTCGAGGGCTCGACGCCGAAGCTCGCGATCATCGCCAACCATATTTTCCCAGCCTTCGAGCGCCTCGCGGGCCTGGGCCCAGAGACGTTCACTGCTGTAGATCTCCGCCAGCGACAACATCGCCTCGGCGCTGGCCTGACGGATTTCAGCCGCCCGGGTGCCGGTGGCGCGAGGCAGAGCGGCTTCGGCGCCCTGGCGGATGGCTCTTGCCGCCCGAATCAATCGCTCCCGAGCCTCGTTGAGCCTGATCTGTCCGGCCTCCGCTTCCTCAAGCGTCTCGTGGATGCGAAGCAGGCAGTAAATCTTCTCGCGCTGAACCCACCAGTAATCCGGATGGGTGGCCGGCAACGGCTCGTAGACGGCCACCGCCCTCTCGTACTCACCGCGCAATTGATGAACGTAGAAGCCAAAAAGCTTGCGCTCATCATGCGTGATGCGCAGGTCCGGGAAGTGGGCGAATAGCAGGTTGGAAACGCTGATGTACGCCTCGGCCAGATCATCGGGCACGTTGTTGATATCGAGGTAGTACAGATCGCGAAGCAGCCCGAGGGAATAGGTCGCGGTGTTGACGGCGATGTCGGCCTGGCGCATCTGCTCATCGGTGAGAATACGCTTCCATTCATTCACGGCGGCCAGCACGGCCTGGCGGTTCCGTCGTTCCGCCAGTTCCAGGCGCGCCAAGCCGAGGTTGAAGATGGCCTGGGCCCGGTCGGTGGTGGTGATATCATCGATCGCCAAGGCCGCCTCGTGCATCTGGATGGATCGCTCCATCCGGGCATTGGCGGCTTCGATGGCGGTCTCACGCTCATCCGGCTCCGTCTCCATGGCGCGGACCTTGTCGGCGCGTCCTTCCTGAAGCTCATATTGTCCCACGGCCAGCAGCACCGGCAGGGGCAGCATGTCCGGTGATGTGTCTCGGGCCACGGTGCGGGCCCAGCGATCGTAGATGAACGAGCGCAGCGCCTGGCGTTGCTCGGCGGGAATGTTGGTGTCGTCCATCACTCGGTCGTAGATGCGATAGGCCACCCCCATCAGTTCGCGCTTTCTGCTTTGGTTGGTTTCCGCTTCAGCCAGCGCAACCCGCCATCGATGTTCGGCATCGGTGGCCAGCAGCCGGTAGAGGATGTTCTGCTTGACCAACTCGTGCTGCGTGAGCGCTTCGAAAGCCTTGACGGCTTCGGCGACCTGGCCCTCGCGTCCACGAATGGTGGCCAGCACGATTCGGGCCGAGAGGTCGTTGATGTCGTTCCGGTTCAACTCGACCATGGCCTGCGCCTGGGCGCGCGCCTCGGGCAGCCGATCCATCCTCAGGAGCAGCCGGGCATAGACCGGCTGGGCGAATGCACGCAGCCGATAGACATCACGCTCATCATCGGCGAATCGGCGGAGCCTGGCCATGGCCAGCGTCTGAAGCCGTGTCCGCTCCTGCTCGATGGTTCTCGCCTGGCGGGCCACCTGTTGATTCCGGCCCAGGTTCTGAAAATAGGGATGATCGTCCGGCAGCAGTGAGGTGTAGTAGGCCAGGATGCCCTGAAGCAGGGGCAGACGAACCTGGCCGTATTCCTCACGCAGGCGCTGCCACAGACCGGTATCGACGAAGCGCTGCTGGAAATCCGCTCGCCTGGGCAGGGTGCCCTCGAGCTCGAACAGCAGAATTTCCCCCTCGGCCATATGCCCGAACAGCGTCGCCACATAAGACTCAAAGGCGTCGATCTGCTCGCGACTGGGCAGGCCCAGGTCGTAAAACAGCGCCGCCTCCTGCCTCCGGATGCCCAGTTCGCCAAAGAGCACCAGGGTGGCGTAGTTGGTCTGCCAGATGACGCGACGGTGATCGGCGCGGTAGTCGTCAAGCAGCTTCTTGTACGCGGCCAGGGCTTCGCTCAGCGACTTCATGCGCTCTTCCTGCTCCACGTCCCTGGCCTGATAGCGCATTTCGTGGGCCTCGGCCAGCAGGTTCAGCCGATCGGCCGGCTCCAACCGCTCGCCTTCGGTTTCCGCCAGGCGGATCAGCAACTCCGCCATGCCGTCTCTGCGAAGCCCCTCGATCTGCCGCTGGAGCGCTGCATCATCCGGGGCCGGGGCCGCGACCGCCGGCAGGGAAATGACCAGCAGCATCACGCCGCACATCAGTCGCATCGGCCATCGTTCCATCGGCATCGGTACCACCTTACGCATGATCAGGCTCTGTACGATTGAGGGAAACCTAAACCCTCGGCACCCGGAAAAACGAATGGAGACGGGGTCTATTGGCCGACTGCAAGTTCCCGCCAGGCTTTGGCGGGAATCGGCCCGCACCAGATCGCCGGAAACGCCGTCCACCATGGAATCATACGACGTTTGTCCCGTCATGGACCGGTCGCATGGGTTTCTCGCCAGGTGGTCGTCCGACTTCTCAGTCGGGCCGTCAAAGTCCGGCTCGCCCGGCCGTCATCCTTGCCGCCCAACCGGGGCCCAACCGGGGGCAATCAGTTCTCCATGGCAAAGCCGACACTGCGGAATCCGGCCTGTTCGGCCGCGGCGTTGAAGGCATTGACCACATGTTGCCATCGGACCGTGGCGTCGGCATGGATGATCACCGGCGTTTCTTCGGTATATTCGCCTTGTTTCGCCTGTTGGAGGTGCGTTCGCAGCTCGGTGAAGTTACGGGGGCGCCCGATGCCGGGTTCGACCCGGATCGTGTAAGCCAGCGGGTCGCCGGCACCGAATGAGGTGATGTGGATGTCGATGCGGCGGGCTTCTTCGCTGGTGGCGGCGACGCCCTGGCCACGTTCGGGAAGCTGGGCGGTGAGCAGGCCCTCATCCAGGGCGAAATTGGCCGTCACGATGAAGTAGATCAGCAGTTGAAAGACCACGTCGATCATCGCGGTGAGGTTGAGCTGCATCGATGTGGACCGCACGCCGGGCCGGTTGCGCTGCCGAGCTTGGCCCTCGTGTTCGCCGGGATGGTGGTAGGCGGTCTGCATGGCGGTTCGGGGGAGCGGGAGGCAAGCGACGCTTCAGCGCTGCGTCTGTCGATCTCGGTAAGCGACCAGGTTGACGGTCTGAATCTCCGCCTCGGCGATCGCGCCAAGCACGGGTACGGCTTCGGAAAAGAGCATGCCGGCATCCGCCCGGACCAGCACCCTAATACGCGGGTTGGCCTCGCGCATGGCGCGGAGGGATCGGGTCAATCGGGCCAGTTCGTGCTTGGGGATGCGCTCCAGCGGCCCAAGCTGAATGCTGCTGATCCGCCCGGAGATGTTCAGATAGTCGCCCTCGGCGCGGCGCTCGGCTTCGCCGGGGTCGGCCAGCACGAGGTTGACATAGATGGTGTTGTCTTCGGGGATGGCGCGGATATTCGCATCATCGAGCTTGGGGATGACCATGCGAACCGCATCCTGCGAAATGATGTTGTTGACCAGCATGAAGAAGATGATCAACTGGAACGTCACATCGATCAGTGGCGTCATGTTCATCTGCGGACTTGTCGGTCCACGTCGATGCACTTGTGATTGAGCCATGACACATACTCCGGCCGGTAAACCATCCTAGGGCTCATTTCATCATGCGGGGCTTGATCCGCACCGGGCAAACGCCGGGTCGATCACCTTCCATCATTCACCGGGCAGTGGTGGAGCGCCGCCACCGCCGGACGGTTGCGGGCTGGCCTTGCCGCCCTTGGCCACAGCGCCGGGTTTGCGCCCGCCGCCGGAGGGTTTGAACGGGCGGATCAGCCCTTCGGCGGTCATCATTCCCTCGGTGGTGGTCGCATCGAGCTTGTTGCGGATGACCGCGTAGAAGAGAAGCGCCGGCATGGCCACCACCAGCCCCCAGAACGTGGTCACCAGCGCGGTGGAGATGCCGCCGGCCAATTCCGCCGGGTCGGGCTGGCCGCCCAGTTCCACCAGCTTCTGGAAGGCCAGAATCATGCCGTACACCGTGCCGAAGAGGCCCATCATCGGGCTGATGTTGCCGATGACGTTGAGCACCTCGACCGGCCGCAGCATTTTGGTGGTTTCAGCATCGGCCACTTCCTGGATGGCCCGCTCCATCGCCGGGTAACCATTGCTGGCTTCGTTGAGACCGGCCGAGACCAGCTTGCCCAGGTAGGAACTGTCGTTGCCGGCGGCTTCGATGGCTTCGCGATATCGCTTTTCCTGGAGCATCATCTCAAGCTGCTCGACCGTTTCGGGCGGAATCAGTGTGGCTTGGCGGTAGTCCAGCAGGAGCTTGATGATGAAGGCCACCGTCACCGCCGAGAGCAGCAGCAGCGTCCAGATGATGATGGTGCCCAGGATGTCCGCGCTGATGAAGAATCGCTGGAACAGGCTTTCGGTCACGACCGTATCGTCTTCGGCCCATGTCACGCCGGCGGGAAGCAGGACGAGCAGGAGAGTCAGTGCGGCAATGAATTGTCGGGGCATGGGCGGGCATTCCTCAAAGCGGGGGAATCGGTTCGGCCCGGAAGCCTCGTTTCAACGGGTTGAGGACGGGCGCTTGGGCGGATTCAGTGAGTTCGGCGGTGCCGGTGGGCCGGTGTGGCCATGCGGTGCTTCACGAACCGTTGTGCTCAAGTCCATCGCCTGGGAAACGGAAGCTTTGGGCTGGATGCCTACAGGGAGTCGGCCGCGGGCTCGCGACCGGCCGGGGTCACAGTGTAATCAAAACCGGTCATGGCGTCTGGCCACGCGCCAGTCGGGCCTGCAAGTCTCGAAGCCGGTTTCGCAGCGGCAGGTCCGCGGTCAATGCGGTATCCGCCCGGTTATAGATTCGCTCGGCCAGCTCCCGTCGGCCCAGGTGGTGGTGCAGCAGCCCCAGTTCCACCAGCGCCGCGTCGCCGAGCCTGCTCTGGGGTGAGGCATGCACCAATTCGCTCAGCAGCAGCCCGGCATCCAGCATCGCCTGGGTTCGTGCCTCTCCGGGGCTCATCGCCGCGGCACGATGGAGGCCGGCGACGCCCGCCTGGTAAAGCCGAGCCTGCCGGGGCCCCTGGCCGTCCTCAAGCGCCGCCTTGGCCGCCGCGTGGGCCTCTTCATATTCGCCCGCACGGATCTGTCGGCTGATCGAATCATCCGGCGCGGCGGCTGAGATCACCAGGGCCGAGACTTCACCGACCCAAAAGATCACGACGCAACATGCCAGGACGGCGATCAGGCAACCCCGTTTGACCATTCCGGCTCGGGTGTGGGTTCCCCTCGGCGATGCACCGGTATCCCCGCGACGTTCAGGGCCGTCGTCTGGCAGGGAATGCCGCCGTCGTTTGAGATCAACTGTCAAGGCGAGGATCTCGTGGGTTGGGGGAGGGATCGTTTGTGCGGCCATGGCCGCACACCGGGGCATTGCGCCCGGTTGTATGGAAATTCGCATCGACATCGCCCCGATTCGGCTCGATGGAATCCCCACCCCCTACAATATGGCACAGAAACCGGACAATGTCCAGTTTCCGCAACCGTTGAACATGGCTTTCCGCGTGCCGGGGGTTGATGATCGGCGGCCTGAGATTCGGCTTGCCGTGAAACAGCCTCCAGCCGGTCAATATCGGGAAATCCTCAGGTCGTCGGCGGAGACGAATCGGTAGTTGCCGCCACTGTTGCGTGCGATCTGCTGCAGCGTCGGCACGCCGCCAAGCTGCTCGGGATAGATGAACTGGATGGTATTGATGGCGATCTGATCGCGGGTCAAGTCGCTGATCAACTTGACCAGATCATCGCGATTGATCTCGTACTGCCGCTGCCCGATGATGTTGTCCGAGAGCAGGACGATCAATTGCGGCTGGGGTCGCATGCCGGTGGCGGTTCGCATGGCTGGGACCAGTGCGGTTCGCGGATCCGACCGCCCCTGGGGGATGATGTTGAACTGGTACTGATCCATCCACTCCCGGGCGATCTGCTTGTTGCGGGTATTTGCCGGACGAAGTCCTGAACGGATGGGCCGGCCCGCGAGATCCTCGCCCGGCACCTCGACGAAACCGCCTCGCACGGCATCCTGGAAGAAGATGATCGAAAAGCTCTGCTCGGAGCTGAGCCTGCTCAAGGATTCATTGAGATCATTGATCACAAATGGCAGCGTGTCGATCAGCGATCCGGAGGCATCGATCATGTAGACCACGCGTCGAATGTTGCCGCCGATCTCGCCGATGATACGACCCCCGCCAAACGGCGAGGCGCTGTCGCCGGCATCCCCATCGAACGGATTGGCCATCGACGAAGCGCCGCCGGACATGGCGATCACCGTGGATGTGGTGACCTGGGGCGATTCGATTTCGGTCTGGCTGGGGGTGGTTTCGGGCGTCTGAACGTTCCGCCGCGCCGCCTGACGTTCGGTCTGCTGGGTCTGGGTCTGGGTCAGCGAGCCGGGATTGGTCACCAGATTCTCCAGCGGGATCGGTGGGTCTTCCGGTTTCGGTTCGTCGATGATGGTGTAGAGGACAAACACCGCCAACAGCACAAGCGCGGCATGAAGGGTCAGCGAGATCGCCCACGGCATCATGCTCAGGACGGTCTTGCGAACTTCTTCGCGAACTTCCTCTTCCTCTTCGACCTCGGCATCCGGCGCGGCGGAAGGATCAGCGCCGGTCTCCGGGGTCACCGCCTTGGATTTTTCATCCGGCACCGGGGGCGGGGGCGTGGGCGGCGTGTTGGTATCGGCGAATCCCAGGAAAATCGGCATGGCATCACTCCTCTGATCATTCACGAGCCGCTGTGGCGCGGGGCGGTTTCATCCCGTGCCGTTGCGACCTTCTCCAATCATAACGGCCCGAGAGGCGATTTCTTAGCCCCGATCGGTCACCGGCCAACGCACGGTCTGGACTGTTGGTAAGCCGTTGTGGGGCTTCGGGTTCGTCACCTGCTGGTGTTTGCAGCCACGCCACGGGCTTTGGCCACCGTCAGCGGCCACCTGCCCGTCACTCCGAGCCGGCCAGAGGCGCAAAGTCCAGGCCGATATCCATCGCCGGCGCGGAATGAGTGATCGCCCCGATCGAGATGCGATCGACGCCCGTTTCGGCGACCGGGCGAATGCGGCCGGGCTGGATGCCCCCGCTGGCCTCCATAAGCACGCGGGGACGCACCTCCGCGGCCAACGCCACCGCCTGGCGCGATTGTTCCAGCGACATGTTGTCCAGCAGCACCATGTCCGGCCGCTGCTCGACGGGCAGCGCCAGGATGGCCCGTAACTGGTCCAGCGTGTCCACTTCGACTTGGATGAAAGTCGGTGCCGGATCACCCGCCCGCCACCGTGCAATGGCTTGGCCCAGGCGGCCGCTCCATTCGCCGGCACATCCGCCGATGCAGAGCAGGTGATTGTCCTTGACCAGCACCGCATCGTAGAGGCCGGTGCGATGGCTGATCACACCGCCGAGGCTGGCCGCGTAACGGGCCAATCCGCGAAGCCCGGGAATGGTTTTCCGTGTATCGCAGATCGATGCGCCCGTGCCCTGGGTTTCCTCAACGCATCGCCGCGCCAGCGTGGCGATGCCGGATAGATGGGTCAGGAAATTCAACACGGTTCGCTCGGCGGCCAGCAGGTCATCGGCCGGTCCGGTCAGTCTGCCCAGCGCCGTCTTCGGCTCGACGTGCGCGCCGTCGCCCAGGGCGGGCTCGAAGTCCAGCTTGGCGCTGAAGCGCGGCAGTATCTCCGGAATCAGCGCCAGGCCCGCGATGATGCCGGCCTGTCGCGCCACCAGGTCGGCCGAGGCCTGCAATCGATGCGGGACCAGGCCCCGGCTGGTCAGGTCCAGGCGGGTCGGCCCCAGGTCTTCCATCAACGCCGCATCGATCAGCCGTTCGAGATCGGGCGTATCGATGAAGTCGGACACACGCGATTGGGATTCGGTCACCGCCATGGCGCCTCCCTTTGTGAATAGACCCCAGGCCGCGCCGGTGTTCGAGCAACCAGCGCTGATGATTCCCCGGACCCCGACCCCCGGACCCCGACCCCCGGCCCGGGAACTACTCCAGATAGGTGTAGCCTTCCAGGCCGCTTTCGTAAAACTTCCAGAGCAGCCGCGATTCCTCCAGCGTGATCTTCTTCTGCTGCACCGCCTGCTCGACGCGCTGACGCATCTGGCGCTTCAGATCATCCGCCGAGTACTGCACATACTTGAGCACATCGCGAACCGTGTCGCCCTCGATCACCTCATCGATGCGAGGCCGGCCATCGGCGCCGATGTTCACATGCACCGCGTTGGTGTCGCCAAAGAGGTTGTGCATGTCGCCCAGAATCTCCTGGTAAGCCCCCACCAGGAAAGCCGCCAGGTAATACTCGTTGTCATCGGGCACCGTCGGATCGACCGGCGATTCGCATTCATGCAGCTCCAGCACCGTCTTGGCGTGCTTTCGGCCGATGAAGCGATTGATCTTGCCGTCTGAATCGCAGGTGATGTCCGCGATGATGCCTCGCCGGTTCGGTCGCTCATTGAGCCGGTGGATGGGCATGATGGGAAAGAGCTGATCGATGGCCCAACTGTCGGGCAGCGACTGGAAGATGGACAGATTGCAGAAATAGGTGTCGGCCAGCACGCGCGGCAGTTCCTTCAGATCATCCAGCGGCGATTCCAGACGCTTGTTGATCTCCATCGCCTTGCGGCAGAACGCGAAGAACACCCGTTCGGCCAGCACGCGATAGTCCAGCGTGCAGTAGCCGAGATTGAATAGATGCAGCACCTGATCCCACGCGAGCTGGGCATCGTGATAATCCTCGCGCAAGCTGGCGGCGTTGACATCGCGATAAGCCTCGCAGAGCGTTCGCACCGGCACGGGCATGTTCTCCAGTTCCGTGCGGGAGAATTGCGAGGGTATCTCGCTTTGTTCAACGGGACTGACATCCAGCACGTTGAAGACGAGCACCGAGTGGTACGAGGCGATGGCTCGCCCGGATTCGGTGATGATCGTCGGATGTTCCACGTCGGCCTGCTCGCACGCCTCTTTGATGTAGTACACCACATCGTTGGCGTATTCCTGCATGGAGTAGTTGACGCTCGACTCCATCGCCGACTTGCTGCCGTCGTAATCCACGCCCAGTCCGCCGCCGACATCCAGGTATTCAAGCTTGGCCCCGGACCGCTGAAGCTCGACATAAACCCGCGCGGCCTCGGTGATGGCTCGCTTGATGCTGCGGATGTTGTTCACCTGGCTGCCCAGGTGGAAGTGGATCAGTTTCAGACAGTCGCCCATGCCGTTGGCTTCGAGAAACGCCAGGGCGTCCATCACTTTGGCGATGGAGAGGCCGAACTTGCTTTTGAGCCCGCCGGATGCTTCCCAGCGGCCGCTGCCGCGCGAGGCCATCTTCACGCGGATGCCGATGGTGGGCCGGACGTTGTGCAGGTTGGCGTGGTGGACGATCAGGCGAAGCTCGTGGAAGCCTTCGACCACGGGAATGATGTTCTGGCCGATCTTGGCCGCGAGGATCACCGCCTCGATGAATTCGCTGTCCTTGAAGCCGTTGCAGATGATCGGCGTCCGCGTGTCATCGACCATGGCCATGAGGGCCAGAAGCTCGGGCTTGGAGCCGGCCTCGAGGCCGAAGCCGTACGGCTTGCCGAAGCCGTGAATCTCCTCGACCACGTGCCGCTGCTGGTTGACCTTGATCGGATAGACGCACCGATACTTGCCGCGATACTCGAATCGCGTCATCGCGTTCATGAATACCTGGTGAACCTGGCGCAGCCGGTGCTTGAGGATGGCCGGAAAACGCAGCAGGATCGGTACCTGTATGCCGCGCTGTCGAAGCTCGTTGATCAGCTTGAACAGGTCGATCGCCCGGGCCTGGGCGCGGGTGGGGTGGACGGTGGCGTTGCCCTCGGCATTGACCGAAAAATAGCCGTTGCTCCAGCGCCGAACGCCGTAAAGATCAAGCGAATCGCGCGCGGTCCATTCCCGACTCTTGCGACGACGCTTGCGCGGCGGCGCTTCGGCGGCGGTGCTTTCCTCATCGAGCTCCGCCCCCATCGGCTCGCTCAGTTCCGTGTCCTCCCCGTTGAGCGAATCGGAAACCGAAGACGCCTGATCTCTTCTGGGATTCATCCTGGCCGACCTCCAAACAGGCGTTCATTGAACCGCCGATCTTCCCAAAGTGACTCCGATCCGCCGCGCTTCGGCGCAACGATTCATGGCGCGATACGAACCCGGACGACGGACACATCAGCAAACATCATTGTACCCGGTTCCCGGTCGCGATCGCGGCGGCGCTTGTTCAGGGTCGCCTGGCGTCGGCCGCGCCACATTGCCCATCTTCAACTTCGCATCGCCGCCGGTTGTTCGGCAATTGCCGCGACCGTACGAGGATCATTGCGCATTCGCTGCGCCTGGTCCATCTCCTGGGCGCTTGGGCTGCGGCCGCTTCGCATCATCGCCTGGAAGCAATCGAACAGGTAACGCGCATCGTGCGGGCCGGGGCTCGATTCAGGGTGATATTGCACGGCGAACACCGGCTGATCCCTGTGCCTGAACCCCTCGAGCGTCTGATCGTTGAGGTTGATGTGCGTCGGCTCAGCGCCCAGCGCATCCAAGCTCTGGGTATCGACCGCGAAGCCGTGGTTCTGGCTGGTGATCTCGACCTTGCCGGTATGAAGATTCTGCACCGGCTGATTGCCGCCGCGATGGCCGAATTTGAGCTTGAAGGTCTTGGCGCCCAGGGCCAGGCTCAAAAGCTGATGGCCCAGACAGATGCCGAAGATGGGCACCTGGCCGATCAGCCCCTCGAGGGTCTTGATGGTGTCCTTGACCGCCGCGGGATCGCCCGGGCCGTTGGAGACGAACACGCCGCGCGGCTTTCGTTCTAGGATCGCCCCAGCCGGTTCATCGTTGGGCACCACCTCGACATCGCAACCCGACTCGACCAGGTTGCGCAGGATGTTCCACTTCATCCCGCAGTCGAT
>JAFIFY010000097.1 GCA_020831765.1 Phycisphaeraceae bacterium | reverse complement strand
ACGGGGCGCTTGACCAGCGCCTTGGCCGCGCCATCCTCGGCATCCTGGTAACGCACCCACAGGTACTCCCAGCCCTTCTTGTCGATGGGTCCGATGCCACCGACCATCAGACCGGTGGCGTTGGGCGAGCCGGCGAAGCGGAAGGTGATCTCCCAATTGCCGCCGGAAGGATCGGATTCGGGCACGCGACGCGAGCCCGATGCGCCCAGGAACAAACACTCGCCCGCCGCCAGGCCCTTGAAGGTCCCGGCATTCACCTTGCCCGTCAGATGGAACAGCGTGCCCTTGTAGGCATTGGTGACCATCGAATCCGGCAGGTAATGGGTCTCGCTGAAGGAGTAGACCGGCACGGTGATGTCCACGCCTTCGACGTTGTCCTGGTTGACGCCGATCGCGCCCTGGAAGTCGGGTGCGGCCTGTCCGGCCGGGGCGTGGGCGGCGATGGTGGCCAATGACTGGGTGATGTGGTGGGTGCCGCCGCCGGTGTCGAAGTTGAAGACCCATTCGCCGGTCTGCGGCTGCTGGTTCTGGTACGGCTCGTAACGCGCTGTGCCCGTCCAGATGCCGTGGTCCGGGTTGTCGCTGTCGATGTGGACAGGCTCGACGGTGACCTGGTGGCGGATCAGCCCGTGCACGCTCGTCGGTGCGGTCACCTTGAGCGATGACAGCGCTGCCGCCTCATCGGCGGTGCCGCGAATGGTGTAGGCCAGTTCGGCCCACAGACCCTCAGCGACTTCCCGCGACTGGATATTTTCGTTGATCGTGATGGGCATCAATCTTCCTCGTCGCCACTATGCGAAGGTCAGGCCACCGGCCTGGGCGGACTGGGCGAGTCGTTTGGTGTTGCGGGCGGTTTCTTCGGTGGCCTTGGCGGTGCGATCCGCGGCGTCGCCTGTGCCCAGGCCACGGATGGCGGCGGCGTTGAACGTGCCGCGCACACCGATGTTCGCCGCCTGCTGCTCGATCAGGTCGCCGATGTCGCCCAGGCTGTACAAGGCATCCCGGGCCCGATCGATGATGTCCTCGGGGCCTTCGAGCCCTTCGGGGCGCGAGTCATCGCGCGTGCGGCGTGTGCGTTGCCGCTGCGCTTCATCGATCGCTTCGCGCCATTCCTGGCGTGCGCGTCGCAGGTCCTCTTCGTTCTCCGCCATGCGGCGTTCGTACTCGGCATCAAGTTGGCTGTGCTTCTCCAGGTTCCGCCGGCCGATCTCGGACATCGTCTGCTCGTGGAGGCGCAAGCGCGCATCGCGGCGCTGGTCCTGGTCGCGGTCGATATCGGCGATCCGCCGGTCGCGCTCATCCTCGCGCCCGCCGCGACGCTGGTCCCGCTGATCACGCAGGTCGCGCTGCACCGCGCGCACATCCACTTCCGGATCGATCAACCCGTGGACCTCGGCCATGCCCTCGGCCACGCCTGTGACCACCCAGTCCCAGGCGTTGGCGATCGCCGTGGTGGCCCGCTCCCAGCCGCGCTGCATGCGGCTGGTCAAGTCGATCCATCCCACCGCCAGGGCATGCCAGACGGTCTCGGCCAGGGCCAGCAGACCGTGCCAGGCATCCCAGCCGATGCGGATAAAGACATTGCGGAAGTTGAGCCAGGCTTTTTCAAGGAAGTTGATCCCGCGTGTCCACTCCATCTTCATCGTCAGCCACAGCACCCGCGCTGCCAGGGCGATGTCACCGGCGGCCAGGGCGTCGGCGATGCCCTGGTAGGCGCTATGGGCATCATCCTTGAGTGCATGGAATCGATCGCCCAGCCAACCCAGCGCCTTGGCTCCCACGCCGGTGGCGTAGACCAGGTAACCGGCCAGTGCCGCCACGGCGGTGATGACCAGGCCGATGGGCGAGACCAGGGCCGCGATCACCCCCGCCAGCGCCTTGAACACGGCCACCACGGTGGTGATGACGGTGATCAAAGCGCCGATGGCCGCGCCCAGTCCGGCGATGATCGTGCCCAGCGCCACCAGGGCGGCACCCACCGCGACGACGGTGGCGGCGACTTTCAGGGCGATGACGATCATCCGCTGGTTCTGCCTGATCCAGTCGCTGACCGCCATGGCCGCGCGGGTCAGCCACTCGGCGACCCGCTTGAGCGTGGGGGCCAGCGCTGCGCCGATGTGGAAGACACCCATGCGGATGACCTTCCACAGTCTGTCCAGGGCATCGGTGAACACCTCGGCCGCTTGGGCATCCTCGGTGCGCATGGTCAGGCCCAGGCGGCGCGCCTCGGCCTGGAGAATCTCGATGCCGCGAGCGCCCGAGGCGAACAGCGGCAGCAGTTGCGAACCCGACCGGCCGAAGATCTGCATCGCCAGCGCTGCGCGGCGGGTGGGGTCCTCGATCTGGCTGATATGGTCGGCCAGCAGCTTGAACTGCGCTTCAGGACCCCCGGAAGCCCCGGAAGCAGCCAGGTCATCCACGGTCAGGCCCAATTGCGCCATCGCCTCGGTGGCGGTGTTCAGGCCGCGCTGGGCATCGTAGATGGTGCGCTGCATGCGGCGGATGGCGTTCTCCAGGTCGGAGACCGCCAGACCGCTCTGCCCGGCGGCGAACTGCAATTCGCTCAATGCCTCGACGGAGAGGCCGGTGCGGCGCGCCATCTTGGCCACACTGTCGCCCATGGCGGCGAACGACCTGGCCGAGGCCAGCAGCGGCGCAAGCATGGCCGAGCCGATGCCCATCAGCTTCAGGCCGAGATTGCGGATGCGCTGGCCGAAGGCTTTGAGACGCTTCTCGGCAGCGCGCAGGCCGCGCACGAGTCTGCTGTCATCGGCGAACAGCTCGACGAAGGCACGGCCGGCTCGGATGGCGGTGGCCTCGGACATCGATCATCCCCGTGTGGCAAGACGCTGCCGCGCTGCCTCGATGGCGGCATCGACCTGCGTATCGGTGAGCTGTGCTATCGCCAGAATCGCGGCCTTCTGCTCATCGGTAAGCCGCCCCTCCTGCTGGGCGAGCCGATACTGCGACAGCGCCAGGTCGGTCAGGGCGCGGGCGGTCTGGAACGCGGCGAGGATTTCAGCGGGGGTCATCGGGGGTGTCCTCCAGTCCGGGTGTGTTGCGTGGGGTCGCCTGCTGTTGAGCCAGGCGGATCAGGATCGCCTCGACAATGTCGAGCGTCGTGTCGAACGCGGGTCCGCCGTCCGGAAGGTGGGCCTTGGCCTGCTCGAGGCTCGAGCGCGCCGCCTGCAGCAGTTGGCCGTGGTAGACGATCTGCTCATCGCTCATCAACGGCACGTTGGCCAGATAGGCGCGGTTGGCGGTGTTGAGCGCTTCACGCTGTTGATACCAGCGGTCTTCGGGTGTGGCCGCGCAACCCGCAGCGCTGCACAGCGCCAGCACAAGCAGGATCAGAACGGTGATGGGGATGGCTTTCATGGGTGGAGTCCTTGCCGCCCCCGGAGCCCGGAAGTGGCTGGGGTTGATGTGATCGGTGAAACACGTTTAGTCCGAACGGAGGTTGCCCAGACGTTCGAGTTCGGCGTGCTTGATCTGGATGCCCTCCTTGAGTTCATGGACCAGGTCCGCCGAGGGAGCCTTACCGGGGTTGTGCTCCCTGTAGACATTGAGCACGAACCGCAGAGCTTCATCGAGTCGGCGCAGGCCCGCGTTGGCCGTGTCGTCGGGAATGGCCTTCTCGGCCAGCTTGATGGCGGTGATGATCGCGCCCTCGTACTTTTGCCAGGGCTTGCCGTTGGAACTGAGCCGCTCCAGGAAGTGGAACATCAGCACGATGACCACGACCCAGGCCAGGGTGAAGCCGAAAGCTGAGTTGAGGAACATCCAGATGCCGCTGAGAATGGTGTCCATGGGTCAGAGTCCTTTCCGTGGGGAGGTTGATGTCGCGGGCCGGGGTTCAGGGGAACGTCCCGTGAAGGCGGCCCGCATGATGGAGACGGTTTGGGGGTTGACCTCGATCGCGCTGCCGGCCTCACGGTTCGTGCGATGCGATCGTTCGCGCCGGTCGATGCAGGGGTTGAAGTCGGCCGGCTTGAAGGGGCGATGTTTTTTGGGGTCGCGATGGGCGTTGGCGATCAGGGCGCAGATGATCGAGGTGTGGGTCCACCGCTCGCGACT
>JAFIFY010000093.1 GCA_020831765.1 Phycisphaeraceae bacterium | reverse complement strand
TCAACGTCCGCGACTGGTAAACGCTGTCCTCCGCCTGTGCGCTGTTCCGAGCCCGTGTTCAGGCCCGCTTCAACCTCTCCTGGGACGAGCGAAGTATCGCCTTCTGATTGAACGTGCCCGCCACCGCCGCGCTTTGACGGTCATGCTGTTACCTGACCGCCCAGGCCGCATTTTCGCCATTGCATCCGCCGAGCGCCCGGGGCGCTCGGTTACTCGGCCGGAAGTGGCTGCGGCATCGGCGCGGCATCGGCCTCAACGCCCTGAACGCCGCGGGCCTGAGAGCCTGACATCATCCAGAACATCGGAAGGACGAAGCCGGCATTCTCGCCCATGTCGCCCCGAGCCTCGATGATGCCGTCCCGAGCCTCGATCCTGATCGACTTGACAAAGTCAGCCATGGGCTTGAGCGCGGCCACCCTCTCGGCTTCTCCTTCGAGCTCCGCGATGCCCTCGTCCAACGTGGCGCGGATATTTCCGGCAAGTTCGGCGACCTCATCCGCATTCTCGCCACGAGCCTGGGCCTCAAGCCGCAATCGACCATCATCCAGCCGCATGCTGAAGATGATGCTGTCCAGCACCTCGGTGCCCAGCGCCTTCTGGTAATCCTCTTTCAGCCGGGCCGCCACCCACATCGGCCGGTTCCGATCGACCCGGTTGATCAGGGCCTGCATCTCCGGGGCAAACGCGGGGGTGCGCGGCTGATCGCGCAGGAGTTGGGCCAGTTCTTGAAGTTTCAACTCTCGATCATTCGCCCCGGCCACAAAGATCAGCCGATCAGGGGCTGGCATGTGAAGATAGGCAACCTCAGGCTTCATCGCGATAAAGCGTTGGCCGTGGATGACCTTGGGCTCGTGAGGCTGGCCACCAAGCACGCTCACCGCTCGCATGGATTCGGTCAACAGCGCGGTGACCGCCGTCGGATTGTAGAGACCTCGAACGACAAAAACCGCTCTACCAACGTTGCTGCCGACCTCCTCGGATACGCCGAACGTCACCGATGAGATACGAAAGTTCCCGGTCTGGTATGCCACACCGATCAACTCCCGCATAATCTCGTTGGTCAGGGCTTCGGGCTCACCAACCAACTCCCGCGGCAGCGCCTTGAGGATCGCATCCACGCCGCCATTTTCCCGCATCGGCAGCATCTGAAACTGCCCGACGATGCCCATGTCCCCCGAGACCAACGCCAGGTCCTGCTCCAACTCAGCTCGCGATGTCACAGGTCGAACCCATTTGCGTCCTTCGATTCGATCGATCGCGCCCCGCGCATAGTCGGCGACCATGGGGTCGTCGCCGCGCGTAAGATTTCGCAGGGCGGGCAGGCTTTCCCGGTCTTTCAATTCCCCCAGGGTTCGGATCGCCATCAACCGGTCAATCGCCTTTTGCTGATTCACCTCCATGAGCCGCTGTTTGATCTCCCGGGCACGCGTTGCGATCTCAAGCTCATCGGACTCAGTTGCGCGGCGAATCGCCGGTAGAGCGGCCGGCCCCATGGCCATCAGTCGCCGCGTTGCATCCTCACGCTCGGCAAACCGTTCATGGCCCAGCCGGCCGATCAACGCATCGATATCCCCGGGCTCGCTGGAATCCGCCGCCAGGAAGGGTCGAATCGACTCGGCGGTCACCGATTCGACCCCATGATGTGCCTTCCAATACGCCTCGGTGGGAACGGCATCCAGAAGATCATTGCTCATTCCCCCAAGCAGCATCATCATGATCGCAACCGGTCCAGCAAACATCATCGCCATGAGATGGCTCCTTTTGTGCCCTTGATCGGAATCATCAAAACGTCCGATCATCATACCCCCTCAACCGATTCAATGATTTGGCGCAGCGCACCAGACGCCGAGGGCATCGCACTACCATGCGATCTTCCGATTCCGATCGTCGGATTCGATAGCACAGCAAAATTCAGATGTTTTCGTACGCAATCCGGAAGCCTATACTGTTGAGTTGTCCACCCCACCTGAGATGGAGTAAAGCGGATGCCTGACAGCGACAGTCTTCGCTCCGCCCCCGCCGCAACGTGGCCGGGCATCGCGCTTTGCATCCTGACCGTCTCTTTATCTCTCGTGGCGGTCAACACGGTCCGTGCGGAGGAGACCGCTGCTTTCGAGACGAGCCAGGTGGTCCGCCTCGGCCAATCCCGTCCCGGGCTGGGTTCCAACAGTGGCTCCGTGGCGTTCTCGGCCGACGGCCGGAAGCTCGCCGTCGGCGAGGAAACCGGTGCCGTCCACATCTGGGATGTCGAGGCTGACCGGCCCATCGCTTCGTTTCCCGGGCCGGGGCAGCAATTGCAGTTGGTGGCGTTTACAGCCGATGGATCGCGGCTGATCACCATCAGCCATGGTCGAATCGCCGTCTTCGATGTCCACGAAGGGAACTTGATCCGCTCGATCGGGTTGGCCGGGATGCCTTCGCAATCCGCGGTCAGCCCCAAGGGCGATCGCGCGGCGGTCAACGTCGGCAACAACCTTGAGCTATTCGATCTGGAAGCAGGGCGTAGACTTCGGAACCTCGGCCCGGCCAACGTGCGGCCGTTCGCCCTTGCCTTCTCGCCGGATGGCAAGCTGGTCGCCAACGCGGCGACAAACCGGCGACTTCACATCATCGATGTTGAAACCGGCAGCCTGGTGGGCGAAGCCACACAATTGGAACATCTTGTGCGCGCTCTGGTATTCGTGCCCGACGGCGATCGCCTCCTGTTGGCCGGTCACGATGGCAATGTCCATTCCATGGATGTCCAAACCCGGGCGACCGAGCCCATGCCTGGGACGGCCTTCGGCAGGACGACCAACGAGTTGGTCCTTTCGCGGGATGGGAAGGTACTGGCCATCCGCACCGGGGGGCAGGTCACCGTGGTCCATCTCGACGATGAGCGTGAACGTGAGCCTCTGACCCTGACCAACAATCTTCGCGTCTACTCGCCGCGCTTCCATTCGGCCATGGCCATCAGCCCTGATGGTCGTCTGATCGCCGCGGCAAGACGGACCAGCGGACCGGGTTTCGATCTTTGGCAAGTGGAAGACGGCGTTCGCCCCGGCCCCCGCGATGGCCACATCGGCGCGGTTGGAGAACTGGCGGCCACACCGGATGGAAAGACGCTGGTTTCCTGGGGTGAAGATCAGCAGGTCATCGCCTGGGACCTGGCCAGCGGAGAGGCGCGGCACCTGGGCGAGGTCGCCTGGGAGAGTTACCAGAGCGATTTGACCATCCGTGACGGTCACGTCTGGCTGACTACGCATCTGACGGGCCACCACCACATCACACGGATCAATCTGGCCGACGGACAACGTACCGTCGTGCAGGCGGGAACCGGAGGCACGCGCGGTCTGCACTTTCTCCAGGACCGTGGTGAGGCCGTCACCGTTGCCTGGCCGGGCGGTGACCTGGCCCTGATCGAATTGGAGACCCAGAAGCCGATTCGCTCGCTGCAAACCCCTCCGGCGGTGGCGGGTGCCCTGGCGTTTTCCCGCGATGGGCGTTGCGTGGCCATGCTTCACGGCAACGGCGTCAGTCTCTGGCGCGATGGACCGGACCTTAGGATGTACAGCCACGTGCCGCTGCCGCAACGAGGCGATGCCGCATCGAAGATTGCCCTTTCGTGGGACAATTCCCTGGCGGCGGTTGCTCGGGCCGACGGGCGGCTCAAAGTTCTTGAAATGCCTACCGGCGCAATCGTCGCCCAATGGCAGCCCGGGCCGATTGGAGCCCGCGCCCGACCGGCGGCCTTTCTTCCCCACCGTTCCGATGCAATCATCACGATCGACAACGAAGGCATCCCGATCCTGTTTGACCTGACGACACAGCAGGACCGGGGACTGCTTCCCTCCGATGCCGCCCCCATCAGCGCGATCCTCGTGATGGAGGAGGCCGGCAGGGTCGCGTTCGGAGGGATGGATGGCGCCATCACGCTGATCCCCCTTCCCGAATCAGGCGATGATCGGCCCGGCACATTGGAGGCTCCGGCCATCGAGGAACTCTGGCGTACCCTGGCCGATCGCGATGCGGCCAAGGGATATCGGGCTGCGCTTCTGCTCAGCCGTGGGGGAAGTCCCGCCGCCAAGTGGATTGCTGAACATTTGGGCGCGTCGGCCTTCGATGAGGAGCATTTTCAGCGACTGGTCGCCAAGCTGGATGACTACTCCTACCAACGCCGCGAGCAAGCGACGCTCACCCTGATGGACCTGGGCCGCTCGGCCCGACCGTTCATTGACGACCATCTGGCCGGAGGCGGTATTTCAAAGGAAGTGTCCTGGCGCCTCCAACAGGTGCTGGAGGAGCATCAGTTCCATGACTTTTCGCGGCCGGAGAACATTCGGGCCGTCCGGGCGGTGACGGCCATGCGCAACATCGCCAACGAGGACGCCCGCGAGGCGCTCAAGGCCTGGGCGCAAGGCGCTCCCGGGGCGGTGCTTACTGAGGAGGCAAACGAAGCGATCCGTTGGCTGGAAGCGCGCAACGGCAAGCCCGATCGAGAATTGCGCTGAGTATGGAAGAATCCTGACAGGCCCGCTGAATCCCGAGCGTCCTTGAACCAACTGGGGTTCTCGCCACGCCCGCGGATATCGCTGACCTGACGCCCTGATCCGATGCGTTCGATTCCCCATCCCCCCATCCCGACACTTCGCATGGACCTGCGCGGCGGGGTACGTCATGCTCCTTCGGCCCTGCTGCTTCTACTCGTCGGCGCATGCTTCCTGACCTTGCCCTGGTCGCTGGGCCAGTATGCCTCAGGTGCCGGCAGTGTGTGGGAAGCACCTTCGCTGGGCCATCTGTTTGGCACCGATCAGCAGGGGCGATCGCTGTTCTGGCGCTGCATGCTCGGCGGGGCGATCAGTCTCTCGATCGGCGTGATGGCCACGGCGGTGTGCATTGTGATCGGTGTCGGGGTCGGCTGCATCGCGGGCCTGGCGGGCGGGCGTGTGGATGGTTTTCTGATGCGCGTGGTGGATGTGCTTTACGGGCTGCCCTACATTCTGCTGGTGGTGCTGATCCACATGGCGACCCTGGGCGTGGCGGTGCGGGTGATTCCCGAGGGCTTGGCCGCGTCGCTGGGGGTCAGCGTGGTGGGCCTGGCCAATGTGCTCTCGCTGCTGCTGGCGCTTTCGCTGGTGAGCTGGCTTACATTGGCCCGGGTGATTCGCGGGCAGGTTCTGGCACTTCGGGCGATGCCGTTTGTGGAGGCGGCCTACGCGGTCGGAGCGGGACGCGGCCGGATTCTGGTCCGGCACCTGCTGCCGAACTTGAGCGGCCCGATCCTGGTCTATGCCACACTGACGATCCCCACCGTGATCCTGCAAGAGTCGTTCCTGAGCTTTCTGGGCATCGGCATCCAGCAATTGCCCACCTGGGGTAATCTGGCCGCCGATGGCCTGCCCTCGCTCCACGCCCTGGGCACGGGCGAGCCGATGCGATGGTGGCTGATCTTCTGGCCCTGCCTGCTGCTGGCTGCTACGCTGATGGGGTTGAACCTTCTGGGGGACCAACTGCAGCATCGGATCGACCCCAGGAGCCAGATGCGGAGCGCGCCCTGACGGGACCGGGATCGGTTCCAGTCGTTGATGATCGTTTTCAGACGAGGTTTGCCATGGAAAATCGATTCACCGCCAGAGACTTCCTGATGATGACGCTCAGCGTCGCGACGATCGTCGTCGTCCTGCTGGTCTGGGTCAACTTCGACCGGAAGTGGGATCGCATGGTGCGGATCGACGAGAATATCGCTCGACAGCAGGAGCAGATTTCCAGACTCCGAACCGTTTTCGAAACGCTCGAACACCAGATCGAAGAAGCCGTGGTCCGGATTGAGTCGATCGAATGGCCCGAAGTCGGCACTCGCCAGGTTGATCCGAACGGACCGATCGGTAACGGCGAGGCTCGGAATGGCACGGGCGCTCAGACCGGCACTGGGGAGACGCGGGTTGAACCCTCCGATCGCGGCACGCGGCCGCGCGTGACGCCCCGGCAGGCCCATTCCCACGACCGCCTGCGACGGGTTCGCCGGATGGAGGGCTACCGTGAAGGCGAAACGCTGACACAGGTCATGCACATGACCGTGGGCAAGCTCACGCCACTGGTCGCCACCGATGCATACCAGTCGGAAATCGAGGGATGGGTCATTGAGTCACTGGCCGACCGAGATCCCGAGACGCTCGAGTGGTCGCCGTTGATCGCCGAATCGTGGGACATCTCCGAAGACGGCCTGGTCTACACCTTCCGGATGCGGCGGGATGTCCGCTTCAGTGATGGCTCTCCGCTGACGGCGCGGGATGTGGTCTACACCTACGACCTGATCATGAATCCCCGGATCGATACGCCGCGCTCCCGATCATATTACGAGCGGTTCGAATCGGTGACGGCCCTGGACGACTTCACCGTCGAGTTCCGGCTGCGTGACTACTACTTTCTGGCCTTCCAGTTCGCCGCTGGCATGGGAATACTCTCGGAAAAATACTACAGTCAGTTCACGGAAGAGGAATTCAACCAGTCTCGCGGCCTTCTTTTCGGCTCCGGCCCGTACCGGCTGGCGGTCGATCCCGAGGATTGGCGTCCCGGAAGACAACGCATCGAGCTTGTCCGCAATGATCTTTACTGGGGACCACGCCCGACGTTCGACCGCGTGGTCTGGCGTGAAATCCTGGAAGACACGGCCCGAAGCATCGCGTTCACCAATCGTGAGACCGATGTCCACGCACCGCTGCCCCGGGAGTTCGTGCGCACCAAGGACTCCAGAAGTGTCCGCGAGATCGCCAACGTATTCGAGTTCGACTCGCCGACCGCCGGTTACCGCTACATCGGCTGGAACTTCAATGATCGCGATGGGAATCCGGGACGCTTCAACGATCGACGGGTTCGCCAGGCGATGACCATGCTGATCAATCGCCAGGAGATGGCCGACCGGATCAACTACGGGCTTGCGACCGTCAGCGCCGGGCCGTTCCACTTCATGGGACCACAGGCCAACCCCGATATCAGACCCTGGCCCCATGATGTGGAACGGGCCAGAAGATTGCTTGAGGAAGCCGGCTACACGCGAGGTCGCGATGGCATTCTGGTGGATGCCGAGGGCAGACCGTTCCGCTTCAGCCTGAGTACCGCTTCGGGCAGTCCGGTCGGCGAGGAACAGGCTCTCTATATCCGGGACGCGCTGGCCCAGGTGGGGATCGACATGCGCGTGGACCTGCTGGAGTGGAGCACGCTGCTTAGCCGAATCAACGAGCGCAATTTCGATGCGATCATGCTCGGCTGGACCGGCGGCATCGAGACCGACCCCAACCAGATTTTCCACTCTTCGCAGATTGAGGACGGCGGCAGCAACGCCATCAGCTACAGCAATCCCGATCTGGATGCGCTCATCGAGCAGGCACGGGCGACCGTCGATGAGAACGAGCGTATGAAGGTCTGGCACAAGGTACACGCGATCCTTCACGAGGACCAACCCTACACCTTCCTGACTCACCCCAAGACGGCGGTGTTCATCAATCGCCGAGTTCAGAATGTCGAGAAACTGCGTGTCGGCCTGACGCCGCGCCAGGAGTGGTTCATCGACGCCGGCGCGACGCCCTGACTCCATACGGCCCTGACCCCGTACGGCCAATGGAGCGGCCACCGATCCAACGGAATGCTTCCTTATATTCTCCGACGACTGGTGCTCATGTTCCCCACGCTGATCGGCGTGACGGCGGTGGTTTTCTTTACCATGGCCCTGGCGCCGGGTGGGTTTCAGGGCGAAACCGAAGGTGAGGCCGGCGCCCGGACCGAGGGGACCGACCCGCGTTTCATTCGCAACTATTACAACCGGCGTTACGGCCTCGATCAGCCTGCTGTGGTTCAGTATCTGCGTTGGCTCAACCTCATCTCCCCGGTGGGCTTTGCCACCTCCAATGATGTTGAATACACACCCGAGCAGCGTGATGCGGCCCAAGCCCTGATCGATGGTTGGGAACCCCTGCGGACACGGACCAATCGTCGTCGCGCCGATGCGATATTCACCTTCATGGGTCAATACCTGGATCGTGACATCGTCGAACTGACCGAAGAGTCATTGCCGCTTCTGACGGATGAAGATCGGATTCTTGAATTGTTCGACCGCATGGACATCACCATGCATCGAACCAGCGAGCGCTTCAACGAACGTCGCCGCCAGTTGAAGGAAGCGGAGGATCACGCGGCACTGCTCTCGTTTCAACTGACCGAACTGGAACTCGAAGCGGCCGGCCGCGCACGCCTGCTGCTGGAGCGTGGACCTCGCCTGAAGTGGCCCAGCCTCGGCGAGACGCTCGGGCGCGAGCCGGTCATCGACCGCATCGCGCGCGCGCTGCCGGTGACGCTGCTGCTTAATGTGATCGCGGTACCCCTGACCTACTTCCTGGCGAGCATCTCGGGCATCTACGCCGGTCGGCGGCGTGGCGGCCTGTTCGATCGGGGCTCAGGCACCACATTCATCATCCTCTGGTCGCTCCCGACCGTCTGGGTCGGCGTGATGATGATCAGCTTCCTGGCCAACAAGGATTATCTCAACTGGTTTCCGCTGGCTGGGCTGAGCAGCCCGGAAGCCGCCGATTGGCCGATGCTCCCCCGCTGGGGCGGCGAGGAAGGTTTTGTTCGCGGCTGGCTGCTGGACCGGCTCTGGCACATGACCCTTCCCGTGCTCTGCCTGAGTTACGGCGGCCTGGCGGTGCTCAGCAAGGTGGCCCGCGGCGCGGTGCTCGAGAACATCAGCGCCGACTACGCCCGGACCGCGCGGGCCAAGGGCGTGAGCGAACACGATGTGCTCTTCCGCCATGTGCTCAAGAACAGCCTGCTCCCCCTGATCACCGTGTTCGCCAGCCTGCTGCCGGCGCTGTTTGTCGGATCGGTGGTGGTCGAGCGGATTTTCTCGATTCCCGGCATGGGATACATGGGCATCGAGGCCGCGTTCGCCAAGGACCGCGACCTGATCCTGGGCACCACATTGATCGCCAGCATTCTGGGGCTCTCGGTCTCACTGGCCAGGGACATTCTCTACGCCATCGTCGATCCTCGAGTCAGTTATGAGTAACGCGCAGTCGAAAAGTTCTCCCGTGCCGCCGACCTCCGCCCCGGAGGCCGAGCAACAGGTCGAGCGCTTCAAGCGGCGCTCCTACCTGGCCCGCATTCTTCTGGATGTGGTCGGCAGACCCAGCGCGGTTCTGGGTTTGGTGTGGATCGGGATCATGGCGTTCCTGGCCGTCTTCGGGCCGCTCCTGGCCACCAGCCATGCCCTGATCGCCCGCACCGCCGAAGGGCGCCTGATCTCACCGGCGATCATCAACCTGGAACCGGTCGATGTATCGCTGATTTTCGGCACGCTCGGAACCGTGGCGCTCTTTCTCTGCCGATATCGGCCCAGATTCCTGATCCTGACGTTGATCTGGGGCGGAGCCGTGGCCGCGGCATTCTGTTCAGCCAACGCCCAGATCGACCGGCTCTTCATGGGCTACACCACCGCCCTGATCGCCATCGTGCTGATCTTCGGCGCCGCCGCGCTGTTCGCCAGTACCGCACGCCGCCCTACAGCGCTTGCGCTGGTGCTGCTCCCGGCATTGGCCGCCTTCTTCGTCCAGCCCCCGATCCAATCCCTGACCAACTATCGCGAATCACGAGCCGCCGTGTTGAGCGGCGATTACAACTGGGCGGTGTTCGCCCCCGTCCCGTTCTCACCGCAGGATCGATTTCGTGATGTCGCTGAAGACAAGCGATTCCAGGCACCCGGCACTCGCTTCACGCTTGCCATGCCCGATGCCGCCCGAGCCGATGCCCGGGAGAACCCGGCACCATCGCGTCGAAGCTGGGTCCACCTGATGGGCACCGACAGCAACGGGCAGGACCTGGCCAGCCGGTTGATCCATGGCAGCCGCATCGCCCTGAGCATCGGATTCATCGCCACGGGAATTGCCGTATCCATCGGCATCGTCATCGGCGCTCTGATGGGGTTCTTCTCTGGCTGGGTGGACCTTCTTGGCATGCGCCTGGTGGAGATTTTCGCCGCGATTCCGGTGATTTTCCTGCTGATCCTCGTGGCCGCGGTCTATGACCGCAACATCTATCTCATGATGGTCATCATCGGCCTGACCGGCTGGGTGGGCTATGCGGTGTTTATCCGTGCGGAGTTCCTCAAGCTGCGGCAGATGGACTTTGTCCAGGCCGCGATCGCCTGCGGTGTGCCGCTGCACCTGGTGCTGATGCGCCACATGCTGCCCAACGGCGTGACGCCGGTGCTGGTCTCGGCCAGCTTCGGCGTCGCGGCGGCCATCCTGACCGAGAGCACGCTCAGCTATATCGGCCTGGGTCTTCCGCCGGGCGAGCCAAGCTGGGGTGGAGCGTTGCGCGAGGCCGTCACCGCCGGCGAAGTGATCTGGTGGATCGCGCTTTTTCCTGGCGCCATGATCTTTCTGACGGTGCTTGGCTATAACCTCGTGGGTGAATCGCTCCGCGACGCCATCGACCCGCGCACCACCCGCGCTGCCTGATCCCGCCACACCGATGATGCCAAGCTGAGAGCCCCCGAAATGATCCATCCCACCGGAACCGAACTTTCCAAACAGGAACTGGCCACCCCCCTGCTCCGCATCGAGAATCTGGTGGTCAGTTTCCCCAGCTCCCGCGCAAAGGGCGCTGGCGAGCGGCACCGTGTCCGGGCGGTCAACGGAATCGATCTGACCGTCTATCCGCGCCAGACCCTGGCTGTGGTCGGTGAAAGCGGCTGCGGCAAGAGCGTGACCAGCCTGTCGATCCTTCGGCTGGTGCCCATGCCTCCGGGCCGCTTCGATTCGGGCGTGATCCATTGGCGAGGCGAGGACGGTCGGGAATCCAATCTGCTGTCCATCAACGAATCAGCCATGCGCAAAGTGCGCGGCAATCAGATCGCCATGATCTTTCAGGAACCGATGACCAGCCTGAACCCGGTGTACACCATCGGCGACCAGATCATGGAGGCCATCTTCCTGCATCGCCAGGTCACGCCGCGCCAGGCCCGGGAGATCGCCATCGAATCGCTCAACGAGGTGGGCATCGCTGGCGCCAGCGGCCGCCTGGATGAATATCCACACCAGATGTCCGGCGGCATGCGCCAACGCATCATGATCGCCATGGCGCTTGCTTGCCAGCCCAGGCTTCTGCTGGCCGACGAGCCCACCACCGCCTTGGACGTCACCATCCAGGCCCAGATTCTTGAACTGCTGCGAAAGCTTCAGCAGGAACGGAATATGGCCGTGCTGCTGATCACCCATGACCTTGGCGTGGTGGCCGAGAACGCCGATACCGTGGCCGTGATGTACGCCGGTCGCGTCGTTGAATTCGGCTCGGTTCACGATGTATTCAACCATCCCCTGCACCCTTACACGCAGGGGCTGTTCAGTTCCATGCCGGTCATTGGCAAGTCACAGGAACGCCTGGTGACCATTCCCGGCAGCGTGCCCGATCCGACACGATTGCCCGACGGCTGCCCCTTCCATCCCAGATGCAGCCAGGTGAACGATGACCCGCAATGCACGGCCACGAATCCGCCGCTGCTGGAAGTCCGGCCCCAACACTGGGCCGCGTGCTGGCACACCCCCGAATACGCCAAGGGCCGCCAGACCAAGCCGGACCTGAGCTTCCGCCGCGACTGGGAATCCGACGCCCCGCCCTCGCCCGCCGCGCAAGCCGCCACGACATGATGAGCCGCCCGAAAGGCCCTTTGGCGAACCATGTGCTTACGAGATACGCTCATGCCCCGGGGGTCGAGACGAAGTCGCGGTCAAGCGATCCGTCTTACCACCACAGTCGCATCCGCAGCCAGTTGACCATGTCGCGCGTCCAGACCCAGGCATAGCTCGCCCGGCCGATTTCCACCCGGCCGGCACCCTCCATGCCCGGCTTCAGCCACTCGGGCGCATCTTCAAGCAACCGGCCTTCGACCTTGAACGCGTTGATCTGACCGAGCACCTCGGCCGCCGGCGCGATGCGGACAACCTCGAACCGCAGCGGCTGGGTCGGATAAGCCGTGGCGGCCAGCCGGCCCTCCTGGCCCACCTTCACATCCGCGATGTACCGCTCGGGAATCAGCAACTCCACTTCCAGTTGTTCCACCGAAGCGATCATGAACAGCCCCTGCCCGCGCTGGACCGCCGTCCCTTCAACCTCGCGCAAACTCGGGCTGATGACCCGGCCACTGACCGGGGCGACGATTCTGCCGCGCGATTCCAACTCACGAAGCAGATCAATCTCCGGCTCAAGCTCCATCGCACGAAGCTGGGCCAGCTCCGCTCGCTCCACTTCACCTTCCCGAAGCGCTTCGGTGGCTTCCTGCTCGAAAGTTCTCTGCCGTTGAACCACTCCCGCCAACCGGTTGCGAACCTCCAACGTGTCCAACTCGGCCAGGAGCGTCTGGCCGGCCAGCACATCATCCCCGGGCTCGACATGCACCCGATCCAGGAGCGAATCAAAGGGCGCGGCGACGATCGCCTGTGAACGTGGCTGCAGCGCGAAGCTGCCCGAGACGGTTTCGGTCGTCCGTCCGAGCAGGGCAAAAGCCAGAATGCCGGTGATCAGCAGGGCCGCCAGCTTGACCCAGGTATACCGCGGCCCGACCACCGCCGCGCCCAATCGCCGCGCATCCAGGGCCATTCGCGCCCCCCACCATCGATCTGTCCGATACAGCTCAAGCAGGCGGGGCGAAGCCAGTTCGCAGGTCAATCGAAGCATCTCCACTTCCGTTGCCTCGAACGGCTGATCGACAGGCCGCTCGACGGTGAGCACGGCGAATGGCGTCGCGCCGCCCTGCTCCAGGGCTCCGCGCCCAAGGCTCTTACCCGGCGAAATTTCCTCGACGAGATTCCGGTCGGTCACGGTCTGTCGAAGCGGCAGCGAGAGCACGATGGAAGGCCCGTGCTGCTCGGCCAGCCCCTGTGCGGCGCGGCTGACCGTCGCCGCTTCCGGCCCGCCGGGGTGGAGAACCTCCAGGTCCTGATCCAGGCATTCTTCCATCGTCGCCTGCATCGAGCGAACCAGCTTCGTTTTGCGTGAGAACTTCT
The DNA here is from genome assembly GCA_020831765.1 of Phycisphaeraceae bacterium. GTDB lineage: Bacteria > Planctomycetota > Phycisphaerae > Phycisphaerales > Phycisphaeraceae > JAFIFY01. Next base: position 62,323 of record JAFIFY010000093.1, on the reverse strand, counting down.
CGGTGTGGGAAAGCGCTTCGACGCGTACCCCTCGACCCCGGGCAAAGCCCAGGCTGACCCGATGGGCTGACCATCGGTGGGCCACCTCATTGCAGAAGCTCATGGCCGCGGCTTTGAAATGGCCGTTCTGATTCAGCTTGGCCATGAGGTCCACGCACTGGCGCATGCGGCGGCTGTCGGCGATGCGATGACGAAGCGCCAGGCGCATCTCATAGAGCATCAGGATGCCAGCGGAGAACTCCAGCCGCTCGCGATGCCTCTCCAGTTGAGCCTCATCAGCACCCGAGACGCAGAACGCCAGCACGCCCCGGACCGCCCCCTCGCCGCGCAACGGCAGCAGAACCACCGCCTGCTCGGCCCTTCGTCCATAGAAGGTTGGCACGGCCTCGACCGGCTCGATGCGGGTCTGGGCCGTGCGCATCACCTCGGCGACCTGCGCTGCGGCCTGGTTCACCCACGGGGGATGGGGAGGCGCAAGAAGCGTGGCCGGGTGAGCGCCCACCATTTCCACCGCCTGATCACGATTGACCCGCAGCAACGCCCCGCCTTCGGCCTCGGTCAGCGAACACTGCCACTGGAGCATCGCGGGAATGAATGCCTCGCTGGGCCCCTCGAACATCAGCAGCCTCCGCATCGACGACTCGATCGAAGCCTGCTCCTGTTCCGTATCCAGCTTGACTCGTTCGCTCATGCGGCTGCTTCCCCATGCGGTGTACCACCATGGTAACAGTCCGATCCGACCCAAGCCGACCAAACCCGGTGCCTTCTGTCGACATCCGGGCGGTCCATCCAGCTCATCGACTGGGATTCGCGGCAGCTACAACGACCCGCGACAGCGGCCAAGGCCGCCATTCGGCCCCCAGCGGGCCTTGAAGCTCCGTTCCCGTACAGGTTATGCTGGCGACACCTCAGGAGATATCAGCATTGTCACTTGGAAACCACCCCTACTTTGAGCCCTGGCGCGATCCTGAATCGGGAACCACCAGCTACATCCTCACCCGCCGGGTCGCCCCGCTACAGAAGAATTTCTACTTTACCCACAGCAGCATCAGCGCGGATGAGCGGGTCTGCTGGTTCTATGCCGGCTTTCCGCCCAATCGCCAGATGACCCTGGCGGCGGTGGGACTGGACCCGGAAAACCCATGGATACGCCACTTTCCGGCCACAGGCTTTGATTCGGTCAATACCCTGCTATCGCCCGACAGTCGCGGTGCCTTTTTCACCACCTCCGGCGAGGTCTGGTTTCAGGCGCTGCCCGGCAACCCGAGCGATTCATCAGAGCCCACCCCCCAGCCCACCCTGGTTGGCCGCATCCCCGAAAAACTGATCGACGGCCGCGTGCTGATCCGGACCGCAACGCACTTGACGATATCAGCCGATGGTCAGAACCTGCTGCTGGACAGCCGCGCGGGCCACGAATGGTTTGTCGGCGTTCTGACTGTAGAGACCGGCGAGTACCGCCATTTCAGAACGTTCGCCAGGGAGTACAACCACGCCCAGTTTTCGCCAATTGATCCGGAGCTGTTCCTGATCTCGCAGGATCACTTCCGCGATCCGGTTTCCGGACGCTGGTACGACTATGAGCATCGCATCTGGCTGGCATCCACTTGCGGAAACCGCTTCGAACCACTGTGTCCTGACGAACTGAACAGGAAAAATGCGCTGCCGTGCCATGAGTGGTGGCTAGCCGATGGTCGGGTTGCATGGGTAGACTACGACCGGGGCGTGTTCGCGATGGACATCCGGACACGCAAGCGCGAGCACATCTGGAATCAGCCGCTCTGTCACGCCCACGCCGACCCGACCGGGCGATGGTGGTGTGCTGATCAGAACCCATATGACTGGCCAGAGAAGCTTTGCCAGGTGATGGCCATGGATCGAAAGACCGATCGCCGGATCACGATCGCTTCAGCCTTGCCTGCCCCGCCGGTTCCCCGAGGCTGGTATCACATCGACCCCCATCCGCAGTTCTCGCCTCGGGGTTCGCTGATCATCTACACCACGACCGCACGCGGGATGGTGGACCTTGCGCTTGTACCCATCAGCGAATTGTCGTCGTGAGTTGTATCCCCGATGTGCCAGGATTGAAGAACAGAGGCAGCCCCTGAAGGACTGCCTCTGCGTAAGTTTGCCTTTTGCCACCTCGGCTGATCCCGCCGGCATCCATCGCCTACGCCGACTTCCGGCGACGCAGCATCAGCAGAGCGCCGACGCCCATCAACGCCAGGCTCGCCGGCTCGGGGATGAGGATAAGATTGTTGCCATCGCCGCTCACACCCAGGACCAGTCCACCTCCGCCGTTGAGCGTCCAGCCGGAGATATTCGATGCGCCCAGAATGCCGCCGGTCGTGGAGATCAGGACATCGCCTTCCTGAAGATCTCCGGTGCCGAGGTCTACCAGGTTGACCGTACCGGTCAAGGCATCGGTCAGGTCAAGTTCGCCGAACACGCGCACGAGGTCGCGATCACTCAGGCCGTTGTCGTATTCCCAGACCAACTGGAAAGCATCGTTGAGCGTCAAGGTCCGGGCGATGCCATCTTCCTCGCCGATGGTCAGCGTTCCGATGCTCGAGCCGGGGCTGAAGATGCCGCCGGCAGCCACGTCGACGTTGCGACGGATCTCGCCGGAGCCGGTGAGCGTGCCGCCGGTGTTGAGTTCGACGTGCCTGTCCGAGAGCGTGTTGTCAAGAATACCATCGACCTGCAGTGTCCCGTTGTTGTTGATTTCAACCCAGCGCGTTCCCGTGCCGGTTTGCCCGGCCACTGTCGAGGTGCTGGCAATGACCAGCAGCCCCTCGTTCACCGTGATCTGGGCCCGGTTGTTGTTGCCCGGGGCGACCATGTTCCCGGAGATGATCTGGGTACCCGCACCTGTCTTGATAAAGTGGGTGCGATCGTTAGCGCCAGTCCCGGGAACAGAACCGATGATGCCGGAGAACTCATAGGTCTGCCCGGCAGCCACGTTGATAGTCCATGCGCCAGTACCAATGGTGCCGTCCTGGGCGATCCGGCCGGCACCGGCTGCCTCCGATTGCCATCCGCCGGTAGTAAACGCCTGGTTGCCACCCTTGGTAACCGCACCATCACCTTCGAAATGGACCACGGCGGTGGTACTGGAGCCAAGCGAACGCAACCGGGCTCCATCCTCAACGGTGATCTGGCCGATATTGTTGTGCGTGTTCTGGATCGTCGCGCCGCCTGCGGCAATCCGCAACTCGGTGACATCAATGTTGCCACTGCTGACGTTGAGGCGGAGGTTCGAATTGAGTTGGCCGCTGCTCAGAATCAGCGTATCGGCATTGATGGCGGAGTTGACACTCGTCTGAGCTGCGCCGTCGGAATAGATGCCCGCACCGGCTCCATCAAAGTTCAATGTGCCCCCGGCAACCGTCACGTTCTCCGTCCCGTCACCGGCCGAGAAATTGATGCGGTTGAGCGTGAATGCGCCCAGGTCATTCGTCGACGTGTAGCCCGCCGTGCCGCTTTGGAAGTCCAGCACCGTGTCATTGGCGCTGGCGGGGATCGTGCCCTGCGCCCAGTGGTCGGCATCGTTCCAGTTTCCGGTGACCGGATCAACTTCCGTCGCTCCGCCAGTCCAATCCCAGATGGCCGCGCTTGACGGACTGGCCATCACAAGCGCGGCGGCCGCGCATGCCACAACCCCGATACCGATCCGGCGTGTTCGTTTCGAATGCATTTTAAATCTCTCCTCTGTCTCTCTTGAACATGAACCGAAAGTGTCGAAAATCTCTCGTCTAACCGTTTTCGACGCACAACTGTTGTCGCCAACCTCGAGCGGGAATGCGATCAACTACTGCTTCAGTATACACCGAAAACGCCGCTTGACATCCCATTCCACGACAATTTCGTTACCGGGACACAAAAAGATACCCTCCTCGATGCCTATGGATCGCAATTTCACCAATTCGCTCCAAAAAAGCGCCTGGAGGAGATCACGCCAATGTTGCTCACCTGACCTCCGGGCGAGACTCCTTGCTCACCATGCCGCACCGCCATGGGAACACTTCCCGAGGATCGGTCCCACGGCACCACAACACGTGATCGAGGAGAGCCTGCTCCGTCTGGAATTCACCCTGAGCGGCTCGACCATCCATAGCGGCCCTGAGCTTTCTACTCAAGCGAAACCGTTACCGGCCTTCCGCCCCGCCGGTCTGGAAGATGAATACCACCGGATGCGACTTGATCATCGGGCCAATCCATTCCAGAAGTTGCTCGTAGGTCATCTCGCGCGGCGCAAAGACCAGCACATGCCTTCGGCCGGGAATGTTCAGTTCACCCAGCAGCCTCGCTGCGGCGTTTCCATCGGCGGCCTCGTGCTCTTTGACGCTGAGCTTCGGCGGCGTGAGCGTCCAGTCCTTCTGCACATCAAGAAATTTCGCGCTGAATCCATCGCCCCGGCGGGAGATGCGCAGCTCCGGGCCGGGAAAGATCGCTCGCTCACGGTCTTTCATTTCCTCCACGGGCAGAAATGCCCGGAAGAACGGTTCACCCTCCGGTGAACGCTCCAACCGGATGCCCGATGGTCCCTGAAGCCGATCCAGCAATCGATAGAGCCGCTCGACCGCGAGGATACTCATCTTCTTGTCGAGCTGGACCGTCACAAACGGATCATGCCCGCGCTCGGTCACCTGTACCAACGCCTGCAGAAGCGAGGCCAGCGCACCCGGCTCCAGAATGGTCTGCCCATCGCCTTTGCTGACCAGGCTGAAACGCAACTGATCCAGATCACGGATCGGACCATCCCCGTGCGCCTGAACCATGAGTGTCAAACCCATCACCCGAGCCGGCCCTTCCCGACGCTCGGGCTCGATGGTCACCCTGACCGGCTGATCGCGCTTGAAGCGATAAGCGGGATTGGGAAAGATCGTCTCATAGACCTCGGATTGGCCGGCCTGGCGAACGACATCCAGCACCGTGGCCGGGTCGTTGTATGTCGAGGCGATCGATTGCGAACTGGCAATGTCGGCCAGCAGCACCGGATTGCCCTCGTCATCCTCGACCATCCGGCTACCGGTAAACACCAATCCCACCGGCTCAAAAACCTTCCGCTCGGCCTTGTTGAAGAGCAGGGCTTCGGCGTTGACGGTTCGTTGCCGCGCCTGCCCGTCTCGACCCTCGGCCGGCGGCTCTTCCCAGTGAAACTTCATCACGACCCGCTCGCCCTTCGGCCAGAAGTGCAACGCATCCCAGTCGATCGGCCGGCCGGGCTTCATCCCGATGAACTCCAGAGCGCGGCGAACATCCGAAGGCTTGACATAAACCGTGGCCAGCGCTTCATGGTCCTTGCCGCTTTTTTCCGGCGTCACATAGAACTCGATGGGCGTATCCGGCGTCGGGGCCAGCGCGGAGCCAAAGAGCGTGATTCGCCGGGTATTGCGATCGGCGATCATGCCGGGCATCCGCATGATGTGGTCATGCTCGCCGACCCGACGGGCCTCTTCTTCGTAAAGCCGCAGCGCCTCCCGCTTGGCCTCCGCCCCCGGCTCCGGTGCGCCGGGTCCGGGGTCGAAACCCGGGCCCATGCCCAGAAGCACCGCCAGGCCCAGCAACATCGCCCCGGAAATCCACAGTCTCAGCATCATGCATTCGTCGTGTCCACGGTACATCGCCATACTCCAGCACAATCAAGACTCGATCCCACCACCGGACACGCTCACCCCGCTTCAAAGCATAGCCCCTTGCACGCGCTAAGCCCGCGCTGCCCGGATCAGCCAGTACGGCGAACCGGCAAGGCGAGTGGTCCTGGGCTGGGCGAATCCGCACTTGTCGAGCAGCGCGGCCGCATCGACAGCGCGGAAGACCTTCGAAAACGGACTCACCAGCATCATGTTCAGGGCAAACAGCGTGGAGAAAGCCGGCTCGGTTCCGCTTTCTTCCAGCATCATGTCCACGAGGAACAACTCGCCGCCGGGTTCAATCACCTCACGCAGTCTCGCGAACAGCTTCGCCGCCGTCTGGTCCGATTCCTGGTGCAAAGCGCCGCAGTAGAGCACCGCATCGAAACCGCGCGGCAGCGCATCACGACGATAATCGCCGGCGTGAAACGTGATTCGACCCACACCCGGCTTGCCCTGTAGCAGTTGTTCGGCCACGGTCAATACGCCGGGCAGATCGAACTGCGTGACTTGCAGGCTTTCGTACCGCTGGGCAAGGGCCTGACTGAACACACCCGGCCCAGAGCCGACATCCAGCAGCCGGCTTCGGCCGGAAAGATCGATCGCCGGCGTGACCAGTGGCGCCATCCCCAGTGCCCGGCTGTACATCCCCCGCACGAACATCGCCGTTCGTCGCTCATCCTGGCCAAGGTGGGCACGCGGATCGACCACCGGCTTGCCGCTACGCACCGCCTCGGCGAGATTCCCCCACTGCTGATACATCCCCGCGTTCAGTCGAAGGGCATCCAGCAGGCAATGCGAACCTTGACGACTTAGAAACGACCTGGCCGAAGGCTCCAGCCCATAGCGATCACCCCGACGAACCACCAGCCCCAGACCGCAAAGCGCATCCAGCAGCATGCCCAGCGACCGCTTGTCCAGTTGGGCCGCTGATGCCAGCGCATCAACCGTCAGTCCGTGGGCATCGCCGGATTCATCCAGTCGCTCGAAGATGCCCAGCTCGACGGCCGCGCTCAGCACCGCCGACCCCCAGTAGCCGGTGGCCAACTGCATCAATCGCTCCATGCTCCAATCCGAACTCATCCGCGCCTCGGCACCCGCCATGCTTGACTCCTGGCCCAATGATCACCCCCGACCGGCAAACATCCCTCCTGCCCCGCCCCTCTCGAGGGCAACACTGTACATCGTCACAACGCCTCATACCAAGACCTGCCGAATTCGCACCCCCGCCACCCGGACCGCCCACGCCATCGGGCTGAACCACCAATCAGGCCGCCAACGCGCGGACCGAACCGCCGCCGCGGACTTTACTTACAAACAGCCGGCGGCGAACTTGCCTGAAGCCGATACGCCGCTATCCTGTTGAGTCGCCGTTCGCCGTTCGCCGATCGGCAACCGGCCACCTTAGCTCAGCGGTAGAGCAATGCTTTCGTAAAGCATAGGTCGCGAGTTCAAATCTCGCAGGTGGCTTTCTTCAGCCGCGCTCCGCGGATTCCTGACCTCCGCATGGCCATCGGGTCGGCAAATGGGCGACCGTTTTTGGTCGGGTCGGTGGTCGATTTCGATGTCTCCCTGATCCGTCGCATCTACGGCCGCGGCAAGGCAATGGCCGCCTGACGTGGCTTGGCCCGATCATCGAAGCGGGCACCTTGGACCTTGCCGCTTCGGAGGCCGTGGCTTCGTGGCGGGTTCGGGCGATCGTGATGCGTGCGGTTACAATCGCGCTCATGTCCGAAGTCAACCAGGAGCTTGCCGCGCGATTCGATCAGATGTCCAAAGTTCTGGAGATTCTGGACGAGAACCGATTCCGTGTGGCCAGCTACGCCCGGGCCGCCCGGGCGCTGGAAGCTTTGGGTGATGACCTGGCCAGGATCGGGCCGGATGAGAAGGCACTGGTCAAGATCGATGGCATCGGCAAGGGATTGGCCGCGCTGATCGCCGAATATCTTCGCGACGGCAGGATGGCCGATTACGACCAGTTGATGGCGAGCATTCCACCGGGGCTGCCGGCACTGCTGGAGATTCAAGGCCTTGGCCCAAAGACCATCGCCCTGCTCTGGAAGCAGGCCGGCATTGAAAGCGTTGAGGATCTCAAGAAGAAGCTCGCCAACGATTCACTGGCCGATCTGCCGGGCCTCGGGTCCAAGAAACTGGAGAACTTGCGCAAGAGCCTGACGTTCGCCCAGACGGCCGGACAGCGGTTTCGGATCAACCAGGCCATGGCCATGGCCCAATGGGCAATCCAGGAGCTTTGCGACAAGGCCGAGGGCATCAAGCGGATCGAATATGCCGGAAGCCTTCGGCGTGGCCGGGAAACCATCGGTGATGTGGACCTGATCGTCGCCTGCGGCGATGAACACCGAGGCGGCATCTCCGAAGCTTTCCGCTCGCTGGAGCCGGTCACGGAGGTTCTGGGCAGTGGCGATACCAAGACTTCGGTTCGCATGGGCAGCGGTATCCAGGTGGACCTTCGCCTTGTTCGGCCCGAACAGTTCGGGGCCGCGCTGCTTTATTTCACCGGGTCGAAAGAGCACAACGTCAAGCTCCGCGAACGGGCGATCCGGCGCGGCATGTCGCTCAATGAATACGGCCTGGCCGATCGCGACGATCCGGAGAAGCTCATCGCCTCGGAAGATGAACCATCGATCTACAAGGCGCTGCAAGTACGCTGGATTCCACCTGAGTTGCGCGAGGGCCGTGATGAGATCGAGCGCGCTGAGAAAGGCGAATTGCCGGAACTGGTGACCGTCAAGGACATCCGTGCTGAGCTTCACGCCCACACCCAGGCCAGCGACGGCCGCATGGGTCTTCGCGACCTGGCGATGCTGGCCATTGATCTGGGCTACCACACGCTGGCGATCACCGATCATTCGCGCAGCCAGGTCCAGGCACACGGGCTGGACGAGGCGAGGCTGCTTCGGCATGTCGAAGCCATCCGGAGCCTGGCCAGTGAACTTGAGGGCCAGATTCAGCTTCTGGCCGGAAGCGAGGTGGACATTCTGGCCGATGGAAAGCTGGACTATCCCAACTCACTGCTCAAGCAACTGGATATCGTCGTGGCCTCGCCACACGCAGCGCTCGGTCAGGACAGCAAGATGGCAACCTCCCGGTTGCTCAAGGCGATCGCCAACCCTTACGTGACCATTCTGGGACATCCGACGGGTCGATTGCTCACCCGCCGTGAGGGCATGAACCCTGATATGCGTGCCGTGCTCAAAGAGGCTGCCCAGCGAGGCATCGCGGTGGAGATCAACGCCAGTCCGTGGCGCTTGGACTTGCGCGATCATCATGCCCGCATGGCCATCGAGATGGGCGTGCCACTGGCCATCAACACCGATGCCCATGATTCCAACGACCTGGACAACCTCTACTACGGTGTGCAGACCGCGCGCCGAGCGGGCGCGGGCAAAACGCATGTCATCAATTGCCTGGACCGAAAGGAGCTTGCCAAGTGGCTTGCTTCGACACGGGCCTGACCTGCACACCAACCGGGCCGATCGTCCCCGCCAGAACTCAGCCGCGAAGCAGGGAAAGAATCTCCATTCGCGCATCGCGATCGAGCTGGTAGTCCCCTCGCATCGCCAATGTCCGCATGGTCGCGCCGTTCTTGGCAACGCCGCGCAGCTTCATGCACATGTGCTCCCCCTCCACGATCACCGCCACGGCCTTGGCGTGCAGGTGTGTGGCAAGGGCATCGGCGATCTGGTTGGTCATCTGCTCCTGAAGCTGCGGCCGCCTGGCGAACGTATCCACGAGACGCGCAAGCTTGGAAAGCCCGACAACGCGGCCGTCACCCGGCAGGTAAGCCACATGCGCCTTGCCGGTGAATGGAAGCAGGTGGTGCTCGCACAGGCTGTTGAAGGCGATATCGCGAAGGATGACGGGCTGATCGCACTCCTGCTCGAATGTGCGGCTGAGGATGACGGCCGGGTCTTCGAATCGGCCCGCGGTCATCTCGCTCAGCGCCTTGGCCACGCGGCGGGGCGTGTCGAGAAGGCCCTCACGCCGCGGGTCTTCGCCCAGAGCCTCCAGCAGGCTGCGCACGGCTCGCTCGGCGGCAGGCAGATCAATGCGGCTGGGCGAGGCTTCGTCAGGAGCCCTCACCGCCGCTTCCTCAGAAGCCAAGGCGCGACATGAGCCGTTCATTCCGTGAGTGGACACAATCATGCGAGGACTCCAAACGTTCAAAAGGTTCAACGTGGTTCAAACACCCGCAATCGTAGAACGTCCGATCGGAGAGTCAAACCCTCATGGCAAAGTTCACGTGCAGGAAGCTGGGGAAAATGAATTTATGGCATCGGAGCCGGATTCCGCCGACTAAGACCCATCATTTCCTTCCAGATTCTGGCCGAACCGAGGCCGGAGCCCGGCCCGGGATCGTCTGATACCGACGTATTCTCGATGGTTACAAAGGTTTATGGGTCTGAAACGCCTTCCGGCGCTTGACTTTCCGTACCGACACTCCAACAATCGCCTAAACGTTCAAAACGTCTTTCCGGAGAAACGGACTTTTTTTGGAGCGGTCTGTGAAGTTTCACCTGTCACCCAAAGAATTGGGGAAAGCCATCGGCCTGAGCAAGTCGTCACTTACCCGCTGGGTGGATGATCAGGTCATCGAAGCGCCCCGCACGGCCGGCGGCCATCGCCGCATCCCCATCACCGAGGCCGTCCGCTTCATCCGAGAATCGGGCTCCCCGGTGGTCTACGCCCGGGCACTGGGGTTCGCCGAGTTCGACAAGACTGATGAGCTTCACTTCCATGCCGAAGAAGCGTTCGAGCGGATCATCAAGGCACTGCATCAGGGCGATGGCGTTGCGGTCCGGCGGATCGTTCTGGCCGCGCTGCTTTGCGGAGAGAGCATACCCAAGCTCTTCGATGGTCCGTTCCGGCGGGCGATGATGGAGATTGGCGAACTCTGGCACCACGATCAGACCGCCATCATCACCGAGCATCGCGCCACCGACATCTGCATCCAGGCGATCAATCAGTTGCGTTCGCTCTTCCCGCCGGCCGATGACAAGGCCCCGGTCGCGGTCGGCGGTGCGCTGGAAGGTGATCCCTACCTGCTCCCGTCCCTGATGGTGGCCACGACGCTGGCCTCGCAAGGCTGGCAGGAAATGAACATCGGCCCGGGCACACCCGCCGAGGCGATCGCCCAGGCGGCGCGACAGTCCAATGCCGAACTTGCCTGGCTGTCGATCAGCGTCCCGATACCCCCTCCCGAGCTTGGCCGCCAGCTCAAGACGCTACTGACCGGGTTGCCGCGCGGCTGTCGGCTGGTCATCGGTGGCCGATACGCCGATCAGTTTTCATCCACCCTGCCCAGCGAAAAAGTCCAATACACCGCCTCGATGTGCGAACTGGCCGCCTTCGCCAAGGGCCTCACCCTTGGCCTCACAGAGAAGCCGGAGGCGTCCGAACCGATCAAGACACTGAAGAGGCCATACCCGGTTTCTGAGAACTGAAAAGATCTCGGTCTGACTCCTGTTCATGTACCGCGCGGGTGGAACGGAAGCTCGCGGTTCGATCAAGCGGCACATGTCCTCCTTTGAAGCCCGGTGAAGAGCTGCCTCGGCCTGAGTCCGTTGGATTCCTGTAGCCCTCGCTCTGAATGTCACTTGGGCAACCGATCCGCTGAAATTTTGGCTTGGACTGGTTCCGGTTTCCCCGGGCAGGCCCCTTCCAGCCGTGCTCAGATTTCGACCGACTGAGAGAAGTCGCTTGAGCGGCCCCAGTGGTCCACGGCGCGGACTTTGTACGTTCCGCGGACATCATCGGCCACATGCAGAAAGCCGCGACAGACCAGGTCCGGTTCGTTGATCCGTCTGGCTTCGCCACCGGCGGCGGGGGTGAAGAACACTTCGTAGGTCTTGATCACCCTGCTGTCGCTGTCGATCCATCGGATCAGGGCCTGCGCTTCGCCGGTCAGGCCGAAGTATCGCCTGGCCCAGATGCGCGGCGGAGCGGGCGGTGCCTGGCCGGGGTCCTGGCTGACCAGGACCAGCGATACGCCGGGCATGGGCAGATCGAAGTTGAGCGATAGCTCATCAGCGGTGCTCTCAAAGGTCCGCGGCCCATCGATCAGTTCAAGCTCCTGTCGAAGCCGCATCTCCTTGAAGAGTGGAGCGTGCTTCGGCCCGATATGTTCGGGGCGCGGCGGGCCGGGCAATTCATGCTCACGCTGGTTCAGCCAGACGGCCATCGGGTTGGTGTGGTGCTGGTCGATTCGATAGTGGGCGACCGAGCCGCGATTGAAGCCCAGGCCCTTGATCGCCAGGTCAATCGTTGCCGTACCGCTTTCATCAAATGCATCACGGCTGTGATAGACCATCACCGCAACCTGCCCCTCGCCCCGCCGCGTGGCCATCACGCCCAGATCGCCATAGAGCGATGTCTCCGGCGTGGTGGATGCCGCCAGACGCTCATCACCAAGCATGGCCAACAGGGTCATGGCGTGGTGCGCCGGCTTCTTGATCTGCTCGACATAGCCATCTTCCAGCAGGGTGTCGGATCCGAACCGGGCCAGATGCGTGCGCTGGCCCCAAACCCCGGCGAACCCGTTGTCGTTGCCAAGAAGCTCGTACTTCGCACCCATGTCATTCACCAGCCGCCGGAGATGATCGTTGACCGTTCGGACGATCAGCCCCGCGTAGTAAGGCTTGCCGCGCCAGGAATGGACTTCCTTCCAGCCGACCTGCGGATCGCACTCATTATTCATGATCGGCACATCGGCCAGCGAGGGATGGTGCTTGCGGATGTAATTGACCAGGTCCGCCTCGCGCTCGACCACGCCTTTCATATCCGGATAGAGATCCTCGGGGCGACCCTGCGATCCCTTTTCATGAACGGAGATGAAATCAACCTTCGGCTTGCCGCCGGTGAAGATATCCTTGCCGGTATCCAGGTGCTTGAGAATGCTGGTCAGCCGTTCGCTCATGTAACGGGCGGTGCCCGGCCCGCCAAAGCGGATCTTCGGATCGGCATCCTTCACACCGTTGGCGCACGCATCCCAGTAGCGATGAAACGCCAGGTCCGATTGCTTCCACCAGCTCAGGTCCGGCTCGTTCCAGGTCTCGAAATACCAGGAGATGACCTCCTCGCGCCCATAACGCTCGATGTATCGCTCGGCGAGCAAACGGCAGAAGCGCCGCCAGGCATGGGCCTGTTCATCGATCTCGAAGTTGTCAAAGTAGCCGACCGGACCGCCCATCAGTTCGAAGAACGGCTTGAGCCCGTTCTCGCGCAGGGCATCGAGCAATTCATCGAGATGGGTCCAGTCGATGTCAGGGCTCTCGCCGTGGAAACCGCTGCCGCGCACCAGGTTAAGCATGTAGTGGATACGGACATAGGTCACGCCGTCGAACGGAATCATGCCGAAGTAATCGATCTGCTGGCGCATGTCCACGCGGCGAACCCAGCGGGCGGGCGTATAGCCGGTGGATCGCCAGAAATGGACAAAGGGGCCCTCGGTCTTGGCCGCATCGACTTGGATTTTCATGGTGATTCCTTCAATCGGGATTATGGATCGTGCACAGGGGGAAAGGGATCAGCATTATGCGACGTTTTCCGGGGTCTTTCGTTCGCAATCGATCAGCACGTGGATGGCATCGGCCGATTTATCGTTTCGCAGGGCGAAGGCCTGGTCGATTTCCTCAAGCGGAAACTGGTGGGTCACCATCTGCCCGGTGTTGACCAGACCATCGAGCACCAGGCGAATCGATTCCTCGAAGAAGCGCCTCATATCGATATCCCGGCGCGGCTCGGTGGAGTAGATTTCCACGCGCTTGCGATGAACCTTGAAAAAGTCGAACGGCTGATTGCAGACGCCGATGCAGCCGTACATGACGATCCGAGCGCCCAGGGCGCAGCATTCCAGGGCATCGATCATGCCATCGCCTTCAAGCAGACACGGCACCACGACATCGAAACCTTCTGGAAAGTCCTTGCCGACGATGTCCATGGTGGGCGTTTCGGGCGTCGGAATCCGGTAGGTGTGGGTGGCTCCGTAGTGGCGGGCCAGTTCGAGATTGCGCTCCTTCAGGTCGGTCACCGCCAGGGCCTGCGGGCTGTAGAGGCTCAGCACCTGAGTCAGCACCAATCCGCTGACGCCCTGCCCGGTGATCAGCACGCGGGTGTTCGGGCCGATGGCGGAAAGCTCGGCGGTGTGAATGACGCCGGGCAGCACCTCGATGAGGCTGGTTTCCTTGATCGGAAAGCCGGCCGGCAGCACCTTCACATTGAACGGCCGGCAGACGATGTACTCGGCGAACGCGCCCCAGACATAACGGCAGGTGACCTGATCGCCGACCTTGACGCCCACCACCCCGGGCCCGACCTGGTCAATGATGCCGGCCACTTCATGACCCAGCCTCGCGGGCGTGGAGATGAACTCGGGCTTGCGCGTGCCGCGATAGGCTTCCAGATCGCTGCCGCAGATGCCCACCCACTTGATCCGTACCCGGATCTGCCCCTCGCCCGGCTCAGGCACCCGGGCCCATCGCATTTCTATATGGCCCGGCGACTGTAGTACCGCCACGCGCTGCGCGCCGGGCGTCCCGGCCTCGACAAGGTCCATATCCGCCATCGCCATGGTGGTTGCCATGATGGGTCTCCTGTTCGCGGCGGCCGCATCGGGCCGATCGCGCTGCGCGAAAGCATCGGCGCACCGCGACACCGCCGGCATCGTGACCATCACCCTATCCGCAAACGCGCCACCCGTCTTTGACCGCGTCGACGCCGGTTTTGACCAGCCTACCGGTGATCCGACCGGATCGTCACATTGCGATTGGTGAATCGCTCATCGATATAGACATCCTGGCGGACCCCCTCACGCTCGGCCCGACGCCAGGCGGCGGGACTCCGGCCGACAAGCTCGGTGAAACGCCGAGTGAAATGATGAATGGACTTGAAGCCGACGGCGGCGGCGATGCGTTTGAGCTCCCAGTCGCTGTAGCGCATCAGGCGGCAGGCCTGCTCGATGCGCTTGCGCATGAGCAGTTGCAGCGGCGTGGCACCGAACGCCGCGCGAGAGCGTTCATCCAGGTGGCTGTACGAATATCCGGTCAGCGAGGCAAGATCCGGTCCGGTCAGTGGCGATGCCATTCGATTCTCGATCACCAGCAGCAGCGCCTGGCAGACCTCATCCAGGGGTGAACCCGGGTCTGAGCCGGACACCTGGGCGGATGGCGCATCGTCTTCAGATTCAGCGCGGCCGATCGAATCCCCGGCATCATCAAGACCCCAACGGATGCAATCGATCAGAAGTTCCAGAAGCATCGCCGCGCACCGATGGCGGAAAAAAGGACGCCTGGCAAGCCCTTCCCGCCGAATGCGCTCGAGGGTGGCTTCCGCCTCGGGGCACGGCATGATCGGCGGCAGCGCGGACAGTGCGGCCCGCAGCGCGGGATCGGAGACCTGGAACTTGACATCCAGCGTCCTGAGCCCGCGATCCTCATCCAGTCGCATGGCATGCCCAGTGCCCGGAGGTATGAGCCAGAGTTTCCCCTCGCCGATCTTCATCGCGCGGCCATGAGCCTCCACGTTCGCATCCCCGGCCAGAGCGTGGATCGCCTGAAAAAAATCGTGCTGATGCTCCTGAAGCTTCCAGCCCGGCTCGTAGTCATACCGGGCGATCCAGAGCACATCGACGGTTGCGGCCATGCTGACAGAATACCGCCCATGCCGGCCAGGCGCAGCAGCCGATGCTTCGGTTGCACTCTGGGCGATTGAACAAGCCGAGTCGTTCCGCGAGCAGGTGATCAACCTTCACCGCTCGGGCATCGTTGCAGAGCCCGACCGCTCAAGGAGCCGACCACTCAGGCTTACGGCGATACCGGCATCCGGGCGGCCAGGCGGTCGATATCCTCCAGCAGCCAGCGCCAGCCTTCATCCTGCAAGCCTTCGTAGTAGCCCCGGATGCCGCCGTTCCAATCCACCAGCACGAACCGATCGCTGTGGGCGATCTGATGTTCCTCCTCGGCGGCGAATGCGCTGGGCACAGGCAGTCGAAAGGCCCGGGCCATCACCGTTTCGTAGAGATACCGCGGATCGCCGGTCAAGAACAGCCATCGGCGGGCATCGGCCCCATGACGATCCGCGTACTCCTGAAGCACCTCGGGTGTGTCGTGTTCCGGATCGACGGTGATTGTCACCAGTTGAAACCGGTCGGCGTCCGGTCGTGCCGCCAGTATGGCCTGTAATTCGCTCTTGCGCTGGGTCATCGCCGGACAGAAGCCGGTGCAGCGGGTAAACACGAAGGTCACCACGGAGATGCGATCGTCAAACTCCCGATCGCTGAAGGTTCCGCCGGAACGCTCGGTCAGCTCAAAACGCACCATCGGTGCCGGATCGCTGAAGAGTGGGCCATCACGCTCAAGCTGATCACCCGCCCCCCGGCTCATCATCACCAGCGCCCAGACGGCCAGCGTTGTGGCCAGAATGACCGCGGCCAGGAACACCCAGAGCAGCCGCTGGAGTACGCGAGTGGCCGAATCGCCGCGCTGACCGCCACCCCGGGGCGCGGCGGCCGATGCGCCAAGCTCGCCTGACTCCAAAGGAGCATCATTCCGCTTGTTCGATTCCGTCATTTCCGATTCACGATTGCTCATAGCGTAGGGGTTCCTGGAACCTTAACCACCGACCGGATCGCCAGCCACATCGCCAGACCGCAGCAAGCGGCCGTGATCAGCCAGGCGGGACCGACACCCACGCCCAGGCCCGTTCCGTGCTGTCCGGCGGTGAGGATGTCGGTCAAAAGCATCTGTCCGTAGCTTAGGGGGTTGGCCAACATCAGGCCCTGAATCCAACCCGAGGCCCCATCGGCCGGAAAGACCGCCCCGGATAGGAACCACATCGGCATCAGGAAAACCATCATGATGGCGTGGAAACCGGCCGTACTGTTCATCCGCCAGGCGATGGTAAACGCCAGCGCGGTCAGCCCGCCACCCAGCAGTACGAGCACCAGCAGCACCTGAATCCAGCCCAGCAGCCCCACCCCCGCCGCCATCCCGCCCCCGGCCAGCGGCCACAGCAGCAGGAACACCATCGCATGGGCCATCGCGATGCCCATCGCCCCAAGCACCTTCCCCGCCGGGATCGACCATCGATGCGCTGGTGATGCCAGCACCCCCTGCATGAAGCCTTCCCGGCGATCCTCGACCACCGTGATGGTCGCGAAGACGGCTGTGAACAGGACGATCATCGAGACAGCCCCGGGGAAGAAAAACGAAAGATACCCCAGGGTTTCACCCGGTGAGCCTTCCGCCGCACCGGGGGCGAAACTCCGATTGAGGCCAGAGCCCAGCAATAGCCAGAACAGCGCCGGCGTCACCAGGGCGCTGAATACCCGGCTCTTCTGCCGATAGAAGCGCTTCCACTCCCGCACGGCCAGCGACCAGGCCGCGCCAAATCCCGCAGGGGGACGTTCTTCCAGGACGGGTGTCTGAATCATGAAGCCATTACCTGATGCTCAACTCGACCATTGCCCGGATACTTGCCCTACGGAGAAACTAAGGCTGCGTCGACGAGAGGCCAGATAATACCGACTTCATCCAGCAGGGCTGAAGTCAGCAATCCCCCCAACCTCCACTGGGCGCAAACCGCGACTTGCCGAACCGAGAATACGACCACCCCTACCTCGTCCATAGAGATAAATGTGGGTTCTGCGCCCCGCAACGACCATGGTCGGATTTGTTCCGGCGGAGGCGATGTTCAGTTGTCGCCGCGCAAGGTGCGAAATGCGATGACCGCAAGCAGTGCGTTCATGCCGAGAACGACCAGCGCGAACAGGGTGAGGGACGCGACAATCACAGCCATCATGGCGGACCTCCCTTATGAATCCGCAACCCGTGCCCCCGGCGATTGCCGGACGGGACGGAGCGCTACTGGTTTTATCGTTCGCCCATGAGTAATCTCTTTAGCCGCGACCGTTTAGCGATGTGGAACTACGGCTGGGCATGGCTCGACATGCATTGCCGCGTCTCGCGTGACTTGACCGATCGTGTGAGGATTCAGCGAAATCAGGCCGTGGCTGTTGCCAATCCTGAATTCGTGGGGTAGATTACAGGGGTTCCTACGGCTTAGTCTTCTTGGTGGGGTCGATTGATCGATAGTTCTTAGCGATTAGCGCGTTCTGCGCCGGGATCGTATCCATGGCAATGTTCAAAATTTTTGTTGGTAACCTGAATCGCACCACTTCAGCTCAAACCGTTCGTGACCTGTTCGCGCGGTATGGCAAGGTTGATGATGTCGCTCTGGCGATGGACAAGGAAACGGGCAAGCCGCGTGGTTTCGCCTTTGTTTTCATGGCTGATCGCGATGAGGGCACATTGGCCATCACCAAGCTGAACCGAACCCGGCTCGATGGTCGGCGATTGATGATCGCCGCCGGCGACCAGAAGCCGGTGCCCAAACCCGCTGAACAGCCCCGCCGCCAGCGCCCGTTGCGCGGCCGAGGGGCCAGTCGAGGAAGCGCCGCCGGCAGCATCCGCGTCTATCGCGCCAACGATGAGAAGCGCCTGCCGTTCTGACCGTTCGCCCCGGCCTCAGACCCCGTCCGCGTCCACGGATGATGTGGAAGCCGCAAGTGTCCCTTTTCGATGCGCGCCGAACGGCGGATTCGCCACTTGCCGCGCTTCACACCCGGCGTTTGATCGATCGCTTCCAAGCGGATATCGTACCCCGTTCTCCCCGGAGAACCGAGGGGGCGTACCAAAGCGGCCAAACGGGGCAGACTGTAAATCTGCTGGCTTATGCCTTCGTTGGTTCGAATCCAACCGCCCCCATTTTCCCCTCGAATGACAGCCGTTCCGGGCATGGGCGCTGTCATTGTCTCCCGACCCCAAGCTTCCTGGGAGTACGGTTCCGAGCGTACGATTCCGGGGGTGGAATCCGGGGCTTGGTTCCGGGGCTTGGTTCCGGGGTTTGATTCCGGGGGTGGGTCATTCTTGCGGTTTCTGTGGCGGCTTGGCGGGCTTTTCCCATAGCCGATCGGCAAAATCCAGGTATCTGGTCCAGTCCCATGCGGTCAGGTTGTGGCCGCCCGAGCGGATGTGGTACCCGGTCCGGCCTTCGATGACCGGCTCATCAACGGGCGGCATCTGCTCAGGATCGAGAGTAGACAGGCCGTAAAGCCTCCATGCGGGGCTGGCGTGGGCCAGGCCGAGGAATTCACCCTGAGGATCAGCCCAGTGATCCTCCCGGGCACTGCCCACATAAAGCCCCCGGGGGGCGATCAGGGCCAGGAGTTGATGCTGGTCCACGGGCAGGTCTTCTTCGCGATCATTGAACCGCTTGAAATTCGCCGCGAACCAGTGGGGAAACCGGCGGTTGATTTCACGTACGGTCTCGCCGACCCGCCGACGGCTCAGCGCGGCACCGCCACAGCCGGAGTTGTTGCTCACGACAAGAGCGAATCGCTGGTCCAGCGCACCGGCCAGTAGCGCGGCCTTACCGCCGCGCGAATGGCCGATCACGCCGACGCGTTTGGCGTCGATGGCCGGCTCTTTTTCCATGTAGTCCATCACCCGCTGCGCTCCCCATGCCCATGCCGCCAGCGTGGCCCACCCGTCGGATTCCGGATCACCCGGCCCCGAAAACACGCCGCGCACCCCGGCCTGTCTTGCTTCGTGGCCGGGCCGGTCCGGGTCAACGCTTCGGGTCTGGAATACGGCGGTCGCGTATCCCCGTTCGATGATTTCTTCGACGGGCCAGAATCCACTTCGGTTCCGCCGCATCGGGTCGGCCTGGCGCACGCCACGGTTATTGATTAGCAGCATCGCGGGCACCTGACCGGATTCCGGACGCTGGTTGGGAATGAGGACCCAAGCTTCGAAAGCGAAAGTCTTCTCGTCCAGCGTAGCGGCGATCCGGAGGTGTTTTCGGGTGGCCGCGCCATCGAGCGCGGCTTCTTCGATCTCGATGTCCGCAACTTCAAGTGAATCCGGGGCATCCGGTGATCGGCCGTAAACCCATCGCTCGAAAAGTTCCAGAATCTCGCCCCGCCGGACCTCCTCCCACATTCGAACATCGCGGACCGCGCGGCCGTCGGCCGTCTGAAGCAACTCCGGCAACGCGTCTTCGGGTTCACCATCCACGGTCATCTGATCTCCCGCCGCTGAGGCTGAGTCTACCGGCATCTCAGCCGCCCGATTCACCGCCAGATCATCCAGCGAATCCCGGGATAGACCCAGGACGAGCCATGGCACGGCCAGCAGCCAGAAACCAGCGGTCGCCAGAGACATTGTCGCAACGGGCATCACGATACCTTCCCTACCAGCAAACGGTCTTTGATGATGCACGTTCGATCCCGCGTTCGCTTCGCGGCGGCCCCGATGCCCCGCCATCCGGCCATGTGGCGTGCCCTCCCCCTTGACTCGATTCCGCTCATGATCGGCTTTTCCGCCCCGAAATCCCCGCAACTTGAAGTCCTGATCGGAACGGGCGACAATCCACGCCACCCTTTACTTCCCAATCATACCGAGGATTACGCAACATGAAGGACAGTTTCAATATCGCCGGCATCGGTCTTGGCGGCATCTGGAAGGCCGCGCACGCTCAGCCCTGGCTGGACCACCCCAATGTTCAGATCGTCGCCGGATGCGACACCAACCCCGAGAAGCTCAAGCCGGCCAAGGAACTCTGGGGCATGAAGACGCTCAGCGAGGACTATCGCGACATCATCAAGCTCAAGGAGGTTGATGTCGTGGATATCTGCACGCCCAATGTCTATCACAGCGAGATCGCCATCGCCGCGCTGGAGGCCGGTAAGCATGTCTTCTGCGAGAAGCCCGATGCGGTCAACGCCGCCGAGGCCCGCAAGATGGCCGATGCGGCCAAGGCCAGCGGCAAGACGCTGATGGTGATGCGCAATAATCGGTTCCGGCCCGATGCCCGGTACATCAAGCGTCTGATCGGCGAGGGCAAGATGGGTGAAGTTTATACCGGCCGCTGTGGCTGGATTCGCCGGCGCGGCATTCCCGGCAAGGGAGGCTGGTTCACCACCAAGGCGCTCTCGGGCGGCGGTCCGCTGATTGATCTGGGCGTACACATGATCGACCTGGCCATGTGGCTGATGGGCAGTCCCAAGCCGGTGGCCGTCACCGGATCGACGTACACGAAATTCGCCGAGAGTGATATCTCCGAGTCCATTCACTCAAGCTTCGGCGAGAAGCAGGCCGACGGCACGTTCGATGTGGAAGACCTGGCCATCGGCTTCATCAAGTTCGAGAACGGCGCCTCGCTTCAGATCGAATTCAGTTGGGCATCGAACATCGGCAAGGAGATGAGCTTCGTCGAGCTGCGCGGCACCAAGGCCGGCTGCAAGCTCGGCGGCGGGCCGATGGAAATCTACGGCGAAGAATCGGGTGCGCTGCTGGATGTCGCGCCGGTCCTGCCCAAGGAAAAGCTCGGTGGACACGCGGCCAATCTCCACCACTTCGTCGATGTGCTCATGGGCAGGGCCAAGCCGGATTTCGTTCCCGAGCAGGGCGTACACATGATCGGAATTCTGTCGGCGATCTACGAATCGGCGGCCACCGGTAAGGAAGTCAGCCTCAAGTGATCCAACGGCGACGTGGGTCGCCGGCTTCGGACATGCATCGATGAAAGGAAGCCGTCTTGAAACGGATAATTTCGCTTGCGCTTCTGACGCTGATGGCTGGCGGCTGCGTGACGGGCTCGCCCGCCGACCGATCCGAGGCACGCAAGATCATCAAGCAGGACCTGACGGTGGGCGACTTTCTGCTTTACCGCGATGATCCCGCCCTGATCGGCCAGATCATCCATAAAGGGCGGCTGCAACGTTATGACCCGGCCATCTTCGAGCGCGGCCTCCACTTTGCCGGCGGCCGGGAGGCGATTCTCAAAGCCCACATCAAGCCCCATGACCACTGGTCCAGCCACATCATCGGCGTGCGCGGCGACCAGACCCACATCCGCTTCCGGGGATTCTGGCAGGGTGATGCGACCCTTGGCATTCCCAAGCTGGTCCTGACCGACGGTGGGCGCTTCACCGTCGAGCCGGAAGCGAGGGTGAACTTCGTCATGGCGGGCAATCTCTACACCCGCCAGCTCTGGGTCCACGGCGATGGAACCGGGACGCTTGAGCTTGATCCAGGCTTTGTCGCTGATCGCGCCGAAGATGGGACACGGCCGGATGGCATGGGCACGATCCGGCTTGGTGGCGCAACGCTGATCACCCACCACAGCCAAAGCCTGCCGTTCAACACGCGGCCCGACGGTCGCGGAGGCACCTATCCCAACGGCCACATCGTCTTTGAACATCAGCCGGGCAGCGTCTGGCACGTGCGGAGCCGCTCGCAGGTCTATCCGGCATCGATTGATTTTTTCGACAGCGGGATCATTGACACGCAAGCGCACCTCACCCATATCGGCCGTCGCCGCGACGCCCTGGGCTTCAGTGATGCCGGCGAATTCACCAGCATCGGAACGTTCGGAACCCTTAATGAAAACAAGACCATCACCAAGCGCGGCCCGGCGATGCTGAGCCTCGAAGGTGACCAGGTCTACATGCCCGGCTCGGTCTTTGAAGTCAAGGCCGGTATGTTGCGGATGTATACCGATCCTGGCGCCGGTCATCGCGTCCGACGAGGCGCCGGGCCGTACCTGACCATCCAAGTCCACGATGGCGCATCGCTGCTGATGAGCGGGGCTTCGGCCCAGAGCCTTCAGCGGATCGAACTGCGAGGCGGGGCGCGGGCCTGGTTCGTGCGCGATACCCGGGTGCTGGCAAGCGAGGGGGTGCATATCGACGAAGGGGCGACGTTCAACATGGCCGGTGACATCACGGCCGACGTGGAAAGTCGCGGAACGCTGGAGCTTTTCCAATCGCGCGGCAATGCCGCAATCAAGGGAGACCTGACCCACCACGGCCCGGTGGTTTTTCGTGTTTCCCGATCAGGCCCGACCCCGCTTCTCACCGTCACCGGCGCGGCCCGGGTCAACGGCGAGGCATCGATTCATTTTGAAGTCCGCCGGCCAGGCGATCTGGAAGGGGGAGCATCGATCATCCTCATCCAGGGCACAACGCTTGCCGCGGAGCTGGCGGGCCTTGCCGACGGCTCAACGCATGCCACGGTTGATGGCCGATATCGCTACACCATTCGACACACGGAAGACAGCATCCGCTTGGAAGCGATCACGAATACGCGGTGATTCCCGGGACATCTGGCGGTGAATTCGAACGAATTTCACCGGTCGGCGCGATGGACAAGCGGCCCGCACCTGATGCGTGCGATTGTTCAGTTCAGGGCCTCAGCGACACTGACCTGATGGTGGTCAGGATCTGAAAGATCGATCAGCACGGGCTCGGCATCAGGGTCTTCACGCTTGATTTCCACGACGGGTTTGTCGATACGCTGCGCATTGGCGGCGACCACCGAGGCGGCCCGACCGTCGGAAAGCCTGACGCGGGAACCAACGGGAAACAGCCCCGCTGCCTGGATCATCGCCTTGATCGCCGGCTTCCAATACTCGCCCCGTGTCGCGCCGTCGAGGATTTCCCGCATGGCCGCGTAGGGCTGCCTGGCCTCGCGATGGCTTCGTCGTTCGGTCATGGCGGTGAATGCATCGGCCACCGCCAGCAGGCGGGCAAGATCGCAGATGGATTCGGTGTGCCGTTTCATCGGGTAGCCGCTGGCATCCTCGCGCTCGTGGTGCTGATACACCGCCAGCTTGACGATCGGGGGGACGGTCAACACCTGTTGAAGCATCTCGATGCTTTCCAGCGGGTGCTCATGAATTCGCCGGATATCCATCGTGTCCAGTTCCGTCCCGCCATGGTGGATGCGACGCGGAACGCGCAGCATGCCAAGGTCCATGGTCAGGGCCGCCAGTCCAACAGCCCGGATGGACTGCTCATCCCAGTTCATCTGCCTGGCGGCGGCCATGGCCAGGACGGCGGCGGCGAAGGCATGATCCGGCAAATGGTCATGCTCATGGCGGAAGCGGATGCCCAACTGGCAGAAGCGACGCGGAAACTCACCGAGCACATCCAACAGCTCATCGACGATGGCGCCGAGACACTCGATGGGCACGCAACGTCCGGCTTCGATCCGGGCATAAAGCCTTCGAACCGCCCAGATATGCCCCTGACGAAAGGCCACCAGGCCTTGGCGGTCCGGCCAGGGAGAAGCGATGGACTCCTTGCGCATCTCCATCGGATGCGCATGGGCGGGGGCTCGTCGAGCCGAGAGCGGCAAGCTACGCTCCAGTTCCACCACCATGTCCCGCGGATTGGTGAGCTTCAAGCGCCCGGGGTAATTTCGCCGGCGCGTCAGGTCGTCGGTTCCGGTCGCGCGGTCTTCCCCATAAACGCGTTGATCGACGGCCATGGCTTCGATGTGATGCTCTTCGATCTCTTCACCCGGCTCCACAAGCACCTGTCCCGTGCCGTTGACCAACCGAAGGTCGGACCGCTGCCCGGCCTTGAGCGAACGTCGGTCCACCCGGCGAAGCATCCCCGCCTCCTCAAGTTCCTGGGGACACCGAGCCATGAAGATTTCGCTGGTATTGGCGCGCCGCAGTGTGGCGATGTGCGATTGAGTCAACTTGACACCGGCATCGAGCAGCTTCTGGCCCCATGGTGAATACATGGGCAGATCCAGAACCATACCCGGTTGAAGTTCAGCGATGCGAACCTGCTTCATCCCTGTTCATCCCCGAGCCGTGATGCCGGCGGCACCGGCCCATGCCTCCCTCCGGCCACGGATTCCGTGCCTGATCACGAGAACCTTCGCCAAAAATCGGCGACTCCATCTCATGCCATCGACCGGGCACGCAGCCGTCTTGAGTATCGCGCCCCGGACCGAAATCATCCAAACGACCGTGTGCGTGTCGTGATTCGTGGGCGAAATGGGTACCTACCGGCCGGAGCCGCCACGCACTCGTGTCGATATTCCGCACGGCGTTTGCCGACCACGATTGTCCTAGAATCCTCCTCAGGGAAGGTGGACCGATAACGATGCCGACGCTTGATGCGAAACTGGAGAATCAGTCTTGAGCCAGACGGAAATGAAGAATCACGAGCCCGGTGAGGATGATCCGGCCGGGCGATCGGGCTGCGATAGCCGTGGTCGCTGCTTTTTCCGGTCACGGTGGATGCTCATTGCCCTGGCCGCCCTGGTGGTGTTCCTGCTGGTTCGTCAGCCGGTCGCCGACCTGATCCGGGCTCCACAATTGGCCGAAGCGGCCGCCGAAGGCTGGGCTGACCGGTGGTCTGAAGCAACCGAGGCCGCCCAACAAACCGACAAGCCAATCCTGGTGCTCTGGACCGATTCGCGACGCTGCCCGCCCTGTCGCCTGATGGATGCGCGGACCTGGCCGGATGAGGGGGTACGCGCTGTGATCCATGAACACTTCGTCGGCCTCCGGCTGACGCCTGACCATGCCGATTTCGGCGAGCTTGGCGGTCGGTTCGCCATCAGCGCGATTCCGGCCTGGGTGATCATTTCACCCGACGGCCAGGAACTGAACCGGCACGCCGGCTTCATGGGCGCTTCAGAACTTCAAAAATGGCTCCTGGCGATCGTGGAATAGTCCGTTTCCCGCCGGGCGCGGCTTTCTGAACACCATGCGACCAACGGCTAATCATCGTCTTCAAGATCGTCATCGCCGCGTCCGCCGAAGATCAGACGATCAATCGAGACAGCACCCGCCCCGGTGAATACCAGCAGAAACGCCAGGGTCACCAGCACCAGGTTGAAATCGAACGGTGGGCCGGCCTCGGGCCAGAAGTTGATCCCCAACGCGATCAGAAAGCTGGTCAACATCAGCGTGATCAGGAAAGCATTGATACGCGTCAGAAAACCGATAGCCAGCAGACCGCCGGCGACCAGTTCAACGAACGGCAGACTGCGTCCATAGATCATGGCCAGATTGTCGGGCATCCAGGGCGGCACATTGGGGATCACGACATCGTTGGCAAAGCCCACGACCTGATTCCAGAGCTGCTTGAAGAAACCGGAAAAGTCATAGCCGTAGATGCCCTTCTCCGGCCAGAGCTTCTTGAAACCCGCCAGGGCGAACATGCCGCCCAGTGACAGGCGGCACAGAAAAAGCGCGAAGTGCGTGAATCCTCGAACCATGGGCGAACCTGACATTGTGCGCTCCTCATTGACCCGGTCCCGGTGGCTTGTGGGCGGCTTGGGCGATCCATCGCCTCAACGTTGCGCGTAGCCGGCCCGACCGGAATCCGCCCGCATTCTACACCGCCAGCTCTTTCGAGCGCTGCGCGGCCGCCTTGATCGCCGACACCCAGATGCCGGCCACATCCGACTCATCCAGTTTCGTGGTTGCCGCCTGCGTGGTGCCGCCTTTGCTCGTGACCCTCTGTCGCAATACCTCCGGGGAATCCTCGCTGCGCTCAAGCATGCGCGAAGCACCGAGCAACGTCTGATCGACCAGCAACCTGGCCTGATCAGGGCTCAAGCCCAGTTCCGACGCGGCCCGGAGCATGGCTTGGGCGAGATAGAACAGATAAGCCGGTCCCGAACCACTGACGGCGGTGACCGCATCCATCAGGTTCTCATCGATCTCGATGACCCGGCCCGCCGCCTCGAACAGCCGCCGGACTTGCCCGATATCCGAGGAAGTCGCGCTGTCCGCAGCGCTGATCGCCGACATGCCCGCACCCACCAGAAGCGGCGTGTTGGGCATGACCCGAACCAACCTCGCACCCTTTCCACTTCTCTGGCGAAGGCGACCCAGCGTGATGCCGGCCATGATCGATACCACGCAGGGGCCATCCGGACCCACCGCAGACAGCAATCCGTCCAGTTCATCGAACACCTGAGGCTTGATGGCCAGAACCAGAAGGCCCTGGGCTTCGAGCAATCTCGCTGGCTCATCCATCACGCGAATGCCCATACGGCTCATGACCGATTGCCGCTCGGCCGATGGGTCGAACGCGGCGATATCGTTCCCGGTGCGGACACCGCCGTTGATGGCGCCCAAGGCGATCGCCTCGGCCATGTTGCCGAAACCCGCGAATGCCAGTTGAATACTCACGCTGATTGGCCTCCGCCCCGGAGTCCATCGAACGCCTGTCGGACTGAACGAGCCTCGTCCAGCCAGCGAGACACCTCCCCGGCATTGCCGTTCTCCAATGCCTCCCGCAAGCCTTCGATCGAATGGTTCACGGCCTCGATCGCTTCCAGGACCTTGTCACGGTTGCTCAGCAGAATCTCAGTCCAGATTCGACTGTCCCCCATCGCAAGGCGGGTCATATCGGCAAAGCCGGTCGAGGCCACTTCGGCCGCGCGGCCAAAATCGGCAAGCCCGGCCACCGCCGCCGCCGCAATGTGGGGCAGATGACTCACCCTCGCCACCAGCTCATCATGTTCGGCCGCATCCATCTCCAGAGTTCTCATTCCAAGCGCTTCCCAGAAGCGAACGACCTCCGCTTTGGCCCTCGCATCCGTTGATGCGTTCGGAGTGATGATCAGCGGCTTGCCGGCAAACAGCATTCCATCGGCGGCCTCCGGTCCCTGTCGCTCACCGCCGGCCATGGGATGGCAGCCGACAAAATAAACACCGGCAAGTTCCCCGAGCCAACGGTCGGCCTGAAGCAGCACATCGCGTTTGGTCGATCCGAGGTCCATCACCACCAGACCCGGCCCGCTTCGGGTGCCGGCTTCCAGGCCCCGCGCCAGATCGCAGAGCACCCGACCGGTCGAAGCCAACGGCATGGCCAGGACGATCCAATCCGCGGCAAGCGCCCCGGCCAGGTCCGTGTTGAATTCATCGATGGCTTGACGCTGATGGGCGACCTTCAATGGCTCCAGTCGCCGACCGATCCCGATTCGATGGATGCCCGGTTCCAATCGACCCAGCGCCAGGCCCAGGCTGGTACCCAGCAATCCCGTGCCCACGATCGCGAGGGTTCTGGGGGCGAATGCTATCGGTGGGCCCACGGGCATCATGGCGGATACGATAGCACGAGCATGCGGGCACGTAATCCGGAAGAGCGATGGGAACCCCGCGCCCGGGCGGTTCGTCCGGCCCGGCTTCAGTTCTTCAACTCATCCAGACGCACGATCCGCCCTTCCTTGGCGGCCAGGTGCATCGCCTCCATTTTGAGCATGTAGCCAAGCCCCTCGGCGAAATCCGGATGAGCCGACCATGAACCCGAGTCGTGAGCCTCGCCGACGGCTTCAATGAAATCCTGCTCAGCCCGCCACGGCCGCTGCAGTGCCGGTGGCACATCGATCGCCTTGATCTGTTCCCCCTGTCGGCCCAGGTAGATATTGCTCATCGCATCGACGCGAAGCGTGCCGCCCGAACCCAGGATCGTCAGGCCGTTGAGATGATTGTGCAATGCCACGCCGCTGTGAATCTCGCAGATCGGCACACCGCTCTTTAGCCGACCCATGATGTGAACGATCTGCGGAATCTGGATCGAATAGTCCTTGCCGTCTTCATCCGGCTTGGTGGCGATCGGGGTATCGAACGTCGCGGCCAGCGATTCATATTCACCCAGCCAGGCGTTGAGCGTCTCGGCCCAGATGCCGATCTGGAGAATCTGCTTGCCGGAAAACTCGATGCGCTCACGCCAGTGGAGTGGACCGAGGTTGGCATCGCTCAGATTGATCAGTCGGACCTGCTGAATCTCGCCCAGCGTTCCATCCTGGATCACCTTGCGGATGTAGGGTTCCCAGGGCATGCGATGCGGCGGTGGACAGAGCATGGCGACCTGTGAGGGCCGGGCCTCGGCCGCGGCCACCATGGCCCGGGCTTCATCAAGATCCATCGACATGCGCGACTGGCAGAACACATGCTTGCCCGCCTCCAGCGCCGCGATCGACATTTCCGCATGCATGTATGGCCAGGTCCCGATAAAGACCGCATCCACATCCTTGCGGGCCAGCACCGCCCGCCAGTCGGTCTCGACACCCGGCAACTTGAACTCATCGGCCACCTTCTCAGCGCTCTGGCGGCTTCGATTGCAGACGGTGACCACCTCGACGCCGTCCATCTTCATCAAATTCGGAAGATGCCGTGAGGTACAGATAGCCCCGGCACCGATGAAGGCGACCCTGACCCGTTCCAACGCAGACATCGATCAAATCTCCTTGCCGCGCCGAAAAACACCGGCGCTGTTCGACGCCAAGAGTGTATCGTTTGCGGGGCCATCACTCCAGCTTGGGGCGCAAATCCGCCACAAACGCCATTGGCCATCCATCGTGCGATCCGCGGCTGGCCAGAGGAAAATTCCGATATCGTGAACCCATCCAACGTCCGGGTCACTCCCACTCGATCGTGGCCGGTGGCTTGGAGCTGATGTCATAGACCACGCGATTGACGCCGCGCACTTCGTTGATGATCCGACTGGAAATCGTCGCCAGCACATCGTAGGGAATCCTCGCCCAGTCAGCGGTCATGAAATCCTGGGTCTCCACCGCACGGATCGCCACCACATGCTCGTAGGTCCGACCATCGCCCATGACCCCCACGGATTTGACCGGCAGCAGCACGGCGAAGACCTGGCTTGTCCGGCGATAAAGGGAGCCGGCGACGATCTCTTCCAGGAGAATCTCATCACAGTCGCGGAGAATCCGCAGCTTCTCCTCTTCAACTTCGCCCAGTACCCGCACCGCCAGCCCCGGCCCGGGAAACGGATGCCGCCAGACGATGGCCTCGGGTAGCCCCAGAACCTCGCCCATCTTGCGAACCTCATCCTTGAACAGGCTCCGCAATGGCTCGATCAGTTCAAAACCCAGTTGCTCGGGCAAGCCGCCGACGTTGTGGTGGAGCTTGATGTTCGCGGCGGTCCCCGAGTAACCGAAGCCGGATTCGATGACATCCGGGTACAGGGTGCCCTGGGCCAGGAACTTCGCATGCGGTATGGATTCAGCTTCGCGGCGGAAGACCTCGATAAAACGGTGACCGATACGGCGGCGCTTCTCCTGGGGATCGTCGATGCCCTTGAGGTCTCCCAGAAACTCGCCCGCGGCATCGACCACGCGCAGATCGACCTTGAAATGGCCGCGAAACGTGCTTTCGACCATCGCACGTTCACCCTTGCGGAGCAATCCGTTATCCACGAACACGCATGTCAGCCGTTCACCCAGCGCACCGCCCAGGAGCGCGGCGACAACCGAGGAATCCACGCCACCGCTCAGACCGCAGATGACCTGTCGATCACCAACCTGCTCGCGGACCTTCCGCTGCACGCTCTCGACATAGTCCATCATCCGCCAGCGGCCTTCACAGCCGCAGATTCGATTCAGGAAATTGGCCAGAATGTCGGTGCCGTGCGGCGTGTGGGTCACTTCCGGATGAAACTGAACGCCGTAAAAGGGCTCGGACACATGCCGGACCGCCGCGACGGGGCAGGTATCGGTCGAGGCCAGAACTTGAAAGTCATCGCCAAGCTGGTGGACCTGATCGCCATGACTCATCCAGACCGTGGTCGAATCAGGCACATGGTCCAGAAGTCCTCCGGGCGTCTTGATCTTCAAGGCCGCACGCCCATATTCACGGTGTTCGGCCGGAAGGATACCTGCGCCCAGAACCCGGCAACCCAGTTGCATGCCGTAGCAGATACCCAGGACCGGAACGCCGAGCTTCAGAATCGCAGGATCGCAATGCGGCGCTTCGTCAGAGTAAACACTGGCCGGCCCGCCTGAGAAGATGATGCCGCGCGGCCGAATCCGCCGAAGAGCTTCCACCGGAATGTTGGGGGGTACCAGAACGCTGAATACCCCGGCTTCACGCACCCTTCGTGCGATCAATTGAACATACTGCGATCCGAAATCGAGAATCACCACGACTTCATCGCGAACATGATCCGGAATATCAATGCCGCCCAGCATGGCGTTTATATCTTGGGCCGTCTCGGTGGTCACAACTACCGGCTCCTGATTCTGTCCTTCATGGCCGCCGCCAGCGACGCGCGGCCGACCTGTTTGGAACGCAGAGAATACCACCCCCGGCCGGCCAGCGGTCGGGGAAGATCGTTTCCCCATGACTCTGGTCCATGGACGATCTCAATCGCCGCCGGATGAACCCGAATCGCCGGGGCGATCGGACCCGGGCCGACGACGGCGACGGCGCTTTCGCTTTCCACGTCCGCCACCCTTTGCCTCATCGCCGCCACCGGGTGCCGTACCGGATGCGCTGCCGCGCGGCGGGCCACCGGCATTCCGCGATTCATTAGACGATGGACCGCCTGCGTCGCCCTCGAGCCCTGCAGGCCGATCCGACGAAATGTCGGTACCCTCTCCGCCCTGACCTCCACTTCGGCCTCGGCGTCGACCGCCGCGCCGTCGGCGGCGCTTCGCGCCCGGCTGCCCTGGGGAATCGTCGGCCGCATCGGCGTCCGGAGCTTGCCGCGTCGTCGATGAGTCCGACAGCCCGGTGGTTTCCGATGACCGTTCGTCATCCGGCACGCCCTGGCCATCGGGGACTTGCTCATCCGGGGGCGTTGATTCGGTATCGGGCCGGGCTCGCGGGGGACGTGGCGGGCTCATGCGACCGGCTCGGGCCGCGCGCCGGGCCTCATTGGCTTCCCGTCGCTCGGCATCCTCACGCATCCGCTGATCACGCCGGGCGTTGTACTCGGTCATCTGCTCCCGGGTCATGATCTCGATCTCTTCCACGCCAAACGCCATCTGACTGTCATCCTCATCCAGACGCACCATCACCAGTTGTGTGATGATCTGCGAGTCGATCACCGTCCCTGGTCCGGCTCCGGTCATCACCCGGGTCTGCTTATGCGGCAGGTTCTTGCGCAGTTCCTCATAGTTGGCGTCTTCATATCGCAGACAGCACATCAAACGCCCGCACCGGCCGGATATCTTGCTCGGATCGAGCGTCGCCTTCTGCACCTTGGCCGAGCGCATCGAAACCGGCCTGAGGTATTTGAGAAAGGTCTGACAGCAACACTGCTGGCCACACCGTTCATAGTCGGCCGTGATGCGAGCCTCATCGCGCGGGCTGACCTGGTGCATCTCGATCCGGGTCTGAAACTCAGCCGCCAGCAGGCGGACCAGTTCGCGGAAATCCACCCACTGCTCGGAGGTGTAATGGAAGATGATCCGCTCGCCGCCCAGGAGCGGCTCGACCTCGACCAGGTGCATATTCAACCGAAGCTCTTCGATCCGCTGCCGCGCGAACCGACGCATCGCCGCCCGCCGGTCATCCAGCTTCACCTGCTCGACAAGGTCCTCGCCCGTGGCCACGCGAAGGGCCTTGCCCTGCGTGGTGAAGGGATAGTGCTTGCCGCCGGATGACTCGATGTACTGGCTAAGCTGCTTGCGGTCGATCTTGTTCCTGCCGCACTTCTGGCAGGTGGTGGCGCGCATCTCGGCCAGTTCCGTGCCCCGTCCGGAACGGATGACCAGTTTCTGGCCAGGAAGCGGGCGGACATCACCTTCGTAGGGAATATCCGCCATCATCTTCATGTAGCCATAGGAAACCACCACGGAACTTGGAATCGGATCCTCATGGGGCTTGGGGGGATTCGCCTCTTCTTCGAGCACGGGAAGCGGGTAGATGGGCATGTCAACTCCGATACCCACGTCGCGGCCGGAGCCACGATGCGGGAAAACTCATCAATAAACCGGGCGGGTTTCATTGCCCGCGGCCAAGCCCGGCGTCGGCCGCGGTCGCGAACTTGAGTTGACGTCGAAAGTGTAGCCATTGCCGGCCGCGCGTACAATCCCACTTCCCGGCCGGGCTGAACCGCGGCTCGGTAAATGCCGATGCTGGACCACACAGCCCCGGCCATGGCTTGGACCGGCGAACATCATCGACCCGGACGCGGACCCAACGACTCAGAAGATCGGATCGTCATTTGAATTTCCTGGCTCATCTTGCTCTCTGTTCCCCACATGCCGAGTCGCGCCTGGGCAGCCTGATGCCCGACTTAGGCCGTCCGCACGACCTGCTCAGCGCCACCGTCCGGATCAACCAGGCCATGGGCCAGCATCGGCAGGTGGATGTGCTGACCGATGGCCATGCCGCGCATCTGCGTCTGCGGGCAGCGCTGCGCCCGGTGGTGGGACGTTTCTCCGGGGTGGTGGCCGATGTGCTTCTCGACCACGAGCTGGCCGCGCACTGGTCGAGCTACCACACCGAGCCGGCCGACCACTTCCGCCGGGAGGCATATCGCGACCTTCAGGCCGAATCATGGCGGGTCACGCCTCAGGTTCGCTCCACGCTCCATCGTCTGGCCGATGATGACTGGCTGGGCCTCTATGCGACCCCCGATGGGATCGCCAGCATCCTGGCCATGATGTCAGATCGCCTGAGCGCACGCTTCAATCGACAAGTGGACATGACCGCCGGGGCCGACTGGCTGCGAGATCACCCTCGTGAGCTTCGAGCCTGCTTCATTCCGCTCTGGTCCGAACTGGTTCGGCGATTGGCTTCGGCCGACAGTCGGGTTCGGCCGGTCATCGGCTTCCCGACTCACGCGCTGGCCGAGGAGGATGCGGCATGAAGCGGTCGGATCGGGACCTGGCCATCGATGCGGCCAAGTCGCTTGAGAGCGCACTGGAGCGACTCTTGGGCGCTCGCGGCCGGGGGCTGCACGAAAAGATCAACTCGGTCGAGGATCGATTGCCCGAGGGCTGGGTGCGACGGGCAAGGTTCATCGCCACAATGCGCAACAAACTTCTTCATGATGAGCGCACGACGCGCTTGGATGATCGACGGGGCTTCAGCCGCGCGGCCGAACAGTGTCGACGCGAACTGGACCGGATCGCAAGATCAGGTGGCAGCCACAGCGCTTCCCGCGTGAATCGCCGAGCCCTACTTCTTGCATTCGCCGCGTTGATCGCGCTCCTGATCACGCTCGGCCTGTTCGTAAGAATTATCTGATTCCGGGCCGATTACGGCTATATGATCAGACCTGATGTGGTTTTGAGAATTTCGCTGTTTCATTTCGCAAGATTGCGGATATACTGTTGTTGTGGCAAGTCCGGTAGGCAAGGGTAGGCATGGCCTGCCCACGGGGTGGAAACCTGCGGCACACCGCCTTTTTTGAATCGGTCGTGCCGAAGAATTCCGCCATGGACCGGTAGTCGAGCCGGGCGACAGGATCCGCGTTCGCGGAAGTCCTGCCAGAGCCCAGCGCCGGGGATATTCAGGAGACCGACGATGCATTCAGGTCTCGAGTCGGCATTGCTGATCAGTGACAAGCTGGCGGGCCCATGGCCCGGGTCCAGCGATTTGTTCATTTCACAGGAGTCGTGTCATGGCACAGAAGGGGCAAGTCAAGTGGTTCGATCCCAAGAAAGGCTATGGGTTCATCAATGGGCCGGAGGGCGCGGATGTGTTTGTTCACTTCAGCCAGATCAACGGTGATGGATTTCGCAGTCTCAAGGACGGCGAGGTCGTCGAGTATGAACTGATCGAAGGTGAAAAGGGGCTTCAGGCCAAGTCCGTGCTCAAGACCGGGTCCGCATCGCCGGGCGAAGAAGCCTGACACAGCGCGGCCACGGGACATTTCTGAGGAAGGTTGAAGGATAATCGGCTGTTTTGCACAGGTGTGCTTTGCGAACCGCTATCGTGCCATTAAGGAGGCATAGCCGCGCCCTGCGCATAGGGAGCAGTCACGCCACCATGCGAAATCTCACCGACGCCGCCCAAGCAGGGCCATGCCGCCCAGAGCCAGCAGCGAAAGCGACGCCGGCTCAGGGACCGTCAGTGTGGTATGCGTGCCATCGAAGCTGAGGGTGTAGTGAATCCCCGGCGTGGCGTTGAGAATGTTGTCCCAGGCAACGCCATCCCAATAGCGGATGTCATTGGAACCGACGAAAAGCCCCAGCCACAGGAACGCATCGATATCCGCAGCACCGTCACCCAGAAGTTTCAGCATCCCGCCGGTGTCCATGGCGATGTAATCTGTGCCGCCGCGCCCGAACGGGTCGATAAGGAGCCGGCCATCAACCTGGACCAGGCCGCGGTTGGTGATGGTCAGAATCCCGTCGCCATCCCGGCCGATATAAAGATCGTTGCTGTTTAGCCACATCGAACCGTATCCATCCACGTTCACAACGCCCAATGAGCCAGTGCCGTTACCCACGAACCCGAGCGTATTACTCACCATGCCGCCCGCGGTGATCGAAAGTGATGCCTCACCCGACATGCCCACGAAAATCCTACCACTGTTGGTCCAGGTTGAGCCCGTACCATCCACCTCGACCGTACCCCTTGAGCCGGAGGCAATGCCGAGTCGCGCTTCGGTGTTGGCCACCGCCCCACCGTCGTGGATGAATAATTCTCCTTCGCCGCCCAATCGACCCATCTGTAGCATACCACCGAGCGTCCACGTTGAGCCGAGGCCATCAACGACTACCGTGCTCGTTTCACCGGGATAATCGCCGACATAGCCGGCCAGACTACTGACGGTACCGCCATCGACGATAGTCAGGGTACCATTGCCTTGGTCGCCAACGTAAAGATCGCCACTATTCGTCCACGTTGAGCCGACGCCGTCGACCGTTACCATACCCCGTCCTCGGAATAACTCGCCAAGGCGACCGCTCATATTGCTGACTCTTCCACCGTTTGCGATCGTCAGCGTACCTTCGTCAGACCTTCCGACAGTGAGATCGCCGTGATTCAACCACGTCGAGCCCGGGCCTGAAACCACAACCGTGCCCGCTGAGACGCTGCCTAGAGCGGCAATGCGGCCTCCTGCGCTACTGACAAGCCCCCCATCAAGAATCGACATGGTACCATGGCCGCCCCGGCCAACGTCAAGTCCTTCGCTATTGATCCACGTCGAGTTGGCACCCTCGACCGTTACCGCGCCTGTCGAGCGGGACATCGCGGCGATCATTCCGTATCGATTGCTAACGGCACCGCCATTGCTGATTGTCATCGTGCCGTCACCACCCGGCCCACCAGACATCCAAGAAGTATGCGCGCCAAGATGGAGATCGCCGCTGTTGGTCCACGTCGATCCGGGACCGTCGACGGTCACCACACCCTTGGTGCCGTCCTGCTCGGCAATCCGGGCTACTGCGTTGCTGACGGTGCCCCCATCGGTAATCGTCAACGTACCGTCACCCGCACGGCCGACCCAGAGATCGCCACTGTTGGCCCACGTCGAGTCTGGACCGTCCACCGTCACCTTGCCCGTGGATCCGGAAAGATCGGCGATGCGACCGGTTGTGTTGCTGACCGATCCACCGTCGGTGATCGTCAGCGTACCGTCACCCGCACGGCCGACCCAGAGATGGCCACTGATGATCCACGCCGAGCCGGGACCGTCGATGGTCGCTGCACCGGACGAGCCGGTCTCGTAGCCAAGGTAACCGACGGTCGAGCCGATCGCCACACCCTCGGAGGTCGCAAGCGTACCCGAAGCCCGGTAGCCAACACCCAGACTGCCTGAGCCGTCTGGTTGCAGGTTGACGGTGACGTACTCGTTGATGATGAAGCTCTGCTGCGGCCCCTGCAACGAGTCGAAAGCCAAGTTAACGTCGCTCACAATGCCTTTGGCGTCGATGGTACCCATACCCGTCAATGCCGCGGGAACCGACCATAAGCCAGCGGTGGTGAGTGTTCCCTGGCCAAAATCGATCGTGCCTGACGAACCGGGGTTTCGAGCGACATAAGTTTCTCCCGCTGCGCTTACCGTACCCCCACTGAGGATCGATAACACACCCGCGCCGGACCAACCGATGGTTAGGTCGCCACTGTTGGTCCACATCGAGCCGGCGCCATCCACCGTCACCGTGCCGGTCGCGTTGGAGCCACCGGCGACCGTACCGCCTTCGCTACTGACCACACCACCACTGGAGATCACGAGAATGCCATCACCCTGCGACCCCACAGTCAGAAACTGGCTGTTGATCCATGTTGAGCCAGGGCCATCAACCGTCACGATGCTCGTCACGCCGAAGGTACTCGCAATTCTTCCTCCAGGGTTGACGACTGTCCCACCATTGGTGATTGACAGGGTACCAATCCCGGCGAGGCCGATGCGAAGGTCATGGCTGTTCGTCCATGTTGAGCCGGCACCGTCCACCGTCACCGTCCCCGTTGATTGCCGAGCATTGCCGATACGTCCTTCTCTGCTGCTGACCGTACCGCCGTTGCTGATCGTCAGCTCTCCGTCACCACCAAGGCTCGACGAAAAAAAGGGGGCGACCCCACCGAGATCGAGGTTGCCGGTGTTGGTCCACGTCGAGTCTGGACCGTCCACCGTCACCTTGCCCGTGGATCCAAAAGAATCGCCGATGCCGCCGCCGCCGCTGCTGACCGTTCCACCGTTGCTGATCATCAGTGTACCGTCGCCCGACCTTCCGACGATCAGACTGCCTTCAAGCAGCCACATCGACCCCGGACCTGTAACCGACACCGTGCTCGTTGAAGTTTTTGACTGAGCGGCGATGCGGCCTTCAGCGCTGCTGACAACCCCCCCATCCACTATGGACATCGTACCGTCGCCCTCACGCCCGACGTCAAGGCGGCCGCTGTTGGCCCACGTCGACCCGGAGCCATCAACGATGACCATACCGGATGAACCACTTTCGTAGCCGACGTAACCCTCGGTCGAGCCGATACTGACACCATCAGCAATGGACATGGCGCCCGAACCCCTGTAGCCGATGCCCAACCTGCCCGAGCCATCAAAATCTACATTCAGCGTCACGTTATCGATGAGCGTAAAACCATGCTGAGCGCCTCGATCAACATCGAACACCAGATTCAGATCACTGACAAGGCCATTGGCGTTGATCGTACCCGTGCCGCTGTAATCCGTCGGGTTTACCCAGAGGACCCTGGTGGTGAGCGTTCCGTTGTCAAAAACAACCTGTCCCGCCGAACCGGCTCGTTCCGCAACATGGGTTTCACCCGCAACACTGACCAAGCCGCCGTTGCTGATCGAAAGCGTGGCGCTTCCGTAACGTCCAAGCGTCAGATCACCGGTGCTGGTCCACACGGAGCCCACACCATCCACCGTCACCGTACCGGTTGAACCAGAGCCACGGCCGATCGTTACATGTCTGCTGTTGACCGCACCACCATCGTGGATTGACAACATACCCGAACCGGAACCACCGACGAACATGTCGCGTGTGGTCCAGGTGGAATCGGGTCCATGCACTACCACGCTTCCTGTGGCGTTGGCGTCATTACTCCCGATCCAACCATCCACATTCGTGACGATCCCGCCCCCCAAGATCGACAGAGTACCGGAGCCGGATGATCCGACTGTCAGGGCGCCCGCACTAGTCGCGCCTGAAGTCTGGGTCATCGTCCACGTCGAACCCACGCCTTCGACCGTCACGCTTCCCGTCGAGCCGGCCAGATCGCCGATGATTCCGCGGGAACTGGCAACCTGTCCCCCATTGGTGATGATGAGCGTTCCCTCGCCCCGCTCTCCAACAAGTAGCGTTCCGAGGTTGGTCCACACCGAGCCATCGCCATCAACAACGACGTTGCCCGTGGACTGGGCCGATTCCGCGATGCGCCCCAACCCGTTGCTGACCTCACCACCGTTGGCAATCGATAGCGTGCCAAATCCGGCCCGGCCGATGGAGAGATTGGTATCAACACTCCAACTCGAACCGGTTCCTTCCACTTCCACCAAACCCGTGGAACCGGACTCCGAAGCGACATAACCCCAATGTGAGGCGACCGTCCCACCACTGGAAATCGATAATACGCCCTCACCTTCGCGGCCCACGTATAGTTCATTGCTTTTCAACCACGCCGAGTTGGGTCCCTGGACCGTCGCCGTGCCCACGGAGCCTGCGCGATAGCCCAGATAGCCATCGCTGGAGCTTACCACTCGACCATCGGCAATCGTCATCACCGCCGATCCCGCAAAGCCAACGCCGATCGCACCGGAGCCATCGACATTCAGGTTTACAGCCACGTTGTCGTTGATCGTAAAACTCCGTTGTAACCCTTGGGTTGAGTCAAAGATCAAGTCCAGATCACGAACAATCCCATTGGTATTGATTGTGCCCGTACCCGTAAGCTCCGCAGAAGCCGCAAGGAGACTGGAAGTGTTGAGTGTTCCACCATCAAACACAATCACTCCTGAGGAGCCGGCTTCACGGGCAATGTACGTCGCCCACCCGACACTCACTGTGCCACCGTTGGTGATCCACAACGCGCCGTCGGCCTCGCTACCAACGGTCAGATCGCGGGCGTTGGTCCACATGGAACCGGGTCCATCAACCGTCACCATTCCCGTTGAGTTGACCCTCCGTGCGATGAACGAGGTGCTCGTGATCAGCTCAGCACCGTTGAGAAGTGAAAGTGTACCGTCACCTTGAAAGCCGACGTTCAGAGCGTTGCCTTCGCGGCTGGTCAGCGTCGATCCAGGGCCATCGACGATCACGCTGCCTGTCGAGCCTTGGTAGAGCCCCACCGATATGCTGCCGCCGATGACCTCGGCGCCGGAGAGGACCGAAAGGGTGCCGTGACCCCTGTAACCGACGTAGAGCAAACCGCCGTTGGTCCACGTCGATCCAGGACCGTCCACGGTCACCATACCCTGTGATCCGGCGAATTCACCAAGGTACCCTCGAGATGAGGTGATCCCGCTTCCGCCTTCCACGGTCAACGACCCCACCCCGTGTCGACCGATGTAGGCAAATGTACCGCCTCTCCACAGTAACGGATCGGTGGGAAACACTTCGCCCGTCGCCGTCACCGCCGCCAGCGCGGGCGCCGTGGTCAGGGCAAGCGTGGCGCAGCCGGCCAGCAGCGCGAGCATGGCCTTGTCGCGTCGTTTGGAGCGCCGCTGTTTGCGATTCAAGGCGGTTTGAGGCGCAATGGGACATCCAGCCGCGTTGGCCGCGCGGCCACATCGAGAGAGAGAGATTTTTGGCACCTGATTGTTACCCGGTTATTTCAGATCATCCCCGAACGGGGCCAACGACAACAGTGCCGGAGGAGAGAGAAACCCCGGCCCGGAACGACCTGAAGATTGAAAAAAGCCTACAGGAAACAAGCAGCTTTGTCAAGCAAATTTTCGATGAATTGATCGATTAACCCTTTCTCGTCTCATCGACATGATCTCGCAACATCACGGGAACTAACGTTCTGATCCATCCGACTGTTAAGCTGGGCTGTCCAAACAAGCCTGGGTGCTGCCCAGCCGAGCGGCGACCCCATCTTCTGGTGCTCCCCATGCGCTGAGCGCGAGATCCGATGTCTTCGACGTCAGTTGATCAGGGCCCGCCCATGACCGCACGCGATCGATGCTTGGCGGTTGACACGATCCGCGCGTGGCGGATGATGATGACCCGGATTGTCAGCGGGTGCAGGGCACAAACTGAAACCGAGGATGGCGCTTGCCATTGCTTCGAGGTAACCGAATCATGATCGAGTTGAGTGATAATGGCGGCTGGTGCTGGTATCAGGATCCGCGGGTGATCGTCGATCGCCAGACCGGCCGGATCATCTTTTCGAGCATTCCCAGCACGGGCGGGGCCAATGGTGCGCGGCGGGCGGGGGATATCGATGTCACCTGCCATGATCCGGCCACCGGCCGCACGGAAACCGTCGCCGTCGGTCAGGTTCCGACCTACCTCGACAGTGATGACCACAATGTCGCGGCGATCTGGCAGCGGCCGGATGGACGATTTCTGGTGATGTATACCGGACACAACCATGGCCGGAACGATCGATTACCGAAGACCTTCTACCGCATCTCGCGGAATCCACACGATGCCACCGACTGGCTGGACGAACAGTCCTTTGACTGGCCAACCGATGATCCGGTGGGCAATGACTGGGTCGCCGTGACTTACTCCAATATCCATTACCTTTCGGCCGAGGGCGGCGCCAAGGGCCGGCTCTACAACATTGCTCGCGCTTCAGGGCAGACGTGGCGAATGGCGACCAGCGACGACTGGGGCGAGACCTGGACCTATCGAGGCATCCTCACGCTGCCACCAGCGGGCGGGCGAGCCTATTCCAACGGGTATCCGAAGTTCTGCGACAACGGCGTGGACCGCATCGACTTCATCATCACCGAAGCCCATCCCCGCGATTACAACAATGGCATCTACCACGGCTACATCCGGGGCAGCAAGTCTTTCGATGCCGCTGGCCGGGTGATCGACCCCGATCTTTTCAGCGATCGAGCGCCGCTGCCGGAGCGGTTCACCCCGCTGTTCAGGCCTCGGGATGTCGCCGAGAATGCCCATCACACCGCATGGACCGCGGAGCTGAGCCGGGATTCGGCCGGTTGCCTGCATGCACTGTTCACCACCCGTTTCGGGACCGGCCGGTCACCGATCCAGAAGCGCAACAAGCCAGCGCCCGGCGATGCGGATCATCGGCTGTTTTACGCCCGGCTGGATGGTGACCGATGGCGAACGACCGAACTCTGCCGCATGGGCCCGGGTCTTTATGACAGCGAAGAGGACTACACCGGCCTGGGGGCGATCGACCCGCGCGACGGCCGGACGGTTTACATCTCCACACCGATCGACCCGCGCGATGACACACCGCTTGCTCATCATGAACTGTTCGAAGGTATGACCCGGGATTCCGGGAAGACGTGGACATGGTCGCCGGTGACCGAGGCTTCGACGGTGGACAACCTGCGGCCGCGCCTGGTGCGGCTCAACGATGGCCGCGCGATGTTGTTGTGGCTCCGCGGCGCCTATCGCACCATGCATGATTTCGACCTGAAAGTTGTGGCCCGGTACTTGGACCAGCCGTGATCGGTCTCAGTCACGGCGGGAGTCTCCATGCCCGAACGCTGGCGGACGATGGGTTTGCATGGTGGGTGAAATCAAATCTGCCCCATCAACCTGGGCAGCCAGAGCGAGAGCGCCGGCAGGAAGGTGATCAACAGCAGGGCCAGGACCATGGCCAGGAAGAACGGCAGCATGGCACGGGCGACGGGCACGATGCCGGCGCGGCCGATCGCGCAGCCGACAAAGAGGCATGTGCCCACCGGTGGCGTACATAGGCCGATGCACAGATTCACGATCATGATGATGCCAAAGTGAACCGGATCAATCCCCATGGCCAGCGCCACGGGCAGGAAGATCGGCGTGAAGATCAGCACCGCCGGCGTCATGTCCATGAATGTACCCACCAGCAGGAGCAGCAGGTTGATCAGCAGCAGGATCATGATCGGATTCTCTGATAGCGCCAAAAGCGCCCCGCTGACGGCCTGAGGAATCCGCTCATACGCCAGGAACCAACTCATCGCACTGCTGGCCGCGATCAGCAGCATGACCATCGCGGTGGTCCGGCCGGCGCGCAGGAGAATGTCAGGCAGGCGTCTGAGGGGAATTTCCCGATAGAACACCACGCCGAGCAAGAAGGCATAAAGCACGGCGATGGCCGATGCCTCGGTCGCTGAGAACACGCCGCCGAGAATGCCGGCCAGCACGATCACAATCAACCCCAGGCTTGGCATTGCCCCGAGACCGGTCGTGAGAATCTGTCGGATCGAGCCGCGCTCGCCGGTGCCATAGCCCTTGCCCAGGCTGAT
Organism: Phycisphaeraceae bacterium; assembly: GCA_020831765.1. GTDB lineage: Bacteria > Planctomycetota > Phycisphaerae > Phycisphaerales > Phycisphaeraceae > JAFIFY01. The sequence goes on along the minus strand of JAFIFY010000093.1, from coordinate 20,239 downwards.
GATGGCCGCGGCGGCCATGATGAACAGGCCCAGCACGATGCCCGGAATGATGCCGGCCATGAACATCGCGGCGATCGAGACATTGGGGGCGACCACGGCATAGATGATCATGATGTTGCTCGGTGGAATGACCAGCCCCGTCGTGGCCGCGGAAACCGTCACCGAGACATTGAAATGTTTGTCGTAGCGCTGCCGATTCATCTCCGGAATCATGAACCCGCCGATGGAGGATACCGCCGCGGCCGCCGAACCGCTGATCGAGCCGAACAGCATGCAGGTCAGCGTGTTGACATAAGCCAGGCCGCCGGTGAATCGAGCCATCAGCGCCGAGGCGAAATCCATCAGCCGCCGCGCCATCCCACCATCGCCCATCAGGGTTCCCGCCAGGATGAAGAACGGAATCGCCAGCAGCGTGAAGCTGTCGATGCCGTTGGCCATGCGATGGGCGACCACGTAGGACGTCGGCACCTGGCCCAGTGAGAAGATCGCCAGAAACGTCGAGATGCCCAGGGCAAATGCCACGGGCACATTCATCAAGAGCAGCAGCACAAAGCTGACAATCAGAATCAGCGCGGCGACATCCATCGAATCACACGCCCCTTTCCACCGTCGGGCGCGGCGATTCCGGGGGCGATTCCGGGGGAACTTCCGGGGGCGATTCGAGGGAAACTTCCGGGGGACCTTCCGGCGGGACGTCCAGGGGATTGGTTTGTGGGCCGCGGATCAGCGTATCGAGGGCGAACAGGGCGATGCATATTCCACTGATCGGCACCGCTGAATAGGCCCAACCCTTGCGAAGCCCCAGTGCCGGCAACACCTGCCCCGTTTCCAGGGTGCGCATCACCAGCAGCCATCCACCATGGACGAAAACCACCAGGGCGAATACCAGCACGAGCGCGGCCACGAACCGCGCGGCCAGACACCGGGCTTCCTCATGCAGCTTGCCCACGAAGTAATCCACGCCAAGATGTCCCTGCCGCCGGTACACCAACGCCGCGCCCAGCATCGACACCCACACCAGCAGCAGCCGGGCCAGTTCCTCTGTCCACCGGGCCTGATCACCCAGGACATATCTCGAAGCCACCCCCCAGAGGACATCCAGCGCCAACGCTCCCATCACGACGATGACAGCCCATTGAAGCACACGATCCAGCGACGAAAGCAGCCTGGCCCATGGGCCGGCATCATCGGGCGGAACCGCTCCCGCTTCGGTCGCGGAATCCGGCGTCTTATCCGGGGAAGCCATCATGGCGCCATCTCCCTGATGCGATCAAGCAGCGCGCCCACGGGCGTGTCGACATATCGCTGGTGCATCGGCTGCACGCGCTCGATGAACGGCTGCTTATCCGGCCGGATGATGGTGACGCCCCGCGCTTCGATCCGACTTAGCGATTCCTCGGTCATCTCGCGCCAGATGCGGCGCTGCTCGATGCTCGATTCTTCGGCGGCTTCCCGGATCCACTGTTGCACATGCCGGGGCAGACCCTGCCAGACCGATTCGCTGATCAGCACGATGTCCGGCACCATGGTGTGCTCGTTGAGCGAGAAGTACCGTGAGACTTCGTAATGGCCGCTGGAGAGCACGCTGGGCGGATTGTTCTCAGCGCCATCCACCATGCCCTGCTGCAACGCGGTATACAACTCGCCCCAAGGCACGGTCACCGGCGATGCCCCAAGCGCCTGGATCATGTCCATCGCCGTGCGGCTTTCCTGGACGCGTATGTTCAGACCCCTCAGATCATCGGGCGAGTGGACGGCACGATCACGGGTGTAGAAACTGCGACTGCCCGCATCGTAATAGCACAATCCTCGCAGGCCACGCGCGATCGGCTTTTCCAGAAGCTCGCGGCCAAGATCGCCCTCGAGCACCCGCCAGTAGTGACCCGAATCCTCGAACGCGTAGGGCACGCCGAACACCGCCATCTCAGGGACGAAGCTTTCCAGCGGCGCGGTGGACACTTTCGTCAGGGCCAGCACGCCGCGCTGAAGCTGCTCGATGCACTCGGTCTCGCCACCAAGCTGACCACTGGCGAAAATCTCGATCTGAACCATCCCGCCGGATTTCTCGGCCACGCTGTGCTTCATGTGAACCATGGCCAGATGGACTGGGTGGGATTCATCCAGGCCATGCGCCATGCGAAGCACGATTCGATCCGACGAACCGGTGGCGGCCCCCGTACCGCCTCGCGACATGATGGAAAACCCGATCGTGGTAAGCAGCACGCCAGCAACCAGCCCGACAACAAAAAAAGACCAGCCTCGATTCATTCCAAACCTTCTTTCACCCCCGGAAGTCGCCCCGGAAGCCAGCCCGGGAAGTTGCCCCGGATTTGTCCCGGGCCACGGATTGGAACCCCTACGCGACCCACGATCCGGGGCGACCATTGGCCGCGCACCATCATGATGGCCCCTGATCAGGCCGCGCTCGCCAGCGGCAGTGCGGCCTTGAGCGCGGCGAGTACAAGCGCAACATTGCGTCTCGTGGCCGAATTGCCCATGAGACCGATCCGGATGGCCTTGCCCTTGAACGCGCCCAGACCCGGGCCGACCTCGATCCCGTAATCGCCAAGCAACGTTCGCCGTACCTGAGCTTCATCCACACCCTCGGGCACGGCGACGCAGTTGAGCATCGGCAGCGTGTGGCCGGACTGGCTCAGATAGCGCATGCCCAGTTCTTCCAGGCCTTGGCGCAGACGGTCGTGCATCACACGATGCCGCTCAAACCGCGCATCCAGCCCCTCATCCAGCACCATCCGCAAGGCTTCATGAAGCGCAAAAAGCATGTTGATCGGCGCGGTGTGGTGATAGGTCCGGTCCTCGCCCCAATAGTTACGGACCATGGTCAGATCAAGATACCAGCTTGGCACCTTGCCCGAGCGCCGGTCCAGCTTTTCCACGGCGCGCGGCGACAGGGTCACGGGACTGAGGCCGGGAGGACACGAAAGGCACTTCTGCGTTCCGCTGTAAGCCGCATCCACGCCCCAGGCATCGATCTCAACCGGCACGCCGCCAAGGCTGGTCACACAGTCCAGAAGCAGCAGCCCGCCAGCATCATGAACCACCTCGGCGATGCCCTCGACCGGCTGATGGGCTCCGGTGGAGGTTTCGGCATGGACCAGAGCCGTGACCGCCGGTCGATGTCGCCTGACGGCATCGATGACTTCACCGGGCTCGAACACCTCGCCCCACGGACGCTCCAGCGCCACCACCTTGCCGCCGCACCGCTCGGCCGTGTCCTTGATGCGCCCCCCAAAGACACCGTTGACACCGACCAGCACGGTATCGCCCCGCTCGACAAGATTGACCAGCAACGTCTCCATCCCGGCTGAGCCCGTGCCCGAAACGGCCAGGGTCATCGGATTGGAAGTCCGCCAGACACGCTGGAGCATGGCGCGCGTCTGGTCCATGAGCTGGAGAAAGACCGGGTCAAGATGGCCAATCGTGGGACGGGCCATGGCTTCGAGCACCCGATGGGGCACATCAGAGGGACCAGGCCCCAGAAGGATGCGCTGCGGAATTTCGATGGCGGCAAAATCGGACAAGAAGAATTCTCCTCAGGCAGGCGAAGCGCGGCGAACCGGACCGTGGCCGGAAAAGCCGCACAACGAGCCGAACGCCGGCATTTTAGCCTCATCGCCAATGCCCTGAGGTTCAGCCCCGCGGAGCGCGATGGCTGGAATGCTCTGTGGTGACGCAAAACAAGCCGTCAGTATGGGAAGCGCAGAGATATCGCCGCAACGGACCGCACCGCACGCGCAACGTTCTGATCCAAAAAACGAGCAACCTCAATCAGCCGAGTCTACACCTCGTCCGGCAGTTTGATCGCCATGCGGGCGTAGGGATCGATCCGGCAGAGCATCAGCTTGAGCTTGTTCTGCTGGATATATTCATCCACAGCCTTGCGCTGGCCCTGCCAGTGCCCGTAATCATCGACGATCAACACACCCCCGGGACTGAGGCGGGGGAAAAGGTGCTCCAGTTCGTGGCGGGTGGATTCATACCAATCGGTATCCAACCGCAGGATCGCGATCCGCTCGGGCGCTGATTGGGGGATCGTATCCTCGACGCGGCCCTCGATCAGGTGAACCCGGCTCATGTCATACCCCGTCGCGGCCAGATTGTGCTCCACCTCGCCACGCGAAGCAATGCACCATTCCGAGCCGCCATCATCGCGGCGAAGCTGCTGATATTTGTCCTTGGCCTGCTTACCGGTGTGATCGACATCCGCCTCGCTGGGCTCGACCATGCCGGTGTAGGTGTCGTAGAGATGGAGGTCGCGATCGCCCCGGCCCATCGCCAGCAGCGTGTAGGCCACCGCCATCATGCTGCCCCCGCGCCAGACCCCGCACTCGACACAGTCGCCGGGGATATCCCCATCCACGATATATCGAGCCACACGGGTCATGATGCAGAGCCGATCGATGCCGGTCATCGAATACGGCTCGACCTTCTTGAGCGTCTCGATCTCTTCATCGGAAAAATCGGGGGGATATCGGCGCTGCTCAGCCGGCTTGGCCGGCTTGCGCTCGACAATGTCATAGCCCAGGCGATGAAAGACTCCTCGACAAGCCCTTTTAATCGGTCCCAACATGGGTTCTGGTCGCTCCAAAGTGTGATTCAAGGAAACCGCACCCGGTTTCCCGCGCAACGTCCTCGGCCGGCGCGCCATGGTAGCGACTGCCCGCCCCAACGCCTTGAGTACATCGGCAAATCGGCCCCGCTCCCATCAGCCTTGTTCGACCGTGGATATTGACGTTGCGGATTCGTCCCCCGCACCCCTACCCAAACACTTCAAGATTCCCTTTTCCGATTAATCCTGCCCGTCCGGGACCAAGCGTGAACCCATCACTCGCCGAGCCGTTCCCGGCGACGATAGATCGACCCGGTCAGCAGCGAGCCCACACCGAACCCGACCGCCAGCATGACGATCAGCAGCAGTGCCCGGGGCATTGAGATCTGCACAAACAACAGCCGAGTGGTCACGGTCTCGGTGTTCTGCAGAATAATGATCAGTACCAACAAAGAGACGATGGCGATGCCGGCTCTTCAGCTTGGTCGCCAGACGCATCCCCTGACCGGCTTGATCCGAATTTGCCATGATTCATCCACCTTTCGGCCGCGATCATAACACAGCGGCACATCGGTTCAGGGATCATCGATCCGCGCAATGAATGCATGGCCCACGGCCTGGCCCTCGCGGCCGCGCTCCCGCAGCATCCGCGCAACGACCGGCTGGTGCGTGACCAGCAGTGTCGCCGGGGCATTGGTTTCCTTATTGACGGTTTCCCACCAGTCATCCGGCAACGGCTGCATGTAATCCAACCATTCCACCTCCTCGAGCGTGGCTCTGGGCACGAGGCCCCGCACGATCCGTGCGGTCTGCCGGCAGCGGAGGCGAGGCGACGAAAGAATTCGAAGTCCTTCAAGATCGACGACCTGTTCGGCCGCGCGAGCCGCCTGCTCACGGCCGCGCGGCGTCAGGGAGCGGTCCGGCCCCGCATCCTCACCATGACGCAACACCCAGACCTGATGCGCGACCGGCGGTTCGGCCTCCCGCGATGCCTCGGTCCAGGCTTCGGCCTGATCGGCATTGGCCGGGGCGTCGTCTTGCCGCGCTGTTTCCGCCGGCGCACCATTGCCGGCACAACCGATCGACGCGACCGCGATCAGCCACACGACCATCAACCCGGCCCACAGTTCGATGGTTCGCCCTGATGCGGATTTCATGCCAGACTCCCGGTCAGGCTTGCGGATTACTGGCCGCATACCGTGCCGCCAGTGGACGGCATCGCATGGTGGATCGTCAGTCCGAAGCTGCGCACGCAGCGCATAGTCCGTTAAGGGTCAACTCGTGATCCTCGATCTGAAAGCCCTCGGGTACGGGAATATCCTGCTCGATTCGCTTGATCGGGCAACCCGGCAGGTCAAAGACCCTGCCGCAGGCGCGGCAGTGAAAGTGGTGATGATGCCCGAGGTCGGCCGCCTCATACCGAATCTGGCCATCCGACAACGTCAGGGCATGAACCTGGCCGGATTCGGTCAGCAGTTTCAGGGTTCGATAAACGGTGGCGATGCCCAGTGTCCGCGTCATCTTGCGAGCACGGTGCAGAATCTCCTCGACAGCCAGCGGACCTTTGGACTGGCGGATCGCCGCCGTAATGGCCTCACGCTGACTGGTTCTCCGTTCACCGACCTGACTGGATTCATCAACCAAGACCAAGGCTCCATCATCGGGCGGACCCTGTCGCGGGTTCAAGAACGACTGTCCGTGCATCATAGCGAACCTGCCCGGCCGCCCTGAAACGCCAGCTCGAGGCCGCCCGAGACATCAGCCGCCCCGAACCCGCCACATTTGCGCCGATGCCCAATCGCCCCAGTCAATGGTGCAGAACAGTCTGGTAACGCACCTTGCCCTGCCCGGCTCGCTCGATGGCTTGGTTGATTCGATCAAACGGCACCGGCTCGATGGCCGGGCTGATGCCGTGATGCATGGCGAATTCGAGCATCTGGACGATTCGACCCGGGCTGCCGATCGGGCTACCGGTGACCGATCGCTGGCCGCCGATCAGGGCGAAGGCGGGGATGGTCAGCGGCGAAGGCGGCGGCCCCAGGAGCCACAAGCGGCCGCGCGGCCGAAGCAGACCGAGCAGGCCGGCCCAGTCCCAATCCACCATGATCGTGCTCAGCAGCAGGTCCAGCGAGCCGCGGAGCGACTTCATCTGGGCCAGATCGGTCGATAACACGAACTCCGAGGCACCAAAATCCCGGGCCTCCCTGGCCTTGTGGGGTGAGGAAGAAATCGCGATCGTTCGAGCACCCATGGCGTGGGCGAACTGCAAGCCAAGATGCCCCAATCCGCCGATGCCCATGATGCCCACGCGGGTGTTGCGCTTCACATCGGCTTCAATCAGCGGGTTGTAGATCGTGATGCCCGAGCAGAGCAGTGGCGCTGCCGTGGCGCTGTCCAGGGATTCGGGCAAGGGAATCGCCAGCCGATCCTGAACCTGAACATGATGGGCAAATCCTCCGTGGCGATGTACGCAAGTGCTCTCCATCGATGGACAGAAATGCTCATCGCCCGCCTGGCAGCATTCACAGCCGCCGCAGCAGCCGCTCTGCCAGCCCACGCCCACGCGCTGACCACGCTTGAGCCGCTCGACCTTGTCCCCCACCTCGATCACATTACCCACCACCTCGTGACCGGCCACCAGCGGAAATTTACTCATGCCCCAGTCGTCCTTGAGCATATGCAGATCACTGTGACACACCCCGCAATGGGTCACCTCGATTCGAATCTGGTCAGGCCGCAGTGGCTCCAGCTCGATTCGACAAGGTTCGAGGGGTTGCCCGGGCCCGGCAGCGGCATACGCGGTGGTCTTCATTGCTAAGTTCCCGATGGCCTTACGGCACGCTTCGAACCCAGGGATTATAAGCCGTTGCTGAAGTCAGGACAGATAGGAACCCTGCCCAGCACGAGGTTTCCGCGACCTTCATCCCACCGCGTGCTTTCCTCAAAACCTTCCCGACAGTGAGATCAGCCTGGTGCCTGAGCGCCTTGATCGCCATGTGGATGAAGCTGATCACGATGCGCCCGCTCCAGCGCTTCAGCGCCCCCCTGCCTGAACGTGTCCAATGCCACTTGCGATGCCAGAAACACCAGGTCGATCGGTTGGTTCAGCCGGGCTGCTTCCTCACGCATGCGTTGGATGTGCTGGGCATACTCAAGCAGTCGCGAATCGACGCTTGCGGCCAGCTCTCGGCCCAGCCGCGCGGCCAATGGCGCTCCAGCGCCTCCGGAATGAACACAAACCGTAAACGGCCCAACCGTCTGGTGGGCCAGAACTTGAACATCGCCTTCCCCAGGAAGATCGGCGCGATTCACCAAAATGCCCAGTTCGCCCGCAAGCTCACCGGCCTTACCGTTGACCACTGGATCATCCGTCGCGCAGACAACCAGGAATGCCCCGTGAAGATCGCTCGGCTCAAACCTGCGCTGTTGACATTCGATGCCTTCATCGGCCAACTCCACGGGCAGACGGGGATCGACCACCGCGACCTTCGCCCCCGCTTCGCTCAGCATTCTGGCGCGTCGACGACCGACCTTCCCCGCACCGATTACCAGGCAGCGACGACCCCGCACGTTCAACATGATGGGTATATCCATGTACAACACCATATCACGCAGGGCACGAGAACCCAGCGGACCAAAACCACACGCGATCGCTAAACGTATCGAAAGCAGGCGTTTATCCCCTGCCGCCTTGACCGCCGACCATCCGAACCCCCAGGTCCAAGCCCGGCAAACCACGCAGGGAATCCATCCAGCCGGGAATAAGGCTTGGATCAGCCTCATTGCGGCGATACGATTCAGGGTCGTCGCACAGGCGCTGCCCCGATCCCACCGTAAAGTCGCCGAACCATGACCACATGCATGAATCGCAAGTTCCCGGCAGCCTTCCATGTCTGTGCTTTCGTTTGCCTGATCCTGGCGGTGGATGTCGCCACCGCATCCGACACGATTCGGCTCCGTGACGGCCGCGCATTCGAAGGCAGGCTGATTTCGCGCGATGCGCGGGAGGTGATATTCGAGATTCGCAGCGGTGGCATGGTCGCTCGACGGACATTCCCGCTCCACGAAGTCGAGGAAGTGGTCGTCAGCCGATCCCAAACACCGACGCAAGCTCCCACCCCAATACCCCAGGACTCGCCCCCCTCGGACGATGCCCCAGCCCCGGAGCCGACATCCGAGGAGCCCGACGATTCACCCCGATATCTCGTGGTACCGATGGAAGGGACAATCGGCGTCGAGCTGACCCGATCCTTCATGGAGTCGGCTTTCGCGCTGGCCCGAAGGGACAACGTCGGGACCGTCGTCATTGAACTGACCAGCCCGGGCGGGATGGCCGGCGAGTTGTTCGAGATGCTCGACCTGCTTGAGCGGATCAATCAGCAGGAGGACCATCCCAAGGTGGTCATCCTCGTCAAGCGGCATGCGGTCTCGGCCGCGGCGGTGCTTGCGCTTTCAGCGAAACACACCTTCATGATGGAAGGCTCGACCCTGGGCGCTGCCCCATCAACACCGGATGGCCATGCCATGACAGATTTTCCGATGCCCGAGCGTCTCGCCTCGGGTTATCGAAACCGGGTTCGCAGCGCGCTGGTCGCGGCGGGTCGTGAGCCGCTGATCGGTGAAGCGATCGTCGATCCGCGCGTGGAGCTATGGCGCAGCGGAAGCGCGGGAGGCGGGCAGACGTGGCATCCAGCCAAACCGGAGGCCGACCTCGACGCCGATGCCCCGGGACCGGAGCGCATCGTCGAACCGGGCCAACCGCTGACATTGACCGCCGATCGAGCACGCGAGTTCCGGGCCGTGGACGGCGTCATCACCGGTTACGAGGAACTGGGCAAGGCCCTGGGCCATGAGCGGTGGCGGGATGCGGGCGATGCGGGGCGTTCGCTGGCCCAACGCCATCAGCAGACCATCCGTCAGGCCGGCAGGCAATTCGATGTGATGGTTCGTGATTTCACCCGTGCCTATGAAGCCCTGAATCGTATCGAGCCCGATGATTTCTCCGGCGCGCAGCGGGCACTGGGCTTGCTCCGGACAATCGTGGTCCGGCTGGAAAACATGGCCGAACGCCATCCGCATCTTGCGGCGCGCATCCAGGAAGAGTTCCCCGATCCGCCCGGGGAGATCCGCGAGAGCATCGATCGAACGCTGGACAACATTCGTGACTTCCAGCGCGAAATGCGGCGGAGATAGCCGGCCGTCAGGCTTTCGGCCGTTCGATTTGATCGATCGTGGTGAAGACCGCATCATCGAAGCGAAGCATCGCCACACCCTCGCGCCATTCCGGAAGCAGTTGAGGCAGCGCCATACCCATCACCTGCATCACGATCCAGGTCAAATAGCAGCCACCAGCATGATGCGTCAATGGGTAACCGCCGGGGAAGCGAGCGTTGAGTTCAATGATCTGGAATCGGCCGGTTTGTGAATCGACGAAAACCTGAAGATTGGTCACCCCGCGAAAGAGAGGAAGCATCGCCGATCTGGCCACATCGTCCGACGCTCCGACGGTTGAGGTGCGCAACGCATGGGCTTCGATCGATTCGATCGCTTCCCTGGCCAGGGCTTCCAGCGAAGGCATGCGCTCGGTAACCCCCTTACTGATTTCACCGGCGCGGGTTTCGATCCGACGGCGCGGCACGACAGCGCGGCAACGACCTTCCAGATCGTGAAACACATCCAGAGAATACTCCACCCCGCGCGCCATGCTCTGCACAATCATTTCGCCGCGCGATGCCAGGGCCTCAAGGTGCCGAACATCGGATGCCACGCCGATGCCGCCTGAGCCACTGCCGGCAACCGGCTTGATGAATACGGGAAACGTCCATTCCTCCGGTCGCGCCAGCACAACATCGACTTCGCCCTGCCGAACCGTCGGCAGGCCCGCGGCCGTCAGCCATTGATGGGTCAGCCGCTTATCGCGGGCGATGGAGACGATGCGCGGATCGGGCACGAGCACCACCGTTCCCTGTTCTTCAAACACGCCGCGCGCCTCGGCCAGCACGGGCAGTTCGGTATCGATCGTCGGGATCAGCAGCCGGACCTCGTGCTCACGGCAAAGTTTGAGCATGTCGGGCACAAAGGATTCATCGGTGCATCGCCGGACGGCAAAGGCGCGGTCCACATCGTGATATGCGGCCGACCATGGGGACATGTCCGTGGCCAGAACCATCCCCGACAGGCCCAGTTCATCGAGTACGTTTCGACAGAGCCTGGCCAGCGCCACCCGGCGACCCGCCGAAGAAATCAGGATGTTGCAGGTCTTACTCAGCGCCGATTCCTCGGAGGGGTTCAAACAGGATTCAGAGACTACCAGCGGGGTTCACGAGCGGCAACGATCCGGCCGGATCATCGGCCATCCGGTGGGGGTAACGCCCCCGGGGGGCCCGTCGCCCATCATCGGCCGCAAGCCTCCCGGTCATGATGATTCGGTTAGGATACGAACCATGAGCAAGACCGCTTCCGATCGTTTGCAGGTGGCCGTGGTGGGCGTCGGGCGGATGGGCCGCCACCACGCCCGAACCTACGCCAAGCTACAGGAAGCCGACCTCGTGGCGGTTGTTGATCAGAACCCTGATCGCGCCGCGACGATCGCCGATGAATACGGCTGCAAGCATTACCAGGACATCGAGCCCATGCTGGCCGATTTCCCCGACCTGACCGCCGCCAGCATCGCCGTGCCCACCAGCCGCCACAAGCATTCGGCCACGCCGCTTCTGGAGCGCGGCATCGCGTGCCTGGTCGAAAAACCGCTCGCCCCCACCGTGCAGGAAGCTCATGAACTGGCCGAGTTGGCCCGTCAACGGGATGTGGTGCTGCAAGTCGGGCACACCGAGCGATTCAATCCCGCCGTGCGGGCCGTGGCGGCGATGAAAATTCCGCCGCGCTTCATCGAAGTGCATCGAGTCAGCCCCATGGTTTTCCGCGCCCTGGATGTCGGCGTGGTCATGGACCTGATGATCCACGATCTGGACATCGTGCTGATGCTGGCCAATTCCAGCATCGAGCGGCTGGATGCCACCGGCGTCGCCGTGCTGGGCCAGTACGAAGATATCGCCAACGCCCGCATCGAGTTCACCAACGGCTGCGTGGCCAACATCACCGCCAGCAGGCTGGCGTTCGACACCTACCGACGACTTCGCCTGTTCAACGAGACGGCCTATGTCAGCCTGGACTATCAACAGCGAACCGGCATCATCATCAGCAAATCGGCCAATCAGGAAGCTTTCATCAAGCTGCGCGAACAGCTGGCCAGCGGCGCGGACCTCTCCAACGTCGATTACTCCAACCTGGTCAATATCAACAAACTGATGATGGACCTGCCCGAGGGCGAACACGATGACCCGCTGACCGCCGAACTGGCCAGCTTTCTGGCCGCGGTTCGCGACCGGACACCGCCGGCCGTGGACGGGCAGGCGGGCTACGCGGCGGTCGAGGCCGCCGAGCGCGTCGTGCAGGAAATCCGCAGCCACATCTGGGAAGGGCTGGGCAACGCCCGGGTCTGGTAAACGCCAGATCAACCGGCCAAGCCTCACGATGAAATTTCCCGGCGACGAAACCCGCCCGGCGGGCGGTCGGTACTCCATAGGAACCGGATTATCGGGCCGGTTTCGGCCGGGGGCGAATGATTATCCGTCCCCGCTCGTTAGGCTGAAGGCACAACACCGGCGCCTTATCCGACCACCGGTTTCAAGGGAGTGTTCCATGTTCCCCGCATCTTCGAAACGACAGCCGTTCGCCACAGCCATCCTTCTGCTTATATTCGCCTTGTGCTGGCACATCGCACCGGCCGCGGCCATGCCCCAGCGCCTGACCTGGACGTTCCACAACCCGACCGAGCACGACTACACCAACCAGCCGCTGCGCCTGGGCATGACCCTGCCGGTCCCGTTTCGCCCCTCGGAATGGCTGGTCAGGCAGGATGGTCAGGAGATTCCCTGGCAGGTTGAGATCATGGACGGCGACGCCGATGAGGTCCGCCAGGGCGTGATCTGGGTGCTGGCCAATTGCCGCCGATTCAGCCAGGCCACCTTCACGCTGGAGCGCGGCGCTTCGGAGCGACATGAAGCGACGGTGCGGGTGATTCGTGATGGGGGCATGGATTACATCCTCGACAATGGCACCATCGCCGTGCGCCTGCCCACGCCCACGGAGACCGGCCGACCCGGGCCGATCCAGGGCATCCGGCGGGATGGCGGGCGCTGGATCATGTCCAGCCGGTGGGAACAGGCACCGCCCATCGACCGGCTCGATGTCGAGTTGACCGAACCCGGACCCGTCTTCGCCCGGGCGGTCCTCCGCTACCGCTTCCTTCCCGGTCTGCTGGATGATGAAGGCTCGGAGATGACCATGAGGGTCACGCTGTTCGCCGGCCGCAATCATGCGGAAATCCATGAAAAGCTGAACATGGGCCGCGATCATGCCTGGAAGCTGGACCTTTCCGAAGGATGGCATCCGGGCACGATCGTTGTCCGCCCGTTCGGCCAGACCGAGGCCGATTCGGCCGAGGCCAGGATGGAGCTTCGTGAGACACCCCCGGAAGCGGACGTGATCGAGGTTGCGCAGATGCGTTTATCTCCGCATTGGCTGCGCTCGCCTCGGACGGGTTGGTTCTACGGCCACGCCGATCGCGACACGCTTGCCGGCGTCATCGCCGCGCGGGCCGGACTCTGGAAGAACCCTTTCGATGGCATCATGCCCGAGTTGTTCCAGGAGCAGTTCGGCAAGCGCTGGCTCCGCTTTCCCACGAGGCCGGGCGAGCGGTTCTGGCTGCTGATGGTCCGGGATGATCCGGGCGAGCCTGTGCGACTGGGCACGGTCGGGCCGCTGCCCGGTGTGCGACCGGCCCCTGGCATGCGGCCCGGGGCTGCTCCGCCCCCTCGTCTGCCACCGCCCGGCGGCGGTCCGCGAGTTCCCCAAGGGCCGCGCGGCGTTCCCGAAGGCATCGGCACCGGCGCCGCGGGGACCGGCGATCCCATACGCCATATGGTCGTTTTCGAACACCTCGCTTCGCTGGACAAACTGGCGCGGCAGTATCTGACCGAATACCTCGGCCGACGCGAGGGACGATTCGGCGCTGAGTGGACGCTCGGCCCCGAAGCCGCCGATCCGCGAGGCGAAATTGAAGAGATCACCCGCTCCATGGTCCGACGCGCCCAGGAGCAATCCATCCCGCGAGGCAGCGGGGAAATCCTCTCCAATATGCAGGTCCGACTCGATCCGGACTACTTCCCCCACTACTTCAACGGCTGGTCGCCACCCACCGCCACCGAGGGCACCATTCTGACCCGGATGCCCGTCGTCCAAGCCATGAGCCTGCGCGATCATCCAAGCTTCGATCAACTCCGCCAGCTCGCGGTCAACGCGCTGGAAACGGATATGGCCTATTCGATCACCATGCCCGGCGGCGCGGGACAGGATCCGCCGGGATTGATGACCGATGCCCTTCAGACGCTTTATCAATTGCGCGAAGTCAGTCAGACCTTCCTGGATTTCGACATCGCCTCGACCCCGCGCTACCAGGCGGCGGCGCGGTTCCTCATGGCATCGAGTGTTCCCGATGGCGACGGCCGCAGGGTGCTTCCCCTGGGTGATGTCGATCCGACCAAGGGCCTTCACGGCCAGGCGCTGATCCGACTCATCCGCGACATGGGCGATCAGGAACGGATGCAACGGCTTCACACCGCCGAGTTTCCCGGCTTTGGCGTGATCTTCCGGCACGACACGCTCGGACCGCGTGAAACCCTGCTGGCGTTCAAATCCGGCCCCAACCGCGCCGGCTACCAGGGCGATCAACTGGCGATCCACTATGTGGGCCATCGCCAGCGCATGGCCGTGGCCCACATGACCACGCCGGAAAACCGCGCCTCGCAGGAGCACATGCACAATCGTGTGGCCTTCTCCACGCGACAGATGCCCTTTGCCGATATCGGCGGCTACGAGCGTCTGATCGCGTTCCGTCGAACCGGCCGGGTCGATGCCGCCATCGGACGCGTCGAGAGTTCCCGGATGCACGAGGTGCCCAGATTGCCACCGGCACCGACCCATCACTTCGGGCCCTACCGACACTTTGATGAACCGATCGTCTATCAGCGAACCGTGGTCTTCATCCGCACCAACGATCGCCGCATCCCCGATTACGTGGTCATTCGCGATGAGTTCCAGGGCCCGGCCGTCGATGCGACTTACTGCCTGCACGTCGATGCGGCCAACGTCTCACGCCGGGACAATGTGCTGACCTTCGGCGACACGATGACGCTCGGCGTCGCCTATCCCGAGGAATTCGGCTTCGAGGAGTTCAACTGGACCAACCCGCGCGGACCACGCGGCCCCGAGGCCACCACTGGCGTTCGACTGACCATCCCCGCCACCGATCCCGATCAGACCCACGGCCAGTTCATCACCGTCCTCTATCCCGATGCCCGGGGCCCGAGAATCGCCTCCCGCGACAACTCGATCACCCTCACCTTCCCCGGCGGCCGCCGCGATGTGATCAGTTTCCCCAACTCAGCGCTTGACGGTGAGATCGCCGACGGAGCGGTGCTCGTCCGGGTCAACCACGGCGGACAGGATGAAGTGATTCTGCGCGGCCGCGATGTGAACCTCAACCGCTCACAAGGTGAAATCGGCCTCTTCCAACACCAGCCGGGAACCGACTTCGGCCCCATCCCCGACTGGCTGCTCCAACAACGAGCCGACTTCCCACCCCCAACCCAACGAAACCTCCTCAACCCGCATGGGAATTGAGGTGCAGCAAGCGTGAACCCAAGGGCATCCGTCCAACCGATTGCGAGTCGCGCATGGTCACAGCGACATAGTGTTGTCGCTCCGGCGGCGGATTTCCACAGCAACCACAAACGCAACCTGATATGAAAAAGGCCGCCCCCGCTAAGGTGCGGCCGGTCGCTCCGTGGAGCGTGGCCTGCGAATTCTTCTTCTTGTTACGAGAAGGCCGCGGGCCGGGGTTGGATAGACGCCCTAAGTATTTCGTTTTATCATCCCGCTGTCAACCCCTTTCCTCCAGTTTCGGGAGATTTTCATGGCAACGACCCTTGGACTCGATCTCGGTCCCAATTCCATCGGCTGGGCACTGATCGACGATCAGGAAGGCCGGGTACTCGGCATTGGAACACGGGTCTTTCCTGAGGGCGTGGACAATTTCGATTCCAAGAAGGAGAAGCCTCGCAATGAGGATCGCCGGGACGCCCGAATGATGCGACGGCAGACTCGCCGCCGCGCGGCCAGGCGACGAAGACTCCGTCAAACCCTCATCGAGATCGGGCTACTACCCGAAAATCCCCACGAGCAGGAAGCGGTGATCGGTCAAGACCCCTACGCCCTTCGCGCTAAGGCTTTGGATCAGCCCCTCAGCCGATTCGAGATGGGCCGAGTATTGCTGCATCTCAACCAGCGCCGGGGGTTTGAATCCAACCGCAAGAAGGAACAGGCCCGGGACGCCGAAGCTAAGGGCATTCTCGCGGAAATGAGCGGTCTGGATTCCGCCATAAAGACGTCGGGCGCCCGGACGCTGGGCGAGTACCTCCACCGAAAAGCTGAACAGCTAACGCACATGAAGCGCCAGGACGATGACCACATCCGCAATCGCCACACCCTGCGGCGGATGCTCCGCGATGAGTTCGATTTGATCTGGCGCAAGCAAGCCGAACTCAGTCCGTCCGATTTCCCGATGATGCTGGCCTATGGCAAGTTGGGCCAGCTCAAGCCGATCCACGCCCCGATCGCAAAATCGGATGCTCGGCGTACGGGGCTTTCCGATCTGGAGGCGTTCGGCCTGTACGGCCTGATCTTCTTCCATCGAACCCTCAAGCCCGTACCCAGGGAAATCATCGGCCTCTGTGAACTGGAACCCAAGCAGCGCCGATGCCATCGCGCTGATCGGCTGGCCCAGCGATTCCGTTTGCTTCAGGAGGTCAACAACCTCCGCTTCATCGATCAATCGCTCAATCCACCCGCGGAGCGCGCGTTGAATCCCAAGGAACGGGCGCTTCTTCTGGACAAGCTCTCCCAGACCGGAGAGGCGAGCTTTGACCAGATGCGCAAGTGGATCAGCAAGATGCCGGATTCTCCGCCCGAGGAACAGATTCGCTTCAACCTCGAGCAGGGCAAGCGAGCCAAGCTCAAAGGCATGGTCACCGATGCCCTGCTGGCCGGCCCCAAAGCGTATGGCAAGGGCTGGTGGAAACTGCCCGAGGAACAACGCAACCAGATTGTCCGCGAGCTGATTCACAGCCTCGATGATGATGAAACCCAGCAACGGCTTGTCCACGATTTCGGCCTGACCCCGGAACAAGCCTCGAACCTGCTGGAGGTTGACCTGGATGCCGGCCCCACCAAGGGTTATGTCAGCTATTCGCTGGCCGCGATAGAAAAACTGCTGCCGCATCTGGAGCGCGGCCTGGTTCTGATGGCCGAGGATGATCGCAACTCAGCCCTCCACGCCGCCGGGTACCTCCGCCGCGACCAGTTGCAGCGACGCGTTTTCGATCAATTGCCAGACCCGGCACGCAGCCGGGAGGCACGGATCGGGGACATTCCCAACCCCGTGGTCAAACGCGCCTTGGTCGAGCTCCGCAAAGTCGTCAACGCCATCATCCGCGAGTATGGCAAGCCGGACGCCGTACACGTGGAAATGGCCCGGCAGGTACGCCAAGGGCCCAAGGCACGCGCCGATTACACCTCGCGCATCCGCGAAATCGAACAGCAACGGGACAAGGCCAAGGAGACGCTCACCCAGAACAACCAGGGGTACGGGGCGCGCGGGAACAACATCATCAAGGTTCTTCTGTGGGAGCAACAGAACCACACCTGTATCTACTCGGGTCGCAAGATCAGCCTCGCGCAGCTTTTCAATGATGGCCAGACCGACATTGACCATATCCTCCCCTACTCGCGCAGCCTTGATGACTCTCAATTGAACAAAGTGGTCTGTCTGCGCGAGGCCAACCGGGACAAGGGCAACAAGACGCCCTACGAATGGCTGGCGGACACCGATCCGAACAGGTTCGAGGAAATCTGCCAGACAGCCCTGAGCCTTGTTCGCTCCGGCAGCTTTCCCTACCCCAAGTTCAAGAAACTCACCCAGAAAACGCTTGATCTGGATGACTTCATCGCTCGTCAGTTGACGGCCACCGGATATATCGCCCGGATGACCGCCGAGTACCTGCGCTGCCTCTTCGACCACGACCACGCGGTGCTCGGCCTCAAGGGCCAGACCACCGCCGAACTCCGCCATCAGTGGGGCCTGAATAACCTCATCACCGGGGACGATTCGGAGATCAAGTCGCGCGATGACCACCGCCATCACGCCGTCGATGCCCTTGTGGTCGCCCTGACCGACCGCCGCCGCCTTCAGCAATTGAGCCGGATTCGCAAACAGAGCCAGGCCGTTCCGACCGGTGAAGCGCTCCCCTACCCATGGGAATCATTCCGCGAAGATGCCGAGAAAGCCGTTCGGGCGATCAATGTTTCCCATCGCGCTGAACGAAAGGTGGCTGGCGCGCTGCATGAGGACACCTTTTACGGGCCGACCGAAAACCCCGGCGAATTCGTGGTGCGCAAGGCCGTCACCAGCCTCTCGGCTAACGAAATTCCCCTCATTCGCGACCCGGTCATCCGCCGGATCGTGACCGATCGTCTGACCGAACAGGGCATCGAAGTGGGCCGGGGTAAGAAGCTTGATGCGAAGAAGATCACCGCCGCCCTGAACGGCTTGGCGATGGAATCCGGAGTTCCGATCAATCGCGTGCGCGTGCTCCGCAAGGAAAAGACCATCCAGCCGATCCGGGAGCGTTCAGGCAGCCCGGTGTACATCAAGCCCGGCTCCACCCATCACCTTTGCCTCTTTGAATGGGATGAAAAGGGCAAAACGAAACGTGGCGCGGTGTTCGTCACGATGCTCGAAGCGATTCAGCGGGTCAAGGAAAAGCGGACCATCATCGAGCGCACCCCGCCCGCCGATCATCCGCTGATTCCTCCCGAAGCAAGATTCCTGTTCTCGCTCAGCAGGGGAGAGATGGTGCTGGCAAAGCTTCGGGACGGAAACGAGGAATTGTTGGTATTCAAAACTGCATCCTCGACTCAGGGGCAAATTTGGTTCGTTCGGGCTACCGATGCGAGACGTAGTTCGGATCAAGAGAAACCAGTATTCATGGCCAATACTCTTATGGCTCGCAAGGTGCTCGTCGATCCGCTTGGCCGCATCCGATGGGCAAATGATTGAGCGAAGCCTTAACCCGGGCGGACAAGAGGCCGATACTTTTTGAATCGGTTACGTGATCCGCAACCGGGTATCGGGCATGATCAAGCGAACGATCGAGATTTCCAGGCAGGCCACGCATCTTTCGATCCGGCATGACCAACTGCTGATTCAGCCGTTCGACCAGCCCAAGGAAACGGCCCACAGCATTCCCACCGAAGATATCGGTCTGGTGGTGATCGATCATCCCAGAACCACGTACTCGCACAGCGCCATGCAGGCACTGATGCGGCAGGGCGCGGCGGTGGTCATATGCGGGCGGGATCATCTGCCCGCCGGGATCATGCTGCCCCTGTCGGAGCACACCGAGCAGGTTACCCGGCTCAAGGCGCAGATCAACGCTTCCCGGCCGCTTCTCAAGCAACTCTGGCGTCAGTTGGTCGCGGCCAAGATCCGGGCGCAGCGCTGCAACGTCCCGGCCGATTCGCCCGAAGCCAGGCGGCTCTCAGTGCTGGCCGGAGAGGTCAAATCCGGCGACACCACCAATGTCGAAGCCCAGGCCGCGCGCGTCTACTGGTCGTGCTGGCGGGAGCGTTTCGGCCGGTTCAAACGCGATCCGGACGGTCAGGACAGCATCAACGCCATGCTGAACTACGGCTATGCGGTGCTCCGCGCTGCGCTGGGCCGGGCGATCGTCGCCGGCGGCCTCCACCCGGCCCTGGGCATTCACCACCACAACCGGGCCAATGCGTTCTGTCTGGCCGACGATCTCATCGAGCCCCTTCGTCCGCTGGCCGATCGCCGTGTTCTGCAACTGCACTTGCAGAAGCGGACCTCGATGAATCAGTCAAATAAAGCTCATCTTCTGTCCATGCTGACCAGCCCGGCCGAGATCGCCGGCCAGTCCGGGCCGCTGATGGTGCAGCTTCATCGAACAGTCGCCTCCCTGGTTCACTGCCTGCTGGGAGAGCGCAAGACGCTGGATCTGTGCCGCCTGGAGGAATTGGAGCAACGGCCATGTACATCAGCGGATATCGGTGCATGTGGGTCGTGACGATGTTTGATCTTCCGGTCAGCACGAAGAAGGCCCGCCGCGCCTACGCCCTGTTCCGTAAGTTCCTGCTGGAGGATGGGTTCCAGAAGATGCAATATTCCGTTTACGTCCGCCATTGTGCCAGTGAGGAGAACGCCGATGTGCATATCAGCCGAGTGGCCGCGCATGTGCCCGAACTCGGGGAGGTCCGAATCCTCACGATTACGGACAAACAATTCGAGCGCATGCGCCTGTTCTGGGGGAAAAAACAGCGCAAACCCGAGGAACCACCGCTCCAACTGGAGCTTTTCTGACTGCCGGATCGAGCGCAAGTCCCTTGCTGGAAGGCGTTTGCCGGGGAAGTAGTCTATCCAACCCCGATCCGAAGCCAACCCGCAACCTACCCAACCGTCGTCCGAAGGTC
>JAFIFY010000035.1 GCA_020831765.1 Phycisphaeraceae bacterium | reverse complement strand
TGGGAAGGCATCGGCCCATTCAGGCATCGTGGCGATCGCCTGCCACTGGTCCATGCCCGCACGCCAGCATTCGCTCTGGCGTGTGATGTCGCCAGCACGGATGCCTTCACGCACCGCCGCATCATCAAGCGGGCCACGCTCCTGGCCGTCCGACACCACCCACCAATGAACATCTGCCACCCTGGGGGAAATCTTCCGCGGAGGCCGGGCTACTGGTGGAGGGGATACCGACACAGTTGCAGACATAGGACTCGGCGTGGTCAGGGCAATATCTCCCTTGCCTTCGATGGTGATATACGGCGTCTGTGCCTGGCCGTGAAGTTCCAGCGCCGTCTTGGTCACTCGATCGGCCGCCCAGGCTGAGATCGAAGCGATACCACCCAGACCTTGCCTGAGACCATCGAGCAAATGGGCCGTAAACACTCCGTGGCCACGGCTCTCCCACTCAAAAGCTTTCTGACCTTCGCTGCACGCGTTGAGAACCGCCACCGTGGGGATCATCACACGGCTCTGACGCCGTTGGGCAACCTGAATGTCACGAGCAAGGGCAGATAACGCAGCCTCTTCCCCATCCGTCATCGGGTCGGCGGCGGCCGAACGTCCGCCGGGCTTATTCTGGCAGCAGTCCAGCAGCAAGAGCGTGTTCTGAGCCTGCACCTGTGCCAACTTCGCCTTGACGACATCAAGACTGACGGCGGTCCGCTCCAGATCCATCTCCAGCGTATCAATCCCGCATAGATACCGGCGCCCCGGAGATGGACAGAAACCATGACCCCAGAAGCCAAAGACCAGCAGCCCCAGATCCCGATCGTCGGCCAGCCGCGCAAGGGCATGTTCGATGTAACGTGACAAACCCAACAATCCGCCGGAACTCCCGCAGGACATCACCGTCACTTCCTGATCGGTAAAACCACAACATGAACACAGCGCCTCGGCGAAAGACTCCGCATCCTGCCTCGCGTATCTCAGATGACTCAAAAGATGATACTGGTCGTTACCAATCAGGAGGGCGCGTTTCCTCATGATCGCTCCCCTTGCCTAATCCCCATCATCTCCCGCTCCAGCCGGAGCAAGTCGGACATCGCGCCAGCTCTCGAACTGTTTCAGTGATCCGGAAGTGACTGACGGGCGTACATGCTTGATCGCCTCCGTGAAATCGTCCACGGACACCAATTGATCCTCACCACTGGCCAGTTGACGGTTCAGCGCAATGCGTTTGGCACGGTCGCATAGCTCGGCGATGTCGGCCCCGCTGTAGCCGTCTGTGCGGGCGGCGATGTCGGCTCCGCTGTGGCCATCGGTGGGCACATCCCGCATCTGGTAGGCGATGATGGCCTCACGTGCCACCGCATCGGGCGGGCCGACGTAGATGTGCGTGCCCAGCCGACCGGGGCGGATCACCGCTTCATCCAGAACCCATGGCTTGTTCGTCGCCGCCAGCACCAGCATGCAGTTGGTGTTCCTGATCAGACCATCGGTCAGCGACAGGAATTGGGCGACCGTGCCGATCTTGCGGTTGCCCCGCTTGGCCAGCAGGTGATCCACCTCGTCGAGGAAAAGGACGCTTCGGGGGTGCTGCCTGGCCTCATCAAAGAGTTTCTGGAGATTCTTCTCCGTCTCCCCGACATATTTATCCTTGATCTGCGAGGCGTTCACGTTGAAAAAAGCGGCATCCAATTCTCCCGCAATGGCCTTGGCGATGAAGGTCTTACCGTTGCCGGGCGGGCCGTACATCAGGATGCCGCCGCCAATCCGGACCTTGAAACGTTCATAGGCCTCCGGGTGAAGGAAGGGCTCGATGACCTTCTCGCGCAGTTCACGCTTGACATCATCCAGACCGGCGACGTCGTCGAGCTTCTCGGTGGGCTTGTCTTTGAGTTCCCATTGCGTCTTGGCGGCGTCTTCCTCGCCGGTGGTAGCCTCCCGGACGGCCTCGCGTGCCTCGGCCGGAGCCTGAGACTGCGCCTTGGCTTTCAGTTCTCCGGCGATCTGAATCAGCTCCAGGGCGTCTTCGACATAGCGGCGGGCGATCTTGCCGTTGCTCTCCTCCGCCAGGCGCAGTCCGAACTCGGCCGCCTTAGCGGTATGGAAGAACGCTTTGGCATAATCCTTATCCATCAGCGCCTTCTCGGCGGCTGTTTCGTTCTCGCGTTTCTTGTCGGCGACCCAGCTCATTTTTCTTCCTCCATGAGTTTCTTCAGCCGGGAGCGGGCTTCGCCGATCTGTTCCCTCACGCCGCCTTCGGACTCGGCCTTCTCCCTGGCCTTGGATGGGCGGGCGGTTCCGATGTCCTCGGCCGCCTCATCTTCAAGCTGCTTCATCATGTCCTCGGTGGAAGGGATGACATCCGACATCTGCGTCTCTGCGCCCTCCATCTCCTTGCCGTACACCTTCTCCCATATCTTGTCGACGTCCACCTGCTCACCGAGCTTGTCCTCAACCTCGCCCAGCACATCGGCGACGGCCTCGGGATCGATCGTGACCACCGCGTTGATGGCGCCCAGCGCCTGTGAAAAGTCCTGGTCGCTCTTGGCCAGCTCCAATTTCGTCAGAAGCTGCTCAAAGACCCAGCGTTTCATCTCCAGCTTGCCCATCATGACCTCGTTGGCTCGGACGCCCTGGAGGCAACGCTGGGCCGCCGCCTTCTGGCCGTCCTTGAGGTTTACCCGCGCCTCGTTCCAGGATTTGTCACGGTCGGCCTTCAGTTTCCTGATGCGGTCCTTGACCACATCCACAGCGTTTTCAGCCTCGCGAAAAGCCTTTCGCCGCTGCTTGGCCTGATCGCGCTCACGGTCTTTCCTGGACTTGAACAGATCCCCAAATGCCATGATCCTTCCTTTCAATATGTCAGGCCCAATGCCCGGATGCGCCACCCTGAACAGTACAAAGAGCCGGGCGGGGCGTTCTCCACGAAGGATACCAGACCCGCCCGGCCCCACACCGTGGATTCGGCCGCCCGGCAAGACGGCCGGACGACTCAGGAGCGGGGCCAGGACTTTCGCCGCCACGCTCGCCGGGTCCGTGAACCCGGCGATTCCGGGCCGGCAACGATTGCCGCAAAAGTGCACCACGACCCGAAACCCGATATTGTTGTTGCAGTTGTCGGGCTCGTTCCTGTTGCGGTTCGACGACCGGCAGTTCTGTGGATTGTTGTTCCAACTGCCGCCGCGCACAACACGGGCCGTTACCGGCTCCGCCCCTCGCGAACGTCCACTCCCGCGAAAGTCGCCGAAGCAGACGGACACTGCTTGCCTGCCGCGCGTGGCCGATCCAGCCGGCCAGTCGCGGCTTGATGTCGTCCCAGGTCAACTCGTCCGCCGCGTATGCCGCCCGCAACGCCTTCACGCGCCGCCGGAAGGCGCGGACGTTGTCCTTGCAGATCATCCGGTGCGTCGGCCAGACGCGGAACCCGACAAACCTCGCCCCGGCCCGAACGGGCGAAATCGCAACGCGTTCCTCGTGAACCCGCAGCCGGAGCTCTTGGAGATAATCTTGAATGGCGGCCATTGCCTCGGCAAGCCGACGGCGGTCGTCGGCGAGCAGCACGAAATCGTCGCAGTACCGGACATAGTCTCCAATACCAAGGTGGCTGGTGACGAGGTGGTCCAGACCCGTCAGATACCAGTTGGCGAACCACTGGCTGGTCAGGTTGCCGATCGGCAGCCCGCGCCGGCGGCGGTGCGGCTCGAACAGGTCGTCGCCGGGGAAGTAATGCACCACCGGTTCCTGCTCATTGCTGTGGTCCACAATGAGGTCCATGAGCCCAAGAACCTGCCGGTCTTTGAAGATGCGCCGGAACAAACCCTTGAGAATCTCGTGGTCAATGCTGGGGAAGTACTTGCGGATGTCGCAATGGACGACGTAGCGATGCCGGCGCATCAGTGCTTGCAGCCGATCCGCCGCCGCATGTGTGCCCTTGCCCTTGCGGCAGGCGAAACTGGCCGGGTGCATGTGCCGGTCGAGGATCGGCTCCAGCACGTTCATCAGGGCGTGATGGACGACGCGGTCTGGATAAGGGGCGGCCGAGATCAGCCTGGGTTTCGGGCGGCTGATCCAGTGGGTCGAGAAGGTGCCCGGACGATAGGTGCCGTTCAGCAGCTCCGCCCGCAGCGCCAGCAGCTCCGTTTCAAGGCCGAACTCAAATCGCTGAACCGCCGACCGGTCCCGTTTGCTTCGCCGTGCCTTGCGTGCGGCCAGAAGCAAGTTCTCCCAGGAAGTCACCGAGTCCCAGAGGTTCCCGTAACGTTTCATGATGCGCCCCCCTTGCTGGCGAGCCAGCCGCCAATCTGCGCACCGATGCCCTGCATTCGCTCGGCCGCGTGGCCGTGGCTCTTGGCCGGCAGGGCCTTGAGATCTTTGGACAGGCGGACCTGGAAGCGGAGGATCTCCAACTCGATGTTCGCGTCGTTCAGGTAACCAGCCTTCTGGCGGGAGAACTTCGCTCGCAGCAGCAGTTCCAGGATGCGTTGGAGACGGCTTTCCATGGCGACGCCCAGGCTGTAGCGGTGATGGCGCGGGAACTTCTCGGTGTGGCCGACCAGCCACAGCGTGAAGTCGTAAAAGTCCTGGATCACTTTCAGTTCCTGCGCCATGTCACGTTTTCCCTGCCGCGCGCCCGCTGCGCGGGCGATTCGGCCCTTCGGGCCGACCAGGGGCATGGCCCCTGGACCCCGAAGGCAAAGGGTAAAAGGATAAAGTGCAAAGCGTTACTCCAAGTCCACCACGACCCGAAACCCGAAATCGTCGTCGCAGTAGTCGGGCTCGTACCCGCCGCGGAACGACGACCGGCAGTACTGTGGACTGCTGCACCAACTGCCGCCGCG
>JAFIFY010000073.1 GCA_020831765.1 Phycisphaeraceae bacterium | reverse complement strand
TGATCAGCCATTGCGGCGACGGGCCAGCAGGGCCAAGCCACCCAGCCCCAGAAGCGCGACCGAAGCGGGCTCGGGGATGAAGTAGGTGCTGCCGGTCAGGAAGATCGTCCGATCCGAGAGCGACGGCGTAAAGGAGCCGGTGCCCAGCAGGAAATCCTCGTTGTTGAAGACCGTCCAGGCCACCCGCGGGTCACTGGAAAGCTTCGTGTCAGCCAGAGCATTCGGGGCGAACACGCCGGCACCATCGATGTCAAAAAGCAACTCACCCGCATCATTGCGAGGGAAGGCACCGGCACTGCCCAGGCCGATGTAATAAACGCCCGCCTCGCTCACGAAGCTGGAATCGATCGGGAAGCCATTGCCGCCCCTGGCTGCCGCCACCGCGTTGCCTTCCGAATCGAAGAGGGCGAGAATAAAACCATTCTCAACAGGCTGGTCGAAGTCCACTGGATTGCTGCTGTTCACGGCCGAAAAATTGTCCGGATCGTCGATCCGAATCTTGAAGAGATCCGCATCGCCGGGCGACTGAAACCACAGGCTGGTCTGGATCGACTCGAGTGGACTGATCGCGAAACCGGAATCCGTCGGCTCAGCCGTCTCGATCGTGCGACCATAAAAGTCCCACGTCTGACCCCCGAATCCGCCAACGGGCCCAAACTCCATCGCTTCCGCCGGAATGGGAGTACCGAAAGCGAAGCCGGAAATCTGGACATACTGCGTCGCGTTCGCGGCCGAAACGCTGATCCCGAGCCCCAGAACCGCCGCACCAATCATTCGCGTTGAAACCATTATGGTTCCCTCCTGAAAAAAAACTGGCCATGATTCACGATGAACCACTCATCGCAAAGCCGCTGGAACCCGCGCTTAACCTGACCCGAACACGCGGGACTCCAACGCTAAAGGCCGAACATAAAACAAAGCCAAAGAGCCGACCCCGAACACCCGGCTCAGCCCCAAGGAACAGCCCCGATCCCCGAAGAAAAAGCTAGTTAGAAACCTTCCGAATCTCCGCACAAATCAACGTGCGTACCTCCAACCATCCTGATGAAACACCATCGCACATCAGAAATTTTCGAACCAGGTCTTGGCGATTCAGGCGACGCGAATTCTCTTTCTCAACTTCGCCAAGAAACTATCCTTACCCAGTCTATACTATACACGCTCACGGGCCGCTGTCAAGCCGGAAAGCGACTTTTTCTGATCACGAATGAACTCTTCAAGCTCGGGTCGACCGCAAGATTCAGGCCGGCGAACCCCGATGTCGATCTAAAGATTGCGACGTCAGAAATAAATCGGCCCCCTCGCCGATTGAACTCGACAGGATGCCAACGAGGCGATCCTGGCATCGGCCCACGACTCCGCATTCAAGAAGAAAGGCAAGACGTGAAAACCTCTGCGCTGCATCGCGGTTATCTCCTGGCATCAGCCATGGTTCTGCTGGTCATCACCCCGCCCGCATGGTCGCAGGATGCCCCCGCCCATGTCCTTCGTCCAGTCCAGCCCAGTCCCACGGCCACCGAGCCTGACCCTCAGCCGGCTGAGCACGCCAGCGAAGTCGAGGCGGCCATCGCCCAATACCAGAACGCGCTCCGGCAAGCCCGCGCTGCTGGCCGGACCATGGCCCGCGAAGACATCGGCGAGTTGATCGATCAGGCCTTTGCCGATCTGGATTTCAAAGCCATCCCCACTGACCAGATCGAGAAGGCGATCAGCGGTGTGCCGATGGTGTTCTCCGACCGAACCGTCCGCCGCGTGGATGAGGCGCTGGAACATTACATGAAGCAAGAGACGCCCGAGGGCGCTAGAGCCGCCTCGTTGCGGCTGCTCCTGCATCCCCGCCATGTGGATGAAGCATCTCACCTGGCCATCCTGGAAGCGTCGCTGAAGCATCCCGCGCTCCGCCAAGCCATCGCATTGGGCACCGTAAGCCCCCTTCTTTCGGCGTCGGCAGCCCTTCCCGAGGAGCGCTTCAAGCCCCTGGTCGATTTGCTCAATCACGCCGCGACTCGGCTGCCCGAGGATGCATCCGTGGACGATTTCCGCCGGGCTTCGGGCTTCTTCCTCTCCGCGGGTCGAAACCAGAGTACGCGAATGATGAAGGCGATCGATCCCTATCGCCGCGCCCTGATCAGCGCCATCGATGCCAGGATGGAGCAAGACCTGTCCGAGCGCGATCAGTCGCTGCTTCAGAGCGCCCGCCATCGGCTGGCCGGCGCGCTGGCCCGGGGCGAGCTGATCGATCACCCCGCTCCCGAGATGAACTTCCTCTGGTATTTCGATCCTCAGAATGAAGAAGCGCGGTTCACCTCGCTCAAGGATCTGCGGGGCAAGGTGGTGGTGCTGGACTTCTGGGCCACGTGGTGCGGACCATGCATCGCTTCATTCCCGAATGTCAGGGAACTGCGACAGTACTACGAGGGATTCGATGTCGTGGTGCTTGGGGTGACAAGCATTCAGGGACGGCACATCGGCATGCGTCAGCGGGTCAACACCCAGGGAAACCCTGAACAGGAGATGGAGCTGATGAAGAGCTTCATCGAGGAAAGACAGATGACCTGGCCGGTGGCGTTCAGTGAGCAGAACGTCTTCAACCCCGATTACGGCATCACGGGCATCCCGTCGGTCGCCATCATCGACCCGGCGGGCAAGGTCCGCCACATCGGACTGCATCCCGGCCGACCTCTGACTGAAAAAGTGCGATTGATCAACCCGCTTCTGAGCGAAGCGGGCAAGCCGGTGCCCGCCTTGGCCACGGCGACGCCTTCAAGTGATGATGAATGATCAAGCAAGGCGCGCGCGCGGCGGCGGGCGGGCCAGCGTGATCTGCGCGGACCAGTCAGCGTCGATCAGTCAAACTGGACCCGTGATCAACGTGGACCCGAGAGCGGGATTCAATTCGGGCCGGGCGACCCGGTCCAGAAAAGCTTGGTGTTCCGTTCGAGCTGTGGATGGTTGAGCAACTGGCCCGGCGTCAGACGATTGCCGACGTTGTAGAAGCCATCCGGGGTGCCGGGCACCTCAGAGAAATTGACAACCCGAGCGCTCCCATCAAAAAAGGCCATGTTCCATCGTTCCGCCCCGTGCCGACCAAGGGCCGCCAACATGCCGCCGGCCACCCCGATGCCCGCATCCATCGCGTTGGGTGCGCGGCCGCGATCGTAATATTCCAGGTAATAGCCTCGCGCATCGCTGAGCATCATCGTCGATGAAGGGCTCGCCAGGGTGTTGATGTTCTGTGGTTCGCGAACCCGAACGATCTGCTGACTGTGGTTCATGCCCACATCACCCGACAGCCCGGGAATACTGATGTTGATGCCAAAACCGTTCTGCCGATGGTTCGATGTGCTGTAACCGCCAAAACGGCTTTCCCCGGCCAGAGGGCACTCGAAGACGGTGTCCTTCAGATACTCATAATTGCCAGAGGGACCTGTAAAGGACGTTCCCTCGAAGGCCCCATCATTGATGAATCCCCAGGCCACGACGTGCCAACTCGCAAGACCGCTGACACCGCCCATCGTGGTGTTGGCTTCGGCCGGTGGAATGAACTGGTTGTACTCTTCCGCGTAGGTCATCAGCCCGAGCGTGATCTGCCGGACATTGCTCATGCAGACGACGCTTCGGGCGGACCGCCTGGCACCGGCCAGGGCCGGCAACAGGATGCCGATGAGCAACGCGATGATGCTGATGACGACCAGCAACTCGATCAGCGTAAAGCCGGATCGATGGGCACGCATGGTCCGCGAACGCTCGAAGATGAAAATGCAGGGTGTGGATCGCCCGGAAGAACCAGATCGGCAAACTCGGGAAGGCCGCATTCAATTAACTCCTGGGCGGGTACCTTCAAGGTGATCCAGTAAAGACACGCCGCCTTGATGACTTAGCAAAGCCCATACCCGGACACTCCAGATGCGCGGTCAGGGGGGACTGGCTCATACCATCTGCGTCTGCCACAAGTTGATCGCGCACGCTCACCCACCCGGATAATCGGCGAACAATGAAAATTATTCTCCGCATCCGGGAAGAATTCTCGTCAAACGTGAGTTATAATGTTACGGGGTGAGGCGTACATCGTCCGGGTCAAAAGGAAGGAGCATTGTGCCATGCCGGTTCGCAAGGTCTGTTTTGGCGCGGCGATCGCTGTCGCATCGTTTTCCGGACAGTCTAGTGTTTTGTCCAGCGGCTTCCCTGACCCGGTTCAGGCCGATCCCGCCGGAACGTATCTGGCCCATATTCTGCCGGACCCGAATGCCGTCCAGACCTTCAACATGAAGATCGGCTTCGACGTCGATACGTTCATCGAGCATCCGGCCGTGCATTGGTACAAGTACACCAGCGATGGACGGAGTCTGGTCACGTTCGACACCATCGGTTCGGACATGGGCACGCAGGGCCCGGGCAATCCCGAAAGCGGTGGACCGGTCCTGGGTACCTACAACCACACGCAGGTCGCAATCTACCGGACGGATGGCTCGCTTGTCGCCATCTCCAAGAACGTGCGCGGCCCCGATGGCAACCCCATCGCCCACGGCTATCTGGATGAGAACGACAATCCGGTGCTCGATCCGAAGTATGACAACGGCTTTGTCAACTGGTATTGGGCCGTCGCCCTGACCGAGGCCCACTTTGTGCCCAACGCGCCTGGAAACCCGCGCTGGGATGCCGATCCCAATGATCCGACGCCGTATACCGGCTGGTCAGCGCCCGGCAATGAGGGCAATGAGCAGAAATATTTTCCGCCCGACTTTCCTACCGCGCTCAACGAATACGCGGTCTGGGATACAGCGCTAAGCCCCATCATTCTTGATCAGAACGGCGATCCGGTGATCAATCCCAGTACCGGCCAACCCTACAACCAACCCGGTTGGCGGTACGGCGATCGCGCCCGCCACGGTCCGGCGACATCCTGGAACATGTTCGAACTGCTCGAGGCCGGCGACTATTACCTGGCCGTCAGTTCCATCGAGCCGGTCTTCGCCGGAGACCAGTACCATGAAGAAATCCTGATGGCCCCGAACCATGGCTACTGGGATAACTCCGTCTTTCCGCCGGTCTGGGTGGGCGATGTGCCCAAGCTTGATGGGCACATGAGCGGGTTTGAGTACTACATGAATAACCCCAACGAGTCGGGCCACTTTGGCGACCTGGTGCTCAACGTCACGCACGTTGCCCTGATGGATGGCGATGCCAACGGCGACCTGGTGATCGATGACCTGGACCTGGCATTGCTGCAGGCCAATCTCGGCATGGACAATGCGCGATGGGGCATGGGCGATTTCGACATGGATGGCCGCGTCAGTCTCCGCGATGCGTTCCTGCTCTTTGCCAATTACGACTCTGGCGATGAACCACCGGCCTTGATCCCCGAGCCCGCCTCGCTCACCCTGCTCGCACTCGGCGGCCTGCTGCTTGCCGGTCGCCGACAGCGACAGCGCTGACCGACCCCATCTCCGGGAACTGCTGCTTCAAGGACGGTCCCATCGTCCTGGCGATGTTCCTTTGGAACCGCCACGGTTTGGCTGCGATCGAAGCAGGGCTTTTGTGCGGAGTAAGTCGGGCAACGGGAGTTCACGGTTGGCCAGTAGCGCGAATTCACCTTCGCTCAATCTTCGCCAATCGGCTCCAGCAGGGCCTTGGACATGCCTGCGGCCGCATTGAGCGAATGCGGCCGCCCACGGATCCATAGACGTGGGCAGGTGATGGATTTCCAGCCTTGCGGCAAGGCCACCGGATGAGCCGCCGGTTGCGGCAGGTCGAGTTGAAGTCCGGGGAACCCGGCCAGGATGGCCTGAAGCATTCCTCCGCAACCGGTGATGAAGCACCCGGCATCGCGCCTGGCCGTCTCGGCATACATCGACCAGACATCGATCCAATACGGCTTCCAGCCTCGATCCCAGGCCGTCCGGGCCAGCTTCTGCCTTCCGGCCCGGGCACAGACAACGGCATTGATCTGGTCACCCATGGCCGCGGCGCACGCATGGCCGGCATCCACCTGTACATGATCGCGCAGGATTCCGGCGATATCGACCGGATCGTGGATCGCGTGCAGCGGATAGACCGCCAGAATGGTATCGGCCTGTTTGGATCGGTGCTCGGGCGTCCAGCCATCCTGCTGCAGGATGTTCCCCCGCTCATCACGGGGAATCACCAACCCTTGGGCGATTTCATTCCACAAAGCCGGCGCGTGCTCACCGACAAGCGCGGCACAGGCTGTTGCCGCGCGAAGCGCAGAAGCACACGCCATATTCATGTGGGTGGAGTTATCAATGTTAAATGAATATTCATCGGCCGGAATCAGGTGGCGGATCTCATATCCCCGCGAGGTCTTTTCCACGCGGGAAACGATCCATCGGGCCACCTGACTGAGAACCGGCCATGTGCCGCGGTGAAGAAACGACCGGTCGCCGGTGATGCATTGATATTGCCAGAACGCCAGCGCCACATTGGGCGTAATATGATGCTCCATGCAGCCCGTCGCCGCCCAGGCCGGGGTGTCCTCCGCGCCACCGTCGATCGCCTCCCATGGGAACATGGCCCCATCGAATCCGAACAGCGCCGCTTGCATGCGCGACTGATCCAACCCCGAAAGACGGAACTCAAGAAGATTCCGGGCGGTCTCGGGCGACTGCAGAAGCAGCGCGGGAAAGACCCAGGTCTCGCAGTCCCAGAAAACATGGCCGTAGTACGCGTTGCTCGAAAGACCAAAAGGCGCGATCGATGTTCGACTTGATCGGTGAATCGATGCGTGCAGATGGTACATGCTGCCTTCAACAGCATCCTGGGTCAGATCATCCCCATCGATCACTGGACACGAACGCCAGATTCGCCGCCACTGCTCGGCATGGTCATCGTTCAGTTCAACAATGCCGCGCGCCGCACTCGCCCATCTGACCATCCGCCCGGCCTGAAGTAGCGGACGCGGGTGATATCGGCTGCTCACCAGCGCAACGATCCAGTCAAGCTCCAGCGGCTTACCTGCTTCCGCACGCGCCCAGGAAAGCCGAAGCGTATCCACCTGGGCGTGAACACGGTGAGCCATCGCCTCGATGCGTGGCGGGTGCGTTGCCGGATCGAGCACCGGCACGGCGTGCATTCCGCAAGCGGAACCCGTGGCCGGGCAGTGCCACTCCACCCGCAGATCACCTGGATCGCCAAGCACGCCCGGAACCGATGCCATGCACCGGCTCTGCACGAGGGTATTGCGCGGCGGAGCGATCCTCAGTTCCAGACTCAACGAACCGGTCTGGTCGGGAATGACACGAAGATGCATGCCCAGAAGGCAAGGAACGCTGCGATAAGCCACCTGCACAACCCGAATGTCGGCTGTTCGGCCCGACGCATCGGTGCCGACCAGATCCGAGGTCAGCACCCCTGTCCCCATATCCAGGCTCTGGGACTGACAATCCAAGCCGGCCGGATGGCGGTCGAGTCGGAAAAGAATGTGAAAGGGATTGGGCAACTCGGCAAGCTGCGTGATGCCCCACTTCGGCTCGCGCTCGACCAGACCCGAGACATAGCAGCGGCTGTATTCATCCAGCGGGTTCCGCACTGAGGGCCGCAGACCGATTAGACCATTGCCCAGATACGCCGGCTCTCGCGGTGCAGATTCAACCCCGGTCCAGCCCCTTCTGCCGATCATCAGTCGCTCCTTTCCTGTATCTCGTCCTTTCAGTCCAAGCCATCCATCCCCGCCGGATGGCGATCGATCAAGCATACCGCCATGTCCAGCGATCCACGGTTACCGACCGGGCGTGGGTCCGGGCCCAGGGCGGATCCGCAAGGGCGAAACGGCTATTTGATCGGTTTTTGTTAGGTGTCTAGAATGCCGGGTTGTGCACCCGTTTTCGGCCAGATTGGATGTGGGTTTGGGGCTTGATCAGCAGGTCGAGGCATGGCCTCATCCAGGGCCAGAGTGCGTGCGATCGGCCGACCGCCCGGACAAAGCTCCGAGCCGCGAGGGTTCAGCGGCTGCGGTGACCGGCCGCGCTGGATCGCTTCAAGAACTGGCGGCGAACTTGCGGCGGTTGGAGCAGGCGACCCCTCGGGAGGAGAGCCGCCCACCCCTCCGCCCCGCTTTTCTGGCCGGCTGGGGCATCGCGCAAGGCGTGCTCCATGAATGGCTCGGCCTAACCGCCCCCGCCCCCGGAAGTACCCCCGGAAGTGCCGGAAGTGCCGGAAGCTCACCGCCGCGCGACCGCCGCGCGGATCACCCCGGATGCCGGTTGCCGCCGACCGCCTTGCTGATCGAACTGTCGCGCTGCGCGGTACGGGATCGGGAAGAGCACGAGCCGGCCCGGCATGCGGTGCGCCTGGTGTGGATCGGCCGGTCGATCTGGCCTTACCCCCCGGCCCTTGACCGCTCAGCCGCGCACGGTCACGCCGATCTTTCGGCCGTCTCGCTCTGGATCGATCCGGCCACGGTCGCCGATCGGCTCTGGACGCTGGAGACGGTGTTGCAGTATCCCGGCCTGGCGCTGGTCATCGCCGATGGCGCTGGCTTCAGCCGCGCGGCCACACGGCGTTTGCAGCTTCGCGCCCAGCAGGCGGGTCGAACCGTGCTGCTGGTTCGCCCGCCAAGCGAAGCCGGTGAAATCTCCCACGCCGCCAGTCGCTGGCTCATCGCCCCCTGCCGCGATATCGCCCGGCCTGAGACAAACGCATCGCAATCCAACAGGGAGGCACCCGGCGAGCCGGTCGCCGGATGGCGGTTGACCATTCTCCGGGCAAGGGCCGGCGCGATCGCAGCGCCAAAGGAACCCTCGACATCGATGCCGGCCGCGACGATGCATCGACCGATCACGGAGATGAGCTGGGAGGTGGCCTGCGATGCATCGCATGATCCTGTCGATTGATCTGCCCCGCTGGGAGGTTGATCTGGCGCGGCGGCGGGCGGCGCATCGATCCGCTTCACCCGCAATCAGCGCTTCATCCCGCCCGATGCCCCGTGCGCGCCATAAGCGGGCGATCCTCATCATCGGCACACGCGCCCGGCAACGCTGGGTGGTGCAATGCTGCCCTGTGGCCGCATCGCGCGGCGTCGAACCGGGCATGAGCCTGGCCCACGCCCGCGCCCTGCTCCAGCAACGCTCCTTCATCGCGGTTGATCATCAACCCGCCCAGGCACGCCGCGCACTGGAAGCGCTGGGACGCTGGGCCATCAGCCTGACCCCGATCGTCGGCCTGGATACCGAGGCGTTCTTTCCCGCCCAGCCACCGGTCTACGGCCTGCTGCTGGATGTCACCGGCTGCCAATGGCTGCATCGCGGCTGGGCGCGGCTGATTGAAAAGGTCCGACAGGGCTTGGAGCAACTGGACATCGAGCATCGGCTGGGCATGGCACCGACGGTCGGCGCGGCCTGGGCAATGGCGCGCTTCAGCGGCGAGCCGGCATCGATCATCCAGGAACCGGCGAATATTGCCCGGGCGATCGATCCCCTGCCGGTGGCCGCGCTTCGACTGGAACCCCAGGCGGCCACCACGCTGGCGGAAGTGGGCATCGAACAGATCGGCCAGATTCGCGCGATCCGGCCGGCTTCGCTTCATGCGCGCTTCGGTCCCTCGGTGCTCGATGCCCTCCATCGGGCACTGGGCCAACGGGAAGAGCCCGTGCAACCGCTGCGCATGCTCGAGCGGGTGGAGGTGGTTCGCCAGCCGGCCGGGCCGGTGCGGCAGGTCGAGGCGGTATGGCGGGCGCTGCGGGAAATGCTGGAGGTGCTCTGCACGCGCCTGGAACAACTCGACCAGGGCGTGAGCACACTGGTCATGAAACTGGTGCGTTGCCAGGGTGGGCCGGAGACACGGCGAATCCGCCTGAGTCGGCCCTCACGCGATCCAGCGCACCTGTGGACGCTGCTTCAACCCGAAGCCCAGCACATCGATATCGGCTTCGGCCTGGATGCCATCGAACTGCACGCCGCGGACATGGGCCCGATCGCCCGGACACAGGGCCGGCTTGCCGCGATCGCAGCGCCCGGATCATCCGCAGCCGATCGCGCGGCCGATGTTGGACAAAGCGATCAGAAGCGCGATGAGACAGATGCGGGCAATCCGGCATGGCGCGATGATCCGGAGTTGGGACAACTGCTCGACCGCCTGACGCGACGACTGGGCTCGCGGCAGGTTCGCCTGGCCCGACTCGTGGCCAGGCATCAGCCCGAGGCGGCCTTTGTCATGCTCGAAGCGGTGGAAGCGGCCACGTTGCAGCGCGGCGGTCGGACGGATGATGATGACGATGCCGATGCCCGGATGCGAAACGAGCTGGTCCGCCCCACGCGATTGATCCATCCACCCGAACCGTTGACCATCATTCGATGGGATCAGAACGCCCTGCCAGCCACGTTCGCATGGCGCGGCGGACGATATCGGATTCAACAGCTTCACGGCCCCGAACGCATCGCGCCGGCCTGGTGGACCGAACCAGGCCGCTTCATGCCGATGCGCGATTACTACCGCGCACTGGACGATGCCGGCCGATGGTGGTGGCTGATGAACCAGACCACCGACGAAGAACCGGAACAAATCACGAAAACACACACCAGCGAACCCACCAACCCGGCCCCAGCCAACAACCCGGCAACATCCCATGCCAACAACTGGTACATCCACGGCATCTGGACCTAGGCCGGCTTGCGCCGGAGAGAGTCGAAAGGAGAAAGCAGAGAGGAGACAAGACGGATCTTCCCCCACTTTCTCCTCTCAACTTTCTAACCGGCTACGGTTCGGATGAGCGCGGCCCAGTAGCCTTCGGGTTCGGGGGTGGGCAGGTGGATACGGTCGTCGGTGGTCTCCGGGCACAACGGTTCGAGCCATCGACTCTCGGAAAGCTTCATCCAGTGGACCTCGTACCGGCCCGGCTCGACATCCAGCATCACATCGCCGCCGTCGGGGAAGAACACCGCATACTCACGACCCGGACAGGCCAGGGCATAGGCTTCGTTGTAGCTGCGGTTGGCCAGCACATCGATGGTCGGTTCAGCGGCGAAGAGGTGGTTCATGCGATCGGTGAACATGCGCGCGCTGCGGATATGGGCCTGGGCGAGGTCGCCAAGCCCGAGGCCGGTGGGCGGCCGATGGAATCGAACCGCGGCCAGGCCCGCGAAGATGTTGCGCCAG
Organism: Phycisphaeraceae bacterium; assembly: GCA_020831765.1. Lineage (GTDB taxonomy): Bacteria > Planctomycetota > Phycisphaerae > Phycisphaerales > Phycisphaeraceae > JAFIFY01. The sequence continues at coordinate 54,281 of JAFIFY010000073.1, read as the reverse complement.
AACCGCTCGATGGCATCCCGCGTGGTGCCGTATCGGTAGGCATTGGAGCCGTAGACCTTCACACTGTTGATCGGGCGCGGCGGACCCTCTTTCAAAATCTTCTTCCGGAAGCCCACCGCCTTGCTCCAGTGGTCATGGGCCGGGCGATGGTTGTTCTGGGAGATATCGCAGAAGGTGTATCGCTGAGGGTCCTTCCAGGTCGCCTCGTGGACCGGGTCGGCCAGGTCGTGGGGGTCCCACATTTCGGTCAGGTGCAACGGCACGCCGCGCTCGCCCGCCTTCTGGTGGAGGTAATCGGCCCAGAAGGTCGACCAAGCCGGCGGCTCGTTGGTCTCGTTCGAGATGCAGAACAGCACATAGGGCCGGCCCAGTGATGTCTGGAGAATGCGGTCCACCAGGGCCTTCTGATATTTGAGCAACACCGGCCGATCCTCGCAGGCGGGGATGGAACGGAAGAAAGCGTTCTCCCGCAGGCCCGGATGGCTGGTGATGCGCATCTTCAGGCCGCTTCCCTCGGCGGTGTAGTTGATGTTGTTCCGGGGGTTGAAGGGGTTTTCTTCCCACGGCTGGCGGGCATAATCGAAGCGATCCCAGATTTCGATCTGCACGACAATCTTCCGCGCTTCGGTCAGGTCAATGAACCGATCAAACCGCCGCCAGTATTCCGGATCGAAGCGGTTCAGGTCGTAGAGCCCATCCGGGTCGGTCCGGGCATGGGGCCAGACGTTGCCTTCATCGCGGCTGGAGATCGTGCCGCGCACGTAATCGCCGCCGACCGAGACCAGGAGGTCCAGGTGTTCTTCAAGGTCGGGAATCTGAAAGAGGTTGTCCTCGATGCTGCCGCCCAGCAGCAGCCGAGGCCGGCCATCGATCCGCCAGTAGAACGAATTGCCTTGATGGAGGTCAATCATGAAGGTCACCATCCTCCGTGAACATCTCGACCACCACCGAAGCGCGGCGGCGTGTCGATCGGCGAACATCATCCATCGCGCAATCGGACGGAGCAAGTTCACGCCCCCCGAAACATCGCCACGGAACCCGCCCGGGCGGCGGGTCGGAATCGCCGCGCTTCCGGCTTGGGTTGCATGTCGGCGGTCTTCCGCCTAAATTTTCCGGGCGGAGCGAGGTCGTATCAGGGTCCAACAACACCAGAGGAAATCGCGTGATGGCCGAACCCAGACGTCGTGGCGAAGGCTGGGCGACCCGGATCGGAGTCATCCTGGCCGTGACCGGCAGTGCGGTCGGACTGGGCAACTTTCTCCGATTCCCGGGCATCGCCGCTGAGTATGGTGGCGGCGCGTTCATGATTCCCTACGTGGTCGCCCTGCTGCTTCTGGGCATTCCCATCGCGCTGGTGGAATGGACAATGGGCCGCTACGGCGGGCGGCGCGGGTACAACTCCTCGCCCGGCGTTTTCGCCGCGGTGACCGGCAGGCCGCGCGGAGCCTATCTGGGCATCCTCGGACCGGTCATCCCCATCATGATCTTCATGTTCTATGTCGTGGTCGAGGCCTGGTGCCTGGGCTATGCGTGGTATTACCTCACCGGCCAGGTTCATCTGTTCGACAATCCGGGCGAGTTCTTCGACCGCTTCACCGGGGCGGATGGCGATTTCAACCTGTTCCGGTTCGGCCGCTCGCCCGTGGTGATTCTGACGGTGGCCTGCTTTGTCCTGAACTTCTTCCTGATCTATCGTGGGCTGAACAAAGGCATCGAGCTTTTCTGCAAGATCGCCATGCCGCTGCTGGTGCTGCTGGCGATTCTCGTGCTGATTCGCGTGGTCACGCTGCCAGCCAATCCGGAGAAGCCCGATCAGACGGTGATGAACGGCCTGGGCTACATGTGGAACCCGGTGGTGGACGGCACGATCCTGGCCACTGAGGATGACAACGTGAAGCTGCTCTATACGCTCGCCCCGAACCTCAGCGAGGCGGATCAGCCGCTCGAGCCGGAGATGGAGGATCAACGGACGAGCGCGATCCGGTACACCGACCGCCAGGCATTGGGCGGCGCGCTGGCGTTGGCCGGTTGGCGTGGCCCGGCGACCCGCACCGAATTGGATCAACCGATTCAATTCACCGTGACCATCGACAACAAGCCCAGGGAATTCACGCTGACCGAACGGATCAATCCGGAAGGCTTATGGCGGCATCAGAAAGCCCGCCTGGCCCTGGAGATCGAGGATGACCGGGTCGTCGTCCGGTCGCTGACCTTCTTCCAGTCGCTGGCCAACGCCGAAATCTGGCTGGCCGCGGCGGGACAGATTTTCTTCTCGCTGTCGGTGGGATTCGGCATCGTCATCACCTATGCCAGTTACATCCGCCGGCGCGATGACATCGCCTTGAGCGCGATGACCTCGGCGGCGGGCAACAGCTTCTGCGAGGTGGCGCTGGGCGCGATGATCGCCATTCCGGCGGCCTTCGTCTTCCTGGGCGTGGCCACCGTGGCCAACCCGCCGGGCACCTTCGGCATGGGCTTTGTCGCGCTACCCGGCGTCTTCGCCGAGATGCCGCTGGGCCGCTGGGTCGGCTTCCTGTTCTTTTTCCTGCTGTTCCTGGCCGCGGTGACTAGTTCGATCTCGATGCTCCAGCCCGCCGTGGCCTTCCTCGAAGAAGGACTCAACATCGGCCGGAAGGCATCGAGCGTGCTGTTGATCTTCATCACCGGCGTGGGCGCGGCCTTCGTGATGATGTTCTCGGCCGGTTACGCCGCGCTGAGCGTGCTGGATTTCTGGGTGGGCACGCTGGCCATTTATCTGATGGCCACCATCCAGATCATCCTCTTTGGCTGGGTGATGGGCCTTGAAAAAGGCATGAAGGAGATGCGCGACGGCGCGGAGATCAGCCTGCCCTCCTGGCTGCCTTTCGTGCTCAAGTATGTCTCGCCGACTTACCTCTTGATCATCTTCGCCCTCTGGCTGGTCAATAACCTTCCCGAGCGGCTCTCGGCTTTGTTCACCATCGAGGATGACAAGATTCCAGTCCACCTGATCGGCTTCTTCTTCGTCGTGGCGATGATCGGTTTTGTCGGCCTGCTGCTCACCCGGGCGGTCTACAATTGGACGAAGCGCGAACGCATGGAGACGGAGGTATTCCCATGACCATGCTTGGATGGCTTGTCATGCTCGTTTCGGTGGGCGGCGTCACGGTGTTTCTGCTCTGGTGTGTCATCAAGGTGCTTTCCAACCGGGACACCGCATCACATATCCACAGCACGGCGGACATCGAACCGACGGACCTGGACCGGGATTAAGTGACAACCAGCGCGGAAGCCTCATCGCGCCGATACGGATCGGCGGCGACTGAAGGGCATCCACGCCGGTTGTCCGGCTTTTTCTTATCGAGTTGGTGTTTTCGCCGCGCTGGTCAGGCGGTTGCCGCAAGCGCCTGCTCGATCATGCCCTTGAGCTGCGCAAGCGGCAGCGCTCCGCCCTCGCGGCTGATCACCTGTCCATCCTTGAAAAGCAGCAGTGCCGGGATGCTCTGGATGCCGTACTGGCTTGCCAGGTCGGTGGACTGATCGACATCGACCTTGACCACCTCGGCCACATCCGCCGTTTCCTGCTTGAGCCTCTCCAGCGTCGGGGCCAGCATCCGGCAAGGCCCGCACCAGTCGGCGTAAAAATCCACCAGCACCGGCCGCGCCGAACGCAAGACTCGGGACTCGAACTCACTGGATGTAACCACATCGACCGCACTCATGGCATGCTCCTTTCGGGGGTTGATTCTGATATCCGGAAGCCGGGTGCCGTCCTTCCGAGGGCGACAAGGCATCGAAAGCGGAACTCGGAGAAGGCAGGGAACGGATCATTGTTCCCCATTCGACTGTCCGCTTTCGCCGGCGACACCACTTGGATGCCCGTCCGATCGGCGAGGTTACAGAAAGGTTTCCGGCCGGCTCAGCCGGCGGTGGAGGTGGCCATGGCCGCCGGGCGTGCCGGGATCGGGTTTTCGCTTCGGCATGTTGAAGCGCGGGGTTCAAGGTGGGCCAGAAGGTCGCGGGCACAGTCATCCCAGGTGTAGCTGAGCGCTTGGGCGCGGCAGGAATCGCGTGACAGGTCCAGGGCATCCATGGCCGCGTGCCTCAAATTCTCATCCAGCACGCCCCCCTCACCCGAGCGGATCACATCCACCGGACCGGTCACCGGATGCGCTGCCACCGGCACCCCGGCGGCCATCGCCTCGAGCATCACCAGGCCGAAGGTATCGGTCAGGCTCGGGAAGACCTTCACATCCGCACACGCCATCATCCAACTGAAAATTTCGTTGCTCTGATAACCGGTGAACACCGCATCGGGAAACTTCCGCATCAGCCGACCGAGCACAGGACCGGCGCCCATGACCACCTTGGTGCCCGGCAGATCGAGGCCCAGGAACGCCGGCAGGTTCTTCTCACGGGCCACTCGGCCACCGCAGATGAAGATGGGCCGGGGCAGGCCGGCAAAGGCATCCCGGCGCTCGCCGCGCGGCTGGAAGAGCCAGCCATCAACCCCTCGCGACCAGACCTTGACATGCTCAAAGCCCCAGTGTTCGAGCCGGGCCTTCATGGAAGGCGTCGGCACAAGTGTCCGCCGCGCCGGGGCGTGAAACCTTCGCATATAGGGATAGCTGAGTGAAACCGGCAGACGGATGTATTGCTTCAGGTATTCGGGAAACTGCGAATGATACGACGTGGTGAACGGCATGCCGTTGTCCAGACACCACCGGCGCGCCGCCGCGCCCAATGGCCCCTCGGTTGCGATATGCACCGCCTCCGGATCGATGGCCTCCAGGCAGGCCGACACCGCCGCCCTTGGACGAACGCTCAGGCGAATCTCGGGATAGCCAGGACAGGGAACCGTGCGGAACATCGCCGGGTGGAGGACGTGTACGTCGTGGCCCCAGGCCGTCAGACAGCGATAGACGCGCGTCCAGGTGGTGACCACGCCATTGACCAGCGGCGGCCAGGCCTCGTTGATCAGGCAGATACGCATGCATCGATCTCCACGGTCGCGTTCCACCCCGAACCCGCTTACCGGCAATCGCCAAAACAACCCCGCGTCGCGGGCGGATGCTAACCGAAAACTCAACGTGGCTGGTTAGCGCCAGGCGGACCGGCGGACAAGCCGCCCCGGGGCCTTCACCTAATCCGCCCCGAACCAGCGCGCAAGATGCTCGGGGGTTACCTCGGCGTAGTCCTCGATGATTCGATGGGCGCGGTGGAGCGCGGATCGAGGCGAGGTGGTCAGCACGCCCAGCGTCCAGAGCCCCGCCGCCCGGGCGGATTCGATGCCGGCGGCGGTGTCCTCGATGGCCACGATCTGGCCCGGGCGGATTGGGCCCGCACCACCTGCGCGTCGGCTCAGACCCTCGGCGGCTTGCTGGTAAGTCGCCGGATGCGGCTTGGACTGTTCCACATCATCAGCGCTGACAATCGGATCGAAGGGATGATCCGGCATCAGGCCGCCGAGGATGAGCTGGATATCGCGACGGGTCGCCCCGCTGGCGATGGCCACGGGCATGACACTGCTGATGCGCGCAACCAGTTCCTCCGCCCCCGGAATCGGGTCGATGCCCCGGGCGATGATCGCTTCAAAAGCCTCCTGCTTGCTCCGACACAGCGCTGCCAGGTCCAACGACTCCGGCCAATCGCCGCGATGCGCCCGCACCGCATGAGTCAGTGCATCGCGGTCATCGAAGCCCAGGTAAGTGCGCAGATATTCATCATAATCGAACTCCACGCCCAATGGCCCGAGCACATCAAGAAACGCCTGAAAATGCAGGGGCTCGGAATCCACCAGCACGCCATCGAAATCGAAGATCATCGCCTTGATCATGCCCGGCAGTGTATCCGATCATCGAATCGGCCTTCAGATCGTTGACCAAGGATCACGTTGCCGCAACTCAAGTGGAAATGTCCCCATGCTCAACTCAGGGGAAGCGTTCCCCGGGGTTGCCCATCATGGCGAGCGCAACGCGGGCGAGCGGAGCGGAGCCGGCCACCGCAAACCGCGAACGCCCGGGAAGATCGGCCGCGCGGCGGTCATTGCGGACTCGAGCTTTTCCATCTCGGCATTCGGGCCGGCTGGTTGCGAATCGGGGCGGGGAAGTCTACAACATCGGTCCTGCCGGTCGGAATTGATGGCTTGGCCGATATGGCCTCGCCGCCCGCATCGGCCTAACGGATGATTCCCGCGGGGACGAGGCAAGGGTATCCTTGTCCGCTGATCAACCCCCGCCCCCCCCGGAAGTACCCCCGGAACCGCCCCCGGAAGTACCCCCGGAAATAACCCCGGCCTCGCCTCCGGAACAAAAAAACCGGCCCACGCCGCCAATGACCTGGAGAACTCCATGCCCGATTCACTCAATCGCATCAGTTGCCGGATCACCCAGCCCCGCAGCCAGGGGGCCAGTCAGGCCATGCTTTACGGCGCGGGTCTGACCGAAGAGGATATGAACAAGCCTCAGATCGGCATCGCCTCGTGCTGGTACGAGGGCAACACATGCAACATGCACCTGCTGGACCTTGCCGGTGAAGTTCGTCGGGGTGTGGTCGAGGCGGGGCTCGTGGGGCTGCGGTTCAACACCATCGGCGTCTCGGACGGCATTTCGATGGGCACCAGCGGCATGTCGTTTTCGCTGCAATCGCGCGACCTGATCGCCGATTCGATCGAGACGGTCATGGCCGCGCAGTGGTACGACGCCTGCATCACGCTGCCGGGCTGCGATAAGAACATGCCCGGCTGCATCATGGGCATGGCACGGGTCAACCGTCCGGGCCTGATGATCTACGGCGGGACCATCAAGCCCGGCTGCATGAAGGATGGCGGCAAGGACCAGCCGCTGGACATTGTCTCGGCGTTCCAGTGTTACGGCGAGGCCCTGGCCGGCCGCATCACCGAGGAGCAGCGGTGCCAGATCGTGCGCCGGAGCATACCCGGCCCTGGCGCTTGCGGCGGCATGTACACCGCCAACACCATGGCCAGCGCGATCGAGGCCATGGGCATGAGCCTGCCCGGCTCCAGCTCGACACCCGCGGTGGACCCGCTGAAGATCGAAGAATGCCGGATGGCCGGCCAGGCGATCCGCAATCTCCTGGAGATGGACCTCAAGCCCCGCGACATCATGACGCGCGATGCGTTCCACAACGCCATGGTGGTGGTCATGGTGCTGGGCGGTTCGACCAACGCGGTGCTGCACCTGCTGGCCATGGCCGATGCGGTGGATGTGCGACTCTCACTCGATGATTTCCAGGTGGTGGCCGACAAGGTTCCTTTCCTGGCCGATCTCAAGCCGTCGGGGCGGTATGTGATGGAAGACCTGCACAACGTCGGCGGCATTCCGGCGGTGATGAAGATGCTGCTGGATGAAGGCATGCTCAAGGGCGACTGCATGACCGTCACCGGGCGGACCGTGGCCGAGAACCTGGAATCAGCACCGACCTTGAAGCAGGGCCAGGATGTGGTCGCGCCCCTGGATAAGCCGATCAAGCCCAAGGGCCACATCACGATCCTCTACGGCAACCTCGCCCCGGAAGGCGCGGTGGCCAAGATCACGGGCAAGGAGGGGCTTCGATTCGAGGGAACGGCCAAGTGCTTTGATAGTGAGGAACTGATGCTCGAGGCGCTGGAACAGGGCCGGATCGGCAAGGGTGATGTGATCATCATCCGCTACGAAGGGCCCAAGGGCGGGCCGGGCATGCCTGAGATGCTCACCCCCACCAGCGCGATCATGGGCGCGGGCCTGGGCAATGATGTTGCACTGATCACCGATGGTCGGTTCAGTGGCGGCTCGCACGGATTCATCATCGGGCACGTCTGCCCCGAAGCGCAGGAAGGCGGGCCGATCGCACTGGTGCACGATGGCGACCGGGTGATCATCGATGCCTCGAATCGCTCGATCGATATCGCCGTGGATGAAAAGGAAATGGCGGCGCGCAAGGCGAGCTGGACGATGCCGGCCTACAAGGCTCAGCGCGGCACGCTGGCCAAGTACATCCGCCTGGTCGGCCCGGCCAGCCGGGGATGTGTGACCGACCTTTGATCGGTCGTGTCGAAAAGGCTCGAAGAACCCCCAAAAGAAGCCGCCCGCGAGATTCCGCGGGCGGCTGTTCATATTTCAACATGTGGGCGTGATCGCGACGAGATCATTCATCATCGGCCAGGCCGCCGCCATCGAGCAGTTCTTCATACTGCTCGACCGTAGCGCCGTCCAGGCACGCCTGAATGATCTTTTCGCCCAGGGGATCGAGATCGGGCTCGCGGAACGATTGGATCTGTTGATGGAAGAACTCGGCCAGTTGCTTGGCGCCCAGGTCATATGCCTCGGGTCCGACTTCGTCCTGCTTTTCGACGCGGAGGAAGATCGGCGGCATGGTCTGGCCCTCGATCACCAGGGAGCTGAGGGCGTAGCCAAGCAGCGGGCAACGCGCTGCGCGTACCTGCGAAGTGGTGAAGCGTGCCCCGCCGCGCCGGGCGAGGTACTCCCGGGCGATCCACTGCGGCATGAAGCCGACCTTCCAGGCGCCCACGTGCTGGTTGGGGCAGATGATGTACTTGGTGCGCGGCGTATCGATGATCTGTCGCAGCAGCAGGTTGGCCTGATCGACCTTGCGGCCCGTGGCGAACGGCCAGTAAGAGCCGACACCTTCGGAACTGAGGCCTTCGGTCTGGACAATGCTCGGATTGTCATGGCCGCGCGGCGCGACCAGGCGCCACAGCCAGGCCAGGGCGGGCGGCAGAATGTGAAACAGACCGAGAATGCCGTAGGTGGGCTTCTCCCGGGTACACGGTGGGCACCGCACCCCGAAGCTTCGCACATCCACCGTCACCGATCCATTCACGACATCGGGGATGACCTCGCGGGGCACGATCACACGGGGATTCGGGCAGGGCTTGCCCGGCTCATCCATGATGTGTTCCCAGATCAGCGCGGTCGAGCCCGGCTTGGCATCGATGGACAGGAACAGCAGCGGCTTGGAGGGATGGACCGTGATCTCTTCCAGATGCGGATCGATGCCGTAATGATTGATGTGGTTCACGCGGATGAACCAGGCATCTTCGGCATCCATGAGGGTGATCTTCCCCTTGCCCTTCTGCAGCGTCGGATGGCAGGTGGCCATGTCGTCGGTGACCGGGTGAAGTTCACAGGTTCGGGGCAACGTCAGATAGCGGCGATCGTCCGTGATCGGGTTGTGACCCAGGAGCAATCGACCGTCACGCTGGCGATGGGCGTGTTCGAGCATTTCGCTCTTGCCACCGCCCGAAGCGCCTTCGTGCATGATGGTGAGCTTGTTGTCGTAAGGCGTGACGACCTGGACGGTTGAGCAGTGGGCGGTGACCCACTTTTCCGTCTCGCCCCGGGTCAGCAGCATGCCGTAGACGCCCTTCTTGGCGCTCGGGCCGGGATACAGATTGAAGCTGAAAAGCTCATGCATATGCTCGCGGCGATTGTGAACGACCACCTGCTTGCCCTTGAAGTGGGTCTGGCGGAAGGTGGGCGCGACGTAAATCACCGCCTGGGGCTTGAAGGAATCATCAAGCTTGCGACTGTCAAGGATGCCCTGAAGCAGCGCCAGACCCAAGGCGAAGAAACCGGTATTGGCCGGCGCAACCACGACCGAAGGTACACCGGTGGATCGGCCGCTGCCGGCATAGAACGTGAAGAGCGCCAGCTCCTGCTTCTTGAGCCATTCGAACGTTTCCTGGCGCACCTTCTCGAAGTCCATGCCGAAGCGTTCATCGAAGCGGGGCTTATTGGTGGGCAGCTTATCACCGATGAACATGCAATCCGGGTCGCGCCGGCGCATGTAGGGGTCCGGGTAGTTGGCGGCGATGCCGTTCTTGACGCGGCAAACCGTGGCCAGGACTTGTCGCCCCTGGCCGGGAATGTCGTAAGCCACCTCATGCCAGCCGACGTTCGGCCCTTCGGTCGCCGCATCACGAACCGCCAGTTCGACCAGTTCATCTGATGAATTGGCGATGGTGAACCCGGGACACTCCGCGAGGATTTCAGCCAGTTCGGTCGGGACGTGGAATGGGCAGGAAGCTGTGGGGCTGGCAACGGGCATGGGACTTTTCCTTTAGGAATGGTTGACGCGTCGGCGGCAAGTATGCGGGGCTGGGTCAGGGCACAGCCGTCGGCGAAAGTATATCGAATCGCGTGGAAAAATCCAAGCCGAACGAACACCGGAACGACCCTCGATCACACGGCTTTTCAGCGAGAAACGGGACTTTTGATGTCAGCCGATGACTGCCGCGCCGGCGGGACGCGAATCCCAGCGCCTCAGAAATCTCCACTGACAACGCCGCCGGAAATCTCTTCCAACTTGTCATCAATGATCTGCTGCTTCTGTTGCCCACGGGTATCGATCGCCTGACGCATCTGACTGACGCGTCGCTCAAGAAGCTGTACCTCGTGCTTGCGCCACGCCTGGCGCATATCAAAGTGCTCGGAGACCAGCTCACGAGCCTCCCGGGTCAGCCTTCGGACCTGCTGGTCATTCTCCGCCTCTCTGGCGTCGGCGATCTTTTTCGCAAGTTCGTTGGTCTTGCGGGCATACCTCAGATCATCGACGCGGAATTGGTAGCCTCGCGGATCCCTCGATTTGATCGTCATCATTCGCCGCACGGACGGCAGGTGCGGACGAAGCAGTTCCATGGTGCGTTCGGGGTTGGACTCGTGGCTGCGGCGAACTTCCGCGGCCAGTTGCGGCTCGATGTCATCGAGCACCGCCAACACATCATCGAGCATCTGCGGGCTGATCACCGGGCGACTGTCGGCCGGAACGCGGGGACGGGGCGGCGGCTGGCTCCTCGCGGCTGGGACGCGTTCACCGTCCGGCGCCGCTGTATTCGCCCGCCCTTCGCGCGCGGGGGCTTCCGGCGAATCGGTCGAAGCACCGCTCCCCGCCGCGCGTCGCTCGGGCGTGGTCGCCCCAGCATCCGCATGGACACGCCAGTCCGGGATCAGCACGACCGCCACGGCCACGGCACAAAGGCACAGCAGAACGTGCCGGGCCGTTCGCCGAATCGTCGTACTCCGTCCACTTGTCCCGTCTGCATTCATGAGTCGTTCACTTATTCCAAACACGTCTGCCACAGCCCCCGGAAGGAACGCGATCCCGCGGGAGTAACCCGCATTTGCCTTTTCACCATGCAAAACCGGCCGTACGCGCCAGCCCCTCTTGTCGAACCGGACCGGGACAGGAACGCGGCATCGCCGAACCTTTAGAACAATTCGCCATCCTCTGGAATCGACAGGGACCACTCATCCAGGTCCGCCCGCCAGTGAAGCTCCATGGGCGAAAAAAGCCCATCGGCGATCGCATCATCCGCGGCAAGCTCGATCTCATTGAGCAATGCTGAGATTTCGCGATCGAATGAATCCTGGAACGCCGGTTTCTCGATCAAGTCGAAGAGCCGGTTGAGTTGGCTTTCCATGGCCAGCCGCTGGGCCTCGGCCTGAACCGGGCCGGCGGCGGTGGGCTCGGCCCTGGGTGAATCGGAAAGGATCATCGCCAGCGCCCCGATGTGCGCCACGATGATGACGGCCGCCGCCGCGACCCGCCAACCACCGCCAAGCAGCCCCGAGGTTGTCGACTCGGCCGCGCCGATTCGTGCCAGCACACCGTCCCTCACCGGCTCATCGGCGATGCCGTCCCGCCAATCCGCCGGCACGAGCGCTTCAAGTGCGCGCCGCAGCGGCTCGGAAACCGGTTCCGGCTCCAAGGCACGGTCAAGCCCGTGTGTGATCGGCTGGGGTATCTGATCGCTGGTCGCATCGAGAATCCGCTGTTCCAGACCCTGAGGCGGCTCAACGGCAAGCGCCTGATCCAGCGCCGGCAGCGAGTCTTCCAATGCCAGGCACCAGCGGGCCAGGGTCAGGTCCAACTCGTCGGAGGTCATGGGCTTCACAGCCAGGGCCGAATCCAACTTTCGCTCCAGCTCCGGGTCAATGAGCAGGATGGACCGAACCGACTGGCCCAGCTCCGATCCCGGCGCGGCGATCGCCTCACCCAATGACTCGGGCGGGCGCTGGTTCCAATCTCGGGGATTCAAGCCGTTCATCGCCGCGGATACCTGTCTCCGGCCACTGTCACCCCAACTCGGCACCGTGCATCGTCGAGGTGTATCGGCCTGCCTACCGGGAAATCGAAGCACTTCCTTCTTTTATTGCAATCGGCTAGTACAAGGCCCATATTTGGATCGTCAGGCCGATTCCCCCTTGTTGATGGGCTCCGGGGTGGTCTGATCTTCATCCTCCAGGCTCAGCATCTTGCGTAATTTGCTCAGGGCACGGTGCCCACGAGCCAGAACCGTGCCCAGGGGCTGGTCCAATGTTGCGGCAATTTCCGCAAATTTCATGCCTGCGGTGTGCCGCAAGTAAAGAATCTCCTGATCGGCGGCACTCAGCCGGCCGATGGCTTCCTGAAGGCGCCGTATCTCCTCCCCCGCCTCAGCCCGTTCGAGTGGCGATGCCGGGATTCGACCGTTGCTGCTGATCAGGTGACTCTGGGAGAGGTGCTCCCCCCCGAAGCCGGACCCTTCGCCATCCTCTCCCCTGCCCGGCGACATGTCCATGGGTCGCGCATGGCGCTTTTTGCGGCGCATTTCATCACGAAGGCGGTTCATCGCGATTCGGAACAGCCAAGGCTCGAACTTCCCCTGTTCCCGGTAGCGGGACAGATGGGTCACGACCTTGACGAACGTCTCCTGAGTGATTTCTTCGGCAAGGTCACGGTCCCCGCACTGCTTGAGCAGAAGCCCGAAAACCCTGCGGGAATATAGCCCCACCAGCGTTCGCCAGGCCTCGGCGTCGCCATCGCCCGCCCGCTCCAGCAACTCTCCCAAGCCATCTTCGGGCGGATTCACAGCCATGAGGACAACTTACCCTATGGGCGCAGGAACCATGAAACCCGGTTGGCATCCACGACGGGCGGTCGCTGGCTCAGCCCGGAAAATACCGGGCGGCGGCCGGGTTGCCCTCGATGCCATCAACCTACATGATACCGCCATGAGTTCACCCCGCCCATCCAGACCCGGCCAACCGGCGAACGATTCCGGGTCAAACCCCGGCGATGGCTCCGAATCCCGCTCGCTTCCGCTTCCCGACGTCGAGACTTTGCCGCGCCCCGACCTGCCGCCCGAGGACCGCCCGCCAGCGCCCATTCCGATGTCCGATGCTGAAAAAGTGATCGCCATTCTTCGCCATGCCGCGCATTTGAACAGTACCCTCCCTGCCAGAACCGGCTCGCTGGTGGAGCTTGGGGAGCAAGGCCAGGTCATTTTGACCGGTGATCTGCATGACCACACGCCCAACCTGGATAAAATCATCCATTTTGCGGCGCTGCACCGGCATCCCGATCGAGTCCTGATTCTGCACGAGGTCATCCACGGGCCGTTTCCCATCAACGGCTGCGATCTTTCCGCTCGGACCCTGATCCGGATCGCCGCGATGCAACTTCAGTATCCGGGAAGGGTTCTGAATGTCATGAGCAACCATGAGCTGGCCCAGTATCGCGGTGAAGGCATCCTCAAGGACGCTGGCGAGGTCACCGCCCTATTCGATCGCGGCCTGGAGCGCTTATTCGGCAACGACGCCCAGGACGTCCGCGCGGCGATCGGTACCTACATCGTCAGCCTGCCGCTGGCCGTCCGCATGCCCCGTGGCATCCTGTTCAGCCACAGCCTGCCCAGCCCCCGCGTCCTGAATTCGTTCGACCCGGCCATTCTCCAGCGGACCATCACACCCAATGATCTGGAACAGGCCGGCGATGCCTACAGAATGGTCTGGGGCCGCCGCCATACTGAGCGCACTGTCGAAACCCTGGGCAAAGCCTGGAACGTTGAGCTCTTCATCACCGGCCATCAGCCGGCGGACATGGGCTATGAAATCCAGGCCGACCGCGTGCTGATCCTGGCCTCGGACCACGACCACGGCATGATCCTGCCGCTGAGACTCGACCGCGCCTACACCATCGACCAGGCCGTAGAAGAACTCATCCCGCTCAATGGCATCCTGGTCGACCAGCCTTGAACCCAAGCCCTCGCAGTCGGGCCGCCGGTGAGCCTTGACTGGGTTCGGCACTCGCCGGCTATCGCTGAGCGACGATGTACACCACAAACTCCCGGGCGTTGGGCATGGATCGAGTGCGCCGGAATCGCCCCGTGCGCTGACCGCCGACCAGGTCGCTATGGATCTGGGCCCGACGGAAGCCGCCGGCCAGGCACATCTCGACCATATCCGCCGGCGACCAGAGCCGCCAGTCATATCGAAAAGCACTTCGCATGGTCGTGCCATCGTCGAATCGAAAGTGAATGCGGCAATCGATCCGCCCGGTCGCCGCATCGAACGTCCGCTGTTCCCAGCCGTAATCGAAAGGCTCGATCGATCCATCAGACGGCTCAACCCTTCGCCAGACGGTACCGGGCATCATGGCGCCGGGCCCGCCGAAGAGGTCCATCACCAGCAGCCCATCGGGCAGCAATCTTCGGCGGGCATGTCGAAGATATGCCCGCAGGGACTGGCGTTGGTGAAAGGTCAGTATCGAGAAATTCAGCGCGGCGATGATGTGAACCGGCGGAATCTTCGCCTGCATGACATCAGCGCAGAGCAGGTGAAGATCGGCCTGCCGGTCCAGGGAATCGCCAGGTTCAAGGCCCGCATCGCGCAGTCGGCGGAAGTGCGCACACCAGGCACGCCAGGCGCGCTTGAGCACCCGCGGGTCATGATCAATGGCCACCGCCCGCCGATCCTCGCCCAGAAGCATCCAGGCCCGCGCCACCTCGGCCGTACCGCAGAAATCTTCACAGAGCAGGGATGCCGGTGTTGGGCTTCCGCCGTCCGTGGCCCGCAAACGCCAGGCCCGCTCGAAAAAAGCCACCTCCGCCTCGGGGTGCTGCACCGCCTGCTCGTAGAGCCGCCATCGATCCGGCCGACGCATGATCGGCCTCCCTCAGCGACTGGAGCCCGCTCGCTCGGTCCGGGCTCCGGCGAGCGCGAGCAGCGCATCAAGGCCGCGCTCGAGCATCGCATCATCGCAGGCATAGCTCAGGCGAAGGTGCGTATCGCGATCACTGAACACCGCGCCGGGAATCACCAGCAGCTTATGCTCGCTGATCGCCCGTTCGACGAAAGCCGTGGCCGAAAGCCCGAGCGCCTCGGGCACCTTGGGAAACGCATAGAACGCGCCGGCCGGTGGCACCAGCGGATAAACACCGCTCAGACGCTCGACAACCCGATCCCGCTTGGCCCGGTAGTGATCGATCTGAACGCCCATGTCGGTCTTCAGCGCCTCGATACCGGCGAACTGCACCATGGAAGGCGCGCACACGAAGGTGTATTGCTGCAGCTTGGTCATCTGCGCCAGAACCGGTGCCGGGCCGACCGCATAACCCAGACGCCAGCCGGTCATGCCGTATGTCTTGGAAAAACCCCGAAGCACCAGCAGGTTCCGCCCGAACGATGCCGGCGAAGGCAGGCCCTCGGGCAGATAACAGAACTCGGAATAAATCTCATCGCTGACCAGAAGAACACCGGCATCCTCACACAGCCGGGCCAGCGCCCGGCATGTCTCGGCGGGCGACACGACACCGGTGGGATTCGACGGTGAATTGAACAGCACCAGCTTGGTGCGCGGCGTGATGGCCGATTCCACGCGCAGCGCGGTCAGCTCGAAATCCGGATAGGTATCCACCATCACCGGAGTGGCGCCGGCCAGCGTCACCAGATGCTTGTACATGACAAAGTAAGGATCGGGCATGATGACTTCATCGCCAGGCCCGACCGTCGCCAGAAGCGCCAGCACAAGGCCGCCGGAAACGCCCGAGGTGATGAGCGTCGAGAACCCATCGGCATCCGCTTCATTCGAAGCCGGCTTCCAATCGGGAAACCGGGCCGTGAAGGAAGCCTCGATCTCGTGCCGGAGTTGTTCGATGCCCTGGGTGACGGTGTATCGGTTCATGCCCCGTCGCATGGCCTCGATGGCCGACTCCAGAATCGGCTGGGGCACATCAAAATCGGGTTGGCCGATGGAAAGGTTGACCGGGTCTTTGAGCGATGCGGCCAGATCGAACACGCGCCGAATGCCCGAGGCATCGATCTGCCTGGCGCGCTGTGAGATGAAACGGTCGGCATCAAACATGGCTTGACTCCACCATCAGGCTCGAAGCCGGACGCGGGCCACACGGCATCACGCATCGACCAGACGAAAGCAGCCCGGGGCGATTCACCCAGGCTGCATCCACAGAGAGCGGGGAACCCGACCAACGTCTATCGATCAGGCCTTGGCTTCGTCGGTCGCCTGCTTCTTCTTGGACTTGGCGCCGGTGACGACCTTTCGGTTGCCAACCTTGGGCAAACCCAGAGCCTTGCCGGTTTCCATGTCGAAACCGGCCGATTTCCGGAGGCGTTCGATCCGCTCGGCCCGAGTCAGCACATTGCGGTGCTTGGTGATGCTCGAACCCACTTTGAGACTTCGATCAAGACTCATGACTGTTCGTTCCTCAAGATCGCACAAGGGCGATTCATCGCTAAGGTCTGTATTCCTGAAGATTTATGCCGGGTAGCGTGTCCACGCCGTAAGGGCGGCGACCCCAGTCCCGGCCAAGTTCACCCAAGTGGCGCAGGTAGCTCTGGCGGGCTTGGCGCGCCTCATCATCCATCGAAAAGCCCTGCCCGGCCCACACACTGAATATATCATCATTTCGCCGCGTGGCAAAAGCCGCCACGCCATGGCCTCTGAGGAACTCGACCAGCCGGAAGGCATCGGTCTTGGGATAGTTGGCCAGGTGGAAATAGCTCAAGCCCGGCAGCCGGGGGTCATCTTCGCCGCCCGGATGCTCGACCAGCATCGGCCCCCAGATGCCGGCCCGTTCCTCGATCGGCCGCTCGACCCGCTCCCGCTGGCTCATGGCGGCCTCGGCGCGGCTGTATCCCGTTCGGTCCCCCCTCGCATATCCGGCGAAGTAGCCCAGGATCAGGAGGAGCAGAATCCCGATGCCCATCAGGATCGCATAGCCGCGCGGCAGGCGCAGCAGCACCGGCGCGCTTCCCGCACCCCAGGTGCGGGGCGGCGGCGCACCGGGTTCGAGTTCCGAATCCCCGTCGACGGGCGATTCCGGGGCCTCCAGAATCGTGGGATTCCTCCGCATCACATCCAGAAGCAGGGTTCGATCGCGTCTTTGTGCCATGGCAAGATTTCCTGCACCGGTCGAGGGATCCCCGACCGCCACGCCCGCCCCACCATCATTTCGCCGATTCAACCCGGCGAACGTTCAAGAAAGGCTCCTCGCCATGCCCGAAGGCCCGGATTCCCGATCATGCTTTGGCGCTTGGGAAGTATAGCTCCAAAGCTCGCCCAGACAGCGGCCCTGCGAGTTGACCTCACGTGCCCGGCGATTCGTTCACCGCGATCGCGCTGGCGATGGCCATGCCATCGGAGTGGCTCAGGCTCAGAAACCACGTGGTGATACCCAGGCTGCGCGCCACCTCCAGCGCCACCCCCTCAAGCCGGACCGTGGGCCGCCCTGAAGGCAGCCGCACCACCCCGGCATCGGTCCAGCGAATCCCGCCCGACCATCCCGTGCCCAACGCCTTGAAGATCGCCTCCTTGGCCGCGAAACGCGCCGCAAGGTGGGGTGCCCAGTCTCGATGCTCCATGGCAAAGCCCCACTCCTCGTCGGTGAAACACCGCCGCCGAAAACGCTCCCCGTGCCGCTCGACCAGCGCGGCGACACGCTCGACGCCGATCAGATCGATTCCATGGCCGACAATGCCCATCGCCGTAGTTTGATGCCTTGACCCCGGCCAGGCAACCCGGCCCCCGGCCGCTCCAACGCCGGGGCCGATCGGGCTCAGCCTCGAACCAGCGCGAACCGATCGGGGCCAATGGGTAAACTCCAAGCTTCGCCGGCCCACATCGGGACCAAAGCGATCCAGGCCATCAACCTCCTGAAGAAACCAGCATGAACATCATCCTGATGGGATATCGTGGAAGCGGCAAGACAACCATCGGTCGCATCCTGGCCGATCAGCTCTGGAAGACCTTTCGTGATACCGATGAACTGATCCGCCAATCGTTCGGCGGCATGACGATCGCCCGGATCTGGGAGCAACACGGTGAGCCGGCGTTTCGTCAACGTGAAGTCGAGATCGCCGTCAAGCTATGTGCCGCCGATGATCAGGTGATCGCCCTCGGCGGCGGGACCGTGATGCAGCCGGGTGCCCGCGAGGCGATCGAGGCGGCCAAGGCTGTACGCATCTATCTCTACTGCCAGACTTCAGAACTGGCGCGGCGGATTCAAGCCGACCCGGTCACCGCCGCCGACCGCCCGAGCCTGACCGGCGAGGCCGATCTTGAGCGGGAAATCGAAAAGGTCCTGGAACGACGCGATCCGGTCTATCGCCAGATCGCCGACCATGTCTTCGATGTCACGCTGCTCGCTCCCGAAGATGCCACGCGATACCTGATCAAGAACTGCCTCTGATGGTTCGGCCCATCGCCACGGGATGAGCGCATCGGCATGGCCCGCGCGACCGATAAGGAAACGTTCGGCCCGACGATCCGGCACAATCATCACAATTGATTCTTTCGGCGCTGCGCTGCCCTTATGCCGCGCCCGGGTCCGGTCGATGTACCCTGATGATGGAGCAGGGCGCATCCGTTGCCAGTCAGAATCGAACGCGGCCGCGCATGCGGCCTGCCGATGCCGCTGCGCGCATCGCGGAACTGGAGGAAGAGCTGGCCCGGCTGCGTCAGGGACTGGTCCAGAGCCATAAACTGGCCACCCTCGGAACCCTGTCCGGCATCATCGCCCATGAATACAACAATCTCATGACGCCGGTGATGTGCTACGCCCAGATGGCCCTGGCGAACATGAACGATGCCGAACTGGTCCTCAAGGCCCTGCAACGGGCATTGGGCGGGGCCGAGCAGGCATCAAAAATCTGCGAATCATTGCTCGGATTCGCCCGCAACTCCCCCGCCCACGCCCGAGCCGATCTGCGCTCCGCCGTTGAAGAAGCGCTGGTCTGCCTTGCGCGGCCACTATCGCGCGATGGCATCGAACTGGTGCTGGACTTGCCCGATATTCAACTGGCCATCGACCCGATCAGCCTTCAGCAGGTCTTTCTCAACCTTCTGCTCAATGCCCGCAAGGCGCTCAAGGGTCGAAGCGGCCGAATCACGATCGGCGCCCGGATCGATGGCGACTACGCCTGGATCGATGTCGCCGACGATGGCCCGGGCATCCCCGAGAGCATCCGACAAACCCTGTTCGAGCCGTTCATCACACGAACACTGGCCGATTCGGTCAACGGCGCGGCGTCCACGGAACCCCGAACCGGCCAACGCCAACGCAAAGCCAACCCGCGCAACGGTGCCACAAAAGTATCGCCCGATCCCTCCCCCGAGTCATCCACACCGGACGATGCCTCCGGCACAGGCCTCGGCCTGACCGTCTGCCACGACCTGATCACCACCGCAGGCGGCACCATCAGCGTCACAAGCCAACCCGACGAGGGCGCCACCTTCCACATCCGTCTACCGGTAAAGAGCGACTGAAAGCCAATTCCACAACGCCAAGCCAGAACACCCCCATCGGGCCCGGCCCGATTCGCCGCGCCAATCTCTTATGCCCCCTCTATGAGCGTTGCCACCGATGACGCACCTTGCCCCTTTAGCGACTGCTTCATCATAGCTCATCGGCTGGCAAGTCGGACGAGTGCGCGGCATAGTCCTGATCTAACTCGGCCGCAATCTTAGCAAGCTCTCTCATCTTTACGTCAAGAAAGTACGCGAAGATTCTTGCATCATCCGCGTTCAGCGGCGATTCTCCATTGAAAAATCCTCGAAGACGAAGAAACGTATGGCACAGTTCATCCAAGCACGACTGGATAGATTGATTACCCGGCAATTCGCTACGATCCGTTAGCGCAGAACAAAACGCCTCCACCCAGCCATGCAATGTATCAAGGCTTATCTCTGCAACTGGAATATGCGACGGTCTACCAATGCCCTCGAATATCTTAGTACAGTGGTAAAGCATTCCCTGTGCAAAAATATCCGCGAGTTTCTCGTCGGCAAATCTCATCGCATGTTCCCGTTTCTGAGCCCCCAACTCGTCTAGAATCCTACGAAGTTGCCCCTTAACGCCGTATACTTGGAGCTTCATATGGCGTTCCACATCAATGGTTCGTGACACCAACTTCGGGGACGCGTCGCCTGTGCTGAGAACACTGAATCTCTCTTTGCACAAAGTAGGACGCGATATCACATGCCACGTTGTCTTTTCTGACGTACCACGTTTTGTCGGGTGCCCAACAATATCGTTTCGCGTCTTGCGAACTTCACTCAACTCATCAAAGTTCGTCAACGTGATGTTCAGCGCTTCCGCAAGATGCTTCGTCGCGTCCTGCTGCAAGAAGAAGGCTTGAAATAAGCCAAAGACCTGAAGATACGCCATTCCCGATCCAGATTCCGCCTCTGCCGCCGCGTATGCCTCAATGGCCGATTGCGAATCACCGATTACGTCGAGTGATACGCATAGCTGCGTCCAGTCACGATTACTTTGCATGATCCTGTACTGAATACGTGGCTGATTTATGTACTTGCGTATTTCCGATTCGAGTTGGTGAATTGTATCCATTGTATTGGTACATCCCGACCTCGTGCATCGCCCCATTATTTCGGTCGCATTGGTCGAGATTATCAAAAGGTCCAGTTCAAAACAAGGTTGCCTAAGGACAGGAACCCTCTCCCAGACGCAGAACCGCAGTGCGAAGCCCGCGCCTCTCCATCGCTACACATCAGGCCCCTTCGGGTTCGGCGTTGGTCTGCGCGGCGAAGGGGATGCTTTCGCCGGTGAGGTGGCGGTAGGCTTCGAGGTTGCCGAGGATGAAGTTCGAGGGGCGGGCGTGCTGGTTGACCCATTCCTGACCTCGTTTGCCCAGTTGGGCCGCATCTTCCGGACGGGTGCGCCAGCGCACCAGGAGTTTCTTCCAGCCTTCGGGGGTGCCTTCCTTGAGCAGCCAGGCGGTCTCCTCGTGGATGAGAAAGTCGTTGGCCGGGTCCTCCATGCCAATCACGGGCATGGCGCCGGCCATGGCTCGCAGCGTCAGGCTTCGACATTGGCCGCTGGCACGCGGCAGGAACAGCGCATCGAGCCCGGCCAGAACCTGACGCCTGGCGGTCTGCGTGTCGATCATGGTGATGTTGCGCAAGAGATCAAGCCGTCTGGCCTTGCGCCAGATGGCGTGCTGCTGCGCCGGGGGGCCGTCGATGAAGAACTGCGGTTCGCTGTCTTCGGCCAGCAGTGACGCGACCGCATCGAGAAACATCGAGTAGCTCGAATCGAACTCGCCCGGGGCGCTGACCAGCGCACAGAAGCCCGTCGAGCCGCGCGAAGTCTGCTCGCTGTCGCGTCCGGGCATGACGCCGGGCAGACAGGTGCGCATCTCGACCCCTTTGGGCACGAGACCGGCCGCGGCTTCGGCGATGCCGGAACTGGCCGGCAGCAGAATCAGTCGCCCGGAATCAACCTTTCGCAACACGCCTGGCAACATCGCCAAGTCATCGAATGAGAAGATCGAGAGGACCAGGGGCAGATCGAGGCTCGAACTCAGCGCCACGGCGGTGGCCCATGATTCACCATCCAGACCATGGATCAGCTCCGGTTCCTGCGGCTTGATGGCCTCGGCCAGGCGGTGGACTCGATGGCGCTTGAACCCCCAACGGCCCACGGCCTCGAAACCGAAACGCGGGCTGAAGGAAACCAGTTCATCATCGGGGAAGCGCGGCGGAACCACCTGACTGACGCGGACCATCTCATCGATCAGGCCGATCACAAGCTGGCGAAACAGCGCCAACTCCTGATCCAGCCATGTCTCACCGGCGATCAGAACCGCATGCATGCCCATATCCTATCCCGCGCCGATGGAATGGTCACCCCTATGGTTCATCGGTGGCCTGGCCAAGTGCGCTAAAGCATCGCCAGCGCCCCAGAAAGAAAGTCCCCGCACGCCTGGGCGTCGGGGACTTTTTGCGATTCATCAGAATGTCCAGCGCCTGGAACGCCCGCTCAATCGGTCAACGAATACCGCAGCATGTGGGTGACCCTGGCACCCTTGGGGATGTAATCCCGCACCGGCTTCCTGGCATCCAGCTCGCGGACATAGACCTGGCCCATCAGAACGCGTTCATCCTTCCACTTGCTCAGCTTGCCCTCGACGATCTTCTCGACGATCTGGGGCGGCTTGCCGGAATCGGCGGCTTCCTGGGTGAACTCGGCACGGGCGGCCTCGACCTTCGCCGGGTCCAGGCCGTCGGCATCGATCGCCTCGGGCGCGGGCATCAGCGGTGGCACGGCGGCGGTGACATGCTGGCAAAGGCCCATCAGCAGATCGTCGCTCAGGTCGCCCTCAGCGCCGATGATCGCGCCCAGCTTGCGGTTGTGATGAACATAACTGCCAACCTTGGGCGCTGAAAGCTTCACGAAGCGGCGAAGCGTGATGTTTTCCTTGATGGTGATGCGTAGACCCTCGACCAGGTCATTCATGGCGGCGGTGCCTTCGGTGTGTTCACCGTCCGGACCATCCAGCGCCAACTCGGCGATCTTCTGCGCCGCGGCGACGAAGCCATCGTTACGCGCGGCAAAATCCGTCTCGCTGACCAACTGAACCAGACTGACCGCCCCATCACGCCGGGCCGCGGCGACCGCGCCTTCCATCGCCTCCCGGCCGGAACGCTCCTGCATCTTGCTGCCCAGTTGCTCACGCAGCAGCTTGATGGCCGCGTCAACGTCGCCGTCGGTGTCCGAGAGCGCCTTCTTGCATTCCATCATGCCCAGCCCCGTTCGCTGCCGCAGGGCCATTACATCCTTCGCGCTGATACTCATCGATGAAGTCTCCAATATCGGTTCTGATTGCTTATGGGGTAAGAGACGCCCCGCCCCCCGGAACCCCCTGAAGTCCACCCTGGAACCCCCTGAGAATCCGCTGGCAAAAACCGGTTCCGGAAGTTGCCGCTCACGAGTGCTCCAGTCTCCGGCCCTTCCCGCCATATCGCCGGCCCGGTGGCGCGCCTCAGCTCGTCCGGCGTGGCCCAATCTTCCGGGGTCCGGGGTCCGGGGGCAGCCTTCGGCATGGGGCTTCAATCTCCGGCCGGCTGCCGGATCAATCCTGGATCGGCGCGGAGCTTGATACCTGCTCGCTTGGCGCTTCGGCGGCGGTTTCGGCCGATTCGGCGGCCGGCGCGGCATCATCAGCGCGGAAGCGTGCGCGGCTGCGGCGACGCGGCGCGGCCTCACCGCGCGATTCATCCTCGCCAGCGCCTTCACGCGCCGCCTGGCGACCGCTCTTGCCTTCCATCACCGCCGCGCAAAGACTCTGAATGACCACCTCGATCGCCCGCATCGCATCATCGTTGCCGGGGATCGGAATGTCGGCCATGTCCGGATCACTGTCGGTGTCGATCAGGCACACCGTCGGGATGCCCAGCTTACGCGCCTCGCGCAACGCGTTCATCTCGCGACGCACATCGACCACCACCATCGCACCGGGCAGCGTGTTCATCGTGCGGATGCCGCCGAGGTTGCGCAGAATCTTGGATTTCTCCCGCTGCAACTGGCTTTCCATCTTCTTCGAATAGCTGTTGATCTCGCCGGTCTCTTCGAGCTTCTCGAGCTCTTCCAGCCGCTTGAGTCGATCGCGGATGGTGCGGAAGTTGGTCAGCGTGCCGCCGAGCCAGCGTTCGGTGACGTAGGGCATGCCGGTCGCGCCGACGTGCTGTTCGATGCACGCCCGAGCCTGGCGCTTGGTGCCGACAAAGAGCACATCCTTGCCGCCGGCCACCACCTTGGCCACGAACTTGCGCGCCAACAGGAGCCCTTTGATCGTCTCCTGCACATTGATAATGTGAATCCTGTTCCGCTTGCCGAAAATGTACGGACCCATTTTCGGATTCCAGTTGGTCGAGCGATGACCAAAATGAATCCCCGCCTCGATCAGATCATTAACCAGCGATGCCATGTCAGGCTCCTTGAACTAGCGCATGCCACTGCGCGGCAAGCTTCGATGGATACAGCATGCAGCGAACCTCGGGATTCAACTCCCGGCGAAGCTTTCGCTCGCTCGCACGTCGGAAACGGCCCTGGCCACTTCCCTACAAAAAAGAAACGGGACAGAAAGTTGCCCTTTCTGCCGAGTCGATCAGTGTAACTCAAGCAACAACCGAAGGCAAAGCACTGCCTTCCTCCCGATCATACCCGAAGCCGTCCCGCCGCGCCAACCCGGTACCCGCATCGCCCCACCGCTGGCTCGCCCCCTTCCGGGCGCAGGTGAATCAAGGCTGGCGGCCTCAAAAAGAGCGTCAATTCCTCTCGTCCAACCCACGGCGTTGCCGCCAAGCCCCCGGTCGCGACGCTCAGCGATTCGCCATGCCCGACCCCTCGGGCCAGTCCGGCAACTGCTCAAGTAATCGCTCGGTCATGCTCTCCACATCCCGACGAGCCGCACGCCCGGGCACCAGATGCGCCGCAAAATGGCGCATAACCACCCACGAAAGCCGGTCTTCCACCGATGCGATCCTGCCCACATCCAGAGGCTCCAGAACTTCCCGCATCACCTCCAAGCCCAGTCCCAGCGCCTCGATGAACATCCCCCGGGCCACCTGCCCCTGGTGCGTGATCGAAAGCTGGCGATGCGTAAGTCTCGCCAATAGGGGAAGATGGCCGATCAGAAGCGCATCGGCAAGCCGCGAGGCCAAGGCCAGATCGCGCTCGATGCGATCCAGCGCGCCGGCCGGTGGATTGTGGCGCGGCAGCCGGGCGATCGCCTTGCCGGCATCGCGGAGCAGCAGGTGGCGATAGAGGCTGACCCGCTTGGCCCGATCATCATTAAGGGTAAAGCGGCAAACCCGCTCAGCCACCGGCTCGGGGAGCAACGCCGCTTCCAGCCCCGGCTCCGCCGGCTCGCCGACGGCCTCATCGAGCGTGATGGCCAGCGACTGCCTCGCATCGGCCAGTCGGTACAGCGGCGAATCCACCCACCGGATCGTCATGGCCGCCAGCCGCCGGGCACGCTGCTCGCGAATGATGCGATAGATGCTCATCCGGGTCTTGGCGAAGTGACGGGCGATCCGCGCGATGGGCAGGCCCCTCCGCCATGCCCGCTCGATCACCCCATGCTGATGGGCCGCCAGCGGCCGGCGATCGGTCTTGAAAATCGCCTCGCCCGGATGCTCGCGATCGTGGCGGACCAGAATCTGCCGGATGGTCTCGACGGCGCGTCCGGTCTTCCTGGCCAGATGCGCCGCGATGCGCTGGCGCGGGATGCCCCCCCATCGGGCCAGCTGGATGGCCCGCTCGATGATGTGCCGGCGTGCCGCTTCATCGGTGCGCGAGAAATCACGCGCCCGGTTCAACTCCTGGGCATGCTCCCTTGAGAAAGCCGCCAATGCCGATTCGGTGAATGTCAGACGCTTGCCGGACTCGCCGGGCAGGCGCGACCATCGCCAGCGCAAGCCCCGCTGACGCCATCGACGCACCGTTCGCGTGCTGATGCCCAGACGCGAAGCGACCTGATCAAGCATCAGCACCCGCTCTTCCGGACCCGGAGCGATTCCGCCCACCCGGCTGAGCCGATCGATGAACTGCCGAAGGTCCGCCGCCAACAGATCACACGCCATCATCACCACATCCGAACCGCGATCCGCGCGATGGCCCGTCAACCGGTAATAAACATAATCGAAGGGATAAGCGCGGCCCGCCTCCAGCTCATCATGCAACGCCTCAGCATGACGAACCTGATCCGATCGCTTGGCCAGAGGAATCAGACGAGCCTGCGCCACCAGCGATGCCAGTTCGCTGTAATTGAATCCACCTGTTTCTTTCGCCTTGGCCATGTCAACATCCACCCACCCCCGGAACCCGCCCCCGGAAGTAACCCCGCCCGCGGAACCCCCTGACGGAATTCCGGGAACGCCGCGCATCATCCCTGGCGCGAAACAGTCGGTAACTCTGCGATTGTTCATCGCCGGTCAGCCGCGCCCGGTCTCAAGTGGGCGAATCCAATCAAGCCCGGCCTCCGGAAGAACCTCCAGCCACCATCGCCCCGAGACGCGCCGAACATACATCCGGCAATCGAACAACCGGGTCAATTGTTCCGGCGTCATGCATCGGCTCGGCTCGCCGGCATCGATGATGCGCCCGTCCTTCATCAATATGACCTGAGCAGCGGCGCGGGGGATCTCCTCGACATGGTGCGTGATCATCAGCACCGTCGGTGGATCGGGCCAATTCAGCACCGTGGCCAGCGCTGCCAGCAACTGCTCCCTCGCCGAGGGATCCAGGCCGGTGGTCGGTTCATCGAGGATCAGCAGCCTCGGCCGACAGGCCAGGGCGCGGGCCATCGCCACGCGACGCTGCTCGCCACTGCTCAGCGTCTGGAACACCTGCCCAGCACGTTCGAGCATGCCCATGCTTTCCAGCAGCCGGTCGGCAAGCTCGCATTGCTCGGCATCCGGGCGGTCGTAGAGCCCCACCGTGCCGAAGAAACCGGTCCACACCACACGCCGCGCGGACAACGAACCATCCACCGCGGCGTTGGATGGGTGATGCCCCTCGCTGGAGACCACACTGTTGACCACGGCGATGGATCGACGAAGCGCCCGGATATCACATTGCCCGATCACGTGGCCCAGCACGCCAACCATGCCGGCCATGGTCGGCACCGCGCCTGTGATGACCCCGGCCAATGTCGTCTTGCCGCACCCGTTGGGCCCCAGCAGCACATGACACCGACCCGCTTGGAGCTTCACACTGACATCATCAAGAATCCGCCTCGCCCCACGCTGAACCGTTACCCCCCGGCATTCCACGGCATAGGGTTCGCCCGAATCGCGCCCGGAGGTCGGATCGGCTTGGGTATCCGGCGATCTGGAGGTCGGCATCGACATGGCAAGCGGACTCCCATCCCTCCGGCGCGGCCGAACCGCGGCCGATCCTTTCACTCGAGGGGACTAAAGATCCAGTTCCTGGGCTTCTTCGGCACGCTCCATGATGAACGTGAATCGCGCTGAAGCATCCTTGCCCATCAGCTCGTTGATGATTCGGTCCGAGGCCAGACCGTCGGAGATATCCACGCGAATCAATCGCCGCGTCGCCGGGTTGAGCGTCGTATCCCACAGCGTCCTGGCCATCATCTCGCCCAGCCCCTTGAAGCGGGTCACTTCCGGCCTCTGATTGCCCTTGAGGTGCTGCTTGAAGATGCGGTCGCGATCGGTATCGTCCGCCGCCCAGAACGTCTGTTTGCCGATCTCGATGCGGTAAAGCGGCGGCTGGGCCAGATACACCTTGCCCGCCGCGATCAATTCCCGCATGTGCCGGTAGAAGAACGTCAGCAGCAGCGTCGCGATGTGATGGCCGTCTGAATCGGCGTCCATCAGCAGGATCACCTTGCCGTAACGAAGGCCATCAAGATTCAGCTTGGGCCCGATGCCGCATCCCAGCGCCTGGATGATGTCCGACAGCTCGCGGTTATCCAGCACCTTGGCCATCGAGGCCTGCTCGGTGTTGAGCACCTTGCCGCGCAGGGGAAGAATCGCCTGTCGCGTGCGAT
This sequence comes from Phycisphaeraceae bacterium, assembly GCA_020831765.1. Classification (GTDB taxonomy): domain Bacteria; phylum Planctomycetota; class Phycisphaerae; order Phycisphaerales; family Phycisphaeraceae; genus JAFIFY01. The sequence continues at coordinate 26,688 of JAFIFY010000073.1, read as the reverse complement.
CACGACCCTGTTTGGCGCTTCCGCCGGCCGAATCGCCCTCGACAATGAACAGCTCGGTTTCATCCGACCTTCGGCTCGAGCAATCGGCCAGCTTGCCCGGCAGATTGAGCCTCCCGGTGGTGGCGGTCTTGCGGGTGATCTCACTGGCCGCGGCGCGGCTGGCGGCCCTGGCCCTGGCCGAGAGGATGATGCGGGCCACGATGGCCTCGGCCATGCTGCGGTTGTGATTCAACCAGTGCTCCAGCCCCTGGCGAATGGCCGCATCCACGCTGTTCTGCGCTTCGGGGTTGTTCAGCCGGTCCTTGGTCTGACCCTGAAACTGCGGATCGGCGATGAAGATGCTGATGATCGCCACCAGCCCCTCGCGGATGTCATCCAGGCCGATCGTCACGCCCTTGGGCTGGAGTTTGTGCGTTTCGATGTAGTTGCGGATCGCCTTGGAGATACCGCCGCGCAGCCCGTTCTCATGCGTGCCGCCGGAGCCGGTCGGAATGCCATTGACATAGCTGCGCACACATTCATCGGTCGCCTCGGTCCATTGCAGCGCGACTTCCAATCGGCCGCCGTTATCGCGACTGAGCGAGAACGCCTGCTCGTGAACGGTCCGCGACTTGCGCTCGGCGGTGAGCTTGCCCAGAAAATCCAGCAATCCCCGCTCGTGCTTGAAGGTGAACGACTGTCCGGCGACCTGATCCTCATAGCTGACCTTGACGCCGCGATGCAGATAGCTGATCACCTCCAGGCGCTGGCGGATCAGTTCGCTGTTGAATTCGATCGAAGGGAAGATGGTCGGATCGGGATGGAAATAGATCGTCGTGCCCGATCCGCGCGCCGGCCCGAGCTTCTTGAGCTTGCCCACCGGCTTGCCGGCCTCGAAGCTCTGCTCGAAGCGCTGGCCATCGCGCTTGACCGTGGCCGTGAGCTTGGCCGAAAGCGCGTTGACGACGCTGGCGCCCACCCCGTGCAGACCGCCGGCCGTTTTATAATTGTTGTGCTCGAACTTCCCGCCGGCGTGCAGTGTGCAGAGGATGATTTCCAGCGCCGGCTTGCGATGGACCGGGTGCATGTCCACCGGAATGCCGCGCCCATTGTCACTGACGGTGATCGAGGTGCCATCAGCGTGCATCGTGACACTGATCTCGCCCGCGTGGCCGTTCATCGCCTCGTCCACACAGTTATCGACGATCTCCCACACCAGATGATGCAGCCCCGCCGGCCCCACGCCGCCGATATACATGCCCGGCCGCTTGCGTACCGGTTCCAATCCTTCCAGTACGGTGATGTCTTTGGCGCTGTACGTTGCGGTCATGGCCCATCCGTGAGCGGTTTAAGAAGTCTCATGCGATCGCGATCCGGCAGAACGATACGATTCATGCATCCACACGCGGCCCATCGTAGCACATTCAGCCCCCGCCCAGTCGGCCTTCGGCCGCCCCGCCTCCATCGCCGGCCGATCCCCCGGGCACGACTGCAACCCCGGCAGCCGTGCAATGCTCCGAATCGCCACGGGTTAAGGGTACAATCGCGGATCGGCCCCACCCGTGCCCCGATTGCCATTCAACCGCCGCGCGGACCGGCTCAATGTAAAACTTCCCCCGTGGATCACTCGAAGGGTTCGCCCCCGGAAACCGGGAACCAGGGCGCTTCGATACCCAGGAGACTTGAATGATGGAACTGACCAGGCCCGCAACGTTCAGCCCCAGGGGCGTCTTCGCCCATCTGCTTGCCGTGGCGATGGTTCTGGCCGCCTGCCTGCCAAACCTGGCACACGCCTCAACGACGGTGCGCTTCCCCGATGGACAGCGCCGCGTGGCGGTCGAAGCCCGGACCGGCGATGTGGTCCTGCTCGTGCCGGTCAGCATCAACGGACGCGATGCCGGCCATTTTCTGGTCGATACCGCGACGCGGTTCACCATGGTCAACGCCCCGACCGCGATTCGAATGGACCTGCCCGTACTCGGCCAGGGCCACGCGGTGGTGGGCGGAAGGCAATCGCGCGTGCAGAGCCGGGGGGTCGAGAAGCTCTCGATCGGGTCGGTCGACATGACCCCTCGCTTCATCCTCGCCACGGACCTTTCCCACTTCGCTGAATCAACCGGGGTGGCCATTGATGGCATCCTGGGCATGGACATTCTCGGGCAACTGACAACGACGTTCGACTTCGCCGCGCGCCGGGTGGTGCTGCACGATCCGGCCCACATCAATGCTCCCGATAACGCCGAGGAAGTCGAAATCGACGACAGCGGCGTGTATATCCGTGGCCGGTTCGCGGGCACCGATCGACAACTGCGTCTGCGTATCGAAACCTCGCGGAACGAATCGATGCGCGTGCCCGAGTTCTGGCATGCCCGTGCTCCGGAATCGTTCCGCGAGGATTCGCTTCGTCGTCTTGGCCCGTCAAGGGATCAGGTCAATGTCTGGCTCATGGTCGGCAACGTTTCGAGGGTGACGGTGCTGGGCAGGCCATTCGCCGACTTGCAGGTTCGATTCGAGCTGCGCGATCCGCCCCGCGGGCCTGAACCCGGCCAGGAGCGGGAGATGACCGGTCTGATCGGGCAGGTGCCCTTGAGCCGGATCACCTGGACGCTTGATGGTCCGGGCCGGCGCGCATGGGTGGATGAAGCCGAGCCTTCCATCTGGTGGGAGAACCCGACCCGCCAGACGGTCAACCGGGCGGACCACTTCGGAATCACGCCGCTGCTGATGGCGGCTCGACATGGCGATGCGGCCATCGTTTCGCGCCTGCTGGCGCTGGGCGCCAATGTGAATCACCAGAGCCCGCTGGGCCATCACGCCCTGATCCGCGCCGCCGAGGCCGGCCATGCCGAGGTGCTTCGGGCGCTGCTGGAGGCCGGGGCCGAGGTCGGACACCGCCGAACCGACGGCACCACCGCCCTGCTCGCCGCCGCGTCCGGCCGCCCGGAACTGGCCGCGCTGCTGCTGCGGCATGGCGCATCGCCGGATGTCGCCAACGAGGCCGGCGTGACACCGCTGATGCTGGCCGCGCTCACCGGCCAGGCGGCCACCGTCGAGCGTCTGCTCGAAGCCGGCGCCGCGGCCGACCACGTCTCACGCAATGGAACCACACCCCTGCACTTTGCCGCGCGCAGTGGTGATGAGCGGACGGTGCGGCTATTGCTGGAAAAAGGCGCACGGGTCGATCGCCGTGATAATGACCGCGTGACGCCGTTGCTTCCGGCGGCGCAATCGGGCAATGTCGCCATTGTCCGTCGCCTGCTCGAAGCCGGTGCCAATGTCGAAGATCGCGCACGCCAGGGCGCTTCGGCGCTGAGCGTCGCCGCGCAGGCCGGGCATACCGACGTCGTCCGTCTGCTGCTTGAACGCAATGCCGACATCCATGAACCGGATGACATCGGCGTAACGCCCCTCATGCACGCCGCGCGCGGCGGTCACAACGATGTCGTCCGCCTGTTGCTCGGTCAATCGCCACCGCCCCGGCCGGACCAGTCCGATCTCGACGGCAATACCGCCCTGTTCCATGCCGTCAGTTCCGGCGATACCCGGACGGTACAGATGCTGCTCGAGGCCGGGCACAAGGCCGATGCGGTCAACAACCGTCGGCGAGGCCTCCTGACCGAGGCGATCCGGTTCGGTCCCATCGAAATGGTCCGCATGATCGCCGAAGCCGGCGCGGCGATCGATGAACCGGGCATCGATGGCCTGACCCCCCTCATGGCCGCCGCCGACCGGGGCGATGAGCAAATCCTCAACTTCCTCCTCGAACGACGGGCACGCGTCGATCGCACCACCGTCACCGGGGAATCAGCCCTCTTCATCGCCGCCGCCGGCGGACACATCAATGCCGTCCGACGCCTGATCCGCGCCCGCTCATTCGTCGATGTCCAGAACAACACCAAGCTCACCCCCATCATGGTCGCCGCCGACCGAGGCCACGAAGAGATCGTCAAAATCCTGGCCGAAGTCGGCGCCGACCTCAATCACGAAAGCGACACCGGCGCAACCCCGCTTCTCATCGCCGTATCACGAAACCAACCCGCCATCACCCGCCTGCTCCTGGACATGGGCGCCAACCCCAACAGGAAAAACCGAGCCGACCAATCCCCCCTCCAGGTCGCCCGCCAGGTCGGTAACCCTGAACTGATCCGCCTGCTTGAAGAAAAAGGCGCAAGGGAGTAAGGCGAGCAAGGCCGCCCGCCGAACTTGAAGGCAATCCGTACCAGTGGCCGCTTCACGGATGATGCCGGACGCTTCGCATCTCAGAACGGCATCGAGCTCATCGATGGCCAGATGCTCGAGCGCATGATCTCGGGCGTGCAGCGAACAGGCCGTACCCGATCGCAGCCGGCATCGAAAGCCAAGACCGTCGAACCGGAACCGATCGCCGCCGCGCCCGAATGTCCGAAGTGCGGCAAACCAATGGCGAAGCGCACCGCCAGACGCGGTAAAAACCCGGGTCAATCATTCTGGGGTTGCACAGGCTTCCCAGCGTGCCGCGGTACACGGCCGATGTCTCGATCCAGCCACGCGAGGGAGCATCGGCCTCCGTCGTCACCCCAGGAATCGCCGAAGACGATCTTGGAGGCTTTTCACATTGCGTGATTGACACGCCCAGACCCCCAAGAACCTCCCAGCCCCGCCGACGCAGCGCCCGCTTGCCCCGCCGGTCACGGGCACGATCGCCTTCACCACGCCGTCTTCCACGCCAACCTCGCTACAGGCCCACGGCGCCGTCTTCGATCCCGGCGGCGATCGCAAGCGATGCGGCATTCCGGAGTACGAATGATCCGTACGCCTGAACGAGTCCGATCAGATGTTGGGCGCCATCGAGCGTCCATTCTCCGTCAGCGCTCAGTCGAGCGGCCAGCGCATCCCAGTCAGGCACGCCCTTGTCAATCACGGATTCGTGGACGAACGAACGGTACTCGTCGACAAGCAGGACAAGATTCTCTTGGTCGGGCATGGGTATACGATCTCCAAATCACTGTTTCTCGAAAACGTGCTTGTGATGCCAATTGAGACAGTCGTTGGACGGCAGGAAACGTGTCGGTCGCTGGATTGGCTGCCCTTCATAAACGACGATCAGTTGTCGGATTGATGGCCCCGTGTCGCGAAGGAGCCGATCAGCGAAACGGACAGTCAAGTCATTGGTGACGGTCATAAGCCCGGCATCGAACAGGCGATCAAACGTTGCACTGAGGCATAGGCCGTTGGTCGGATCAGCCCGCAACCGCTCGTTGACGCTCCAGGGAACAATGTGACTGGCAATGAGGCATTCGCTCACCGTGATGCCCGTGATGCAGCAGGTCGCGTTGTAACTGCTGACGATTGCCTGCCGGAAGAAAGATTGGTGGACGCGCTGCCTGGTGATGGCATCTCGTTCAGAGGGGCCTTGCGGCCGCGCCTGGTCGATGTCGTCAGGTTTCACCGAAGGCTCAAGTGCATTTCGCAGATGAGCCGCAACTGCGGCAGGCCGAGCACGTGCTTGCGGTCAAGCCGCTGCCGGCGGCGGCGACCCTGTCGTGAGTTGGCTGACGGCTGATTCATCAGCCCTATCATGCGAAACCGAACGCAAAAGCGCAAATGTTAGATTTGCGTTAACGATCCGACGCCGAGGTTCCGGACAGTATTGCCGATCCAGCCGGGTGAGCACGGCCTGATGCGCAATGCCCGATTGTCCCCGTGCGATAACCCCTCTGCCCCGATAGCGCGGCCGCGGGTTTCGATTCAGCCCGAGATGGTGGCTATCGCTTGAGCAGTTGCTCGCGTTGAAGCATGACCTTGAGCGTCTGGACGACCAGTTCCACGGCCGTCTCATCCAGCTCACCGAAGAACGGCAAGGCGATGGTGCGGTTGCTGATGTGCTCGGCGATCGGAAAATCGCCGGGCTTGAAGCCGAATTGCTCGCGGTAGAACGGCTGAAGGTGGATGCAGGGGAAGTAGTTGGCCGCGCCGATATCGTGTCGGCGCAAGCCCTGGATGATCCGATCACGTTCCACCAGGCCGAAGAGATCGGTCAGGCGGACGACAAAGACGAACCAGCTCGCGTTCTGCGCTGATGGCATATCCGGCAGGATCAGTTCATCAAACTCCATGAGCCTTCGGATGTATCGCATCGCCAGTTCGCGACGCGCCTCAAGCAGTTCATCCAGCCGCTCCATCTGCGCGATGCCCAGGGCGCAGGCCATCTCATTGAGGCGATAGTTGTAGCCCAGCCGCTCATGGCCCAGCCATGTTCCATACCGCGCCGCATTGGTGGGATCGGGGCCGGCCAGTTCCGCCGGGTTCACCGAGCGCCCCTGGTTGCGCATGGACCGGCACAGCTCGGCGATGCGGTCATCATCGGTGACGATCATGCCGCCCTCGCCGGTGGTGATCTGCTTGTTGGGATAGAAGCCGAAGACCGAGGCGCGGCCGAAATTGCCGATCGGCCGATCATCGGCCATACCGCCCAGGCCTTCGCAGGCATCCTCGATGAGCACGATCTCGTGCGCCTGGGCGACCTTCTCGATCGCCTCCATGTGCGTGGGGTTGCCGAACACTTCGACGGCGATGATGGCCCGGGTTCGGGGGGTGATGGCCTTCTCGATGCGCTTCGGGTCGAGGTTGAGGCTTCCCGGATCGATATCGACAAACACCGGCTTGGCCCCGACAAAGAGAATGGCGTTCGAGGATGCGATGAAGGAGAACGGGGTGGTGATGACCTCATCGCCCGGCCCGATGCCCAGCGCCGCCAGAACCAGGTGGAGACCCGCGGTGCCGCTGCTGACGGCGATGCCGTGGCGGCGACGGGTCAGGTCGGCAAGCATCTCTTCGAAACGGGCCTGACGGGGGCCCATGCTCAGGCGGTCGGAGACCAGGGTTTCCACCACCGCATCGATCTCCGCCTTGGTGATGCTGGGCTTACTCAGAGGGATGATGCTTTTCATGTTCAGGGTCCGGCCCGGCCCACTCGTTTAGCCCGCATATCCCTGCCTTCCATGGACGCCGGTGAGTGGGTCTTGATCCGATCCAAGGCTTCGGGGAGTTGTCCCTGGTGCTTGAGCCAGATGCAGGCCGCCTGAATCCTAAGGGTTCTCTGCGTGATTCGCGAACCCCGGATCACGTTGTCCAGATGCTCAAGGTCATCAGTTGACAGGCCCGCCTCCCGGCGTCCCCGAACCATCGCGGTCAGCTCATCGAGCGTGGATTGATCCCACGGGTCCAAACCCTCGACGACCTCCGCGGCTCGCTGACGCCCGCTTCGCACCAATCCACCGAGAACAACTTCCACCAGCGTCGTATCCTGATCCGGAACCCTGAGCAGATCGGCAAGGTAACGCACCGCCGAATCATCATCGCAAATCAGAAGCAACTCCACCGCCGTGACGGCCTGGTCCACACGCATGGCCCGGCCCGGCTCGATCACGGCTTCATCGCGCGGCGAGCGGGCCATTTCGATGATGCGCGTCAGAAGCGCGAAGCCCAACTCGGGTCTTGCCTCTTCAACCGCGTATTTCTGAATCCAGAGTATTGAGGGGGGATGTCGGGATTCGACCAGTTCGATCAGCGGCGCCAGGCTGTCGCCCCCCGTGGCCACCGCGTGGCCCGCCCGCCCGAGCTTCCTGAGCATCGGCTCATCCATGGCCGAGAGCCTCTCGAACACCCGCGGATCACCCCGAGAGCTCGTTCGCAGCGCGATCAGGGCCAAGCGCATCTGGTTGGCCAGGTCAGGCGTCTGGCCGAACAATTCCAGCCAGGCATCGCCGGCCGATTCCTGCTCGATCTCCAGGGCCAATTCCAACGCCGCCAGGCGAACGGGCATGCCGGCCTGGGGGTCTTCGATCAGGCCCAACGCCCACGGACCCACCCGGTCGAACCGGAATCGGTACGCCGTGCGAAGGGCCAACTGCTGAATCATCTCGCGCATGCGACCGCCGACACGGCTCTCGATCGACGCCATCATCGCCGGAGCATCGGGGTCTTGAATCTGGAGGAGAATGACCGCGGCCACGGCGGCACGGGACAGGTGATCGCTTCGTGCCGCCCGTCTGAGGACTTCACGCTCGGCCACTTCACCGTGACGGGCGAGGCTGCCGGCCACCAGCACCTTGACCCCATCATCGACGTTGGGCATGGTCATGAGGATCGATGCCTGGGCATCGGAGAGCAGGCCATATTCCATCGCCGCGCCCAGAACCTCAACCTGCCATTCCGGCCGGGTGAACGCCAGCACGCGGTCCAGATCGATGGCCCCCTCTTCGCTCAGCTCCGCCAGGCCCATGATGCCGTGCACCCGGAGATTCGGGTCCGCCGACTGGGCCAGGTGTTCCATCAGCGGCTCGAGCTGCGGTTCCCGCAGGTGGCGCAAGGCCTGGATCACGGCCATGTGGCTTCCATCGCGAGCGGGCCGGAGACCTTCAGCCAGAAGCGCGACCGCCGCCCGGAAGGTGGCCTGCTGCCCATCATCGATCGTTCGAGGCGACGCCGCACCTCCCGAGATGGCGACCATGCCGGACCCGGGGAAGGGACTTGCCAGTGCGTAGTTACCCCCGAGGCTACTTCCAGGAGCGGGGTTACTTCCGGGGGCGGGGGCGGTGAAGCCGGGGCGCGGGGTCATTGATGCGATGGCAAGGAATGCGATCGCGATCAGGCTGATGCACCACTTTGGATTCCGCCTTGATCTCATGGCTGAAGCATTGTACGTCTCGAGCGGTGTGATGGATGAGATTCCCATTTTATATCGTCGAATGATCCCGATAAGATCATCGGCACCGACACCCGGAAAGGGTGATTCGCGCCAGCCGAAGCGACCTTCGGCCGCCAGGACTCGATCCTGGCCCTGACGCGCCGAACGTTCGACCCGCCCAATATTTCGACCGATGATCCCGACCCGCCGCAATATCACCGATCTCAACGCCTACGTTCCGGGCGAACAGCCGGTGGACGCGGCGATGGTCAAGCTTAATACCAATGAAAATCCTTATCCTCCCTCACCGAAAGTGATCGAGGCGATCCGGGCGGTGGACCCCGAATCCCTTCGCAAGTATCCGCCGGCCGATGCGCCGGCTTTTCGCGCTCTGGCCGCCGAGACGCATGATCTCGAGCCCCGGCAGGTGATCGCGACCAACGGCGGCGATGAACTGTTGCGCCTGGCGATTACAACGTTCTGCGAGCCTGCCGGTTCCGATAACCGCTCGCCGCGCGGCATCGTCGTATCGCGGCCGACCTACGCCCTCTACCGCGTGCTGGCCGAGATTCAGGACACACCGGTCTTTGAGATTCCGCTGACCGAATCGCTGGAGTGGCCGACCGATTTCATCGACCAGGCGGTACACAGCGGCGCTGGTCTGGCGATGATCGTCAATCCCCACGCCCCTTCCGGACGCATGCGGCCGAGCGGCGACTTTCGCTTGCTGGCCGAGCGGTTTCCGGGGGTGCTGCTGATCGACGAGGCCTACGTCGATTTCGCCGATTCCAATGCCCTGGATCTGATTCGGCGGCCCGGCGGCCTGGAGAACGTGCTGATCCTTCGGTCGCTGAGCAAAGGTTACGGACTGGCTGGTTTGCGTTTCGGCTACGGGCTGGGCGGCGTGGAATTGATCGCGGCCATGCACAAGGCGCGCGACAGCTACAACGTTGACTTTATCGCCCAGCGCGCCGCGGCCGCGGCCCTCGCCGATCAGCCGTATGCCCGGGAAACATGGCGGAAGGTTCGCGAGGAACGTCAGCGCATCAGCCGGGAACTGGAATCGCGCGGCATTCCGGTGCAGCCAAGCCAGAGCAATTTCATCCTGGCGAGCCTGCCGTCGGAAGTCGCGGCACGCGCGATGCTCGAGCGACTGCGGCAGGACCATATCCTCGTTCGCTATTTCGATGAGGATCGATTACGGGATAAACTCAGAATCACAATCGGCACGCCCGAACAGAACCAGGCCCTGCTGGCGGCCTTCGATGCCGGCGACTGGAAAGGAACCGCCCTTTGAGCGAGCCATCCCCCACTGCTTCCCGCCGACGCACGGTCAAACGCGACACCCGCGAAACCTGCATCACCCTGACCCTCGATCTGGACCAGCCGCCGGCCGATGAACCGGCGATCAGCACCGGAGTGGGATTCTTTGATCACATGCTCAACCACATCACCCGCCACGGGCGAATGTTGCTGGAGATCGATGCCGAGGGCGATTACCACATTGATGATCACCACACGGTGGAGGATGTCGGCATCGTGCTGGGTTCAGCGCTGGCCCAGTGTCTTGGCGACAAGAAAGGCATCGAGCGATATGGATTCGCCTCGGTGCCGATGGATGAAGCGCTGGCGCGCGTGAGCCTGGACCTGAGCGGCCGCGCGGCGATCGGGTTCCATGCCCAGTTCTCCGGCGCATCAGCCAGAATCGGCACCTTCGAGGTGCAGCTCGTCGAGGAATTCTTCCGTGCCGTGGCCCACGAAGGAAAACTGGCGATCCACATCGAAGCGCCTTATGGACGGAACGATCATCACATGGTCGAGGCGATCTTCAAGGCCTTCGGCCGCGCCTTGAGACAGGCGGTCGCCCTCACGGGCACGGGCATTCCCAGCACCAAGGGCGTGCTTTAGAGCGCGGCGGATCGGCGGTTGTCAGACCTGACTGGCGGCATGGGTCGCCAGGGTCACGGCCAGGCGGATGGCGCTTTTCATCGAGCCGGGATCGGCCTTGTTCTGGCCGACAATGTCAAAGGCCGTGCCGTGATCGGGACTGGTGCGGATCACCGGCAGCCCCAGCGTCAGGTTGACCGCCTCATCGAAGGCCAGCAGCTTGAGCGGGATCAGACCCTGATCGTGGTACATCGCCACGACCAGATCGTAACGGCCCGCGACCGCGTCGCGAAAGATCGTGTCACCGGGAAACGGGCCGCGAACATTGATTCCCTGGGCACGGGCGGTCTCGATCGCCGGCTTGATCAGCCGCTCCTCCTCATCGCCAAAAGCGCCGTTTTCCGAGGCGTGGGGATTCAGTCCGCAAACGGCGATGCGGGGTTTCTCGATGCCCAGTCGCTTGCAGGCCTCATGCCCCAGATCGATCGGATCATAGACCGCGCCGATCGTCAGGACGTTGCGGACATCCATCAGCGGCAGGTGTACCGTCGCCAGCGCCACGTTGAGCTTCGACGAGGCGAACATCATCACCGCGCGTTTCGATCGCGTGCGCTGTTGAAGAAATTCGGTATGGCCCGGAAAACGTGCGCCGGCGAGCCTCCATGACTCCTTGCAGATCGGCGCGGTCACGATCGCATCGATCCGGCCCGGGGCATGGGCCGGCGCGGTGGCCATGGCCAGGGCATCTTCGAGGAACCGAAGCGATGCCTGCCCGCCCTGCCGCGTGGGCCGGGCCACCGATTGACCCAGCAGCGAGTATTCATCGTAATCCATCACGACCACCGGCTGCACCATGTCATCGCGGGCGATCGGGCTGTCATGCTGCAAGCGCCACCAGTAGGGATCGATCTCGGCCAGATCCGCGGCATAGGCCATCAATTCATTCATCCCCAGCACCACGAATCTGGCCATGGCGCGGATTTTCGGGTCGGCCAGGGCCTTGACGACCACTTCCGGCCCGATGCCCGCCGGATCGCCCATGGTGATGCCGATCACCGGCGCGCGCGCCGGCCGGTTCGTGGACTTTGGAGACGTTGGCGGATCGGCTGAACTCACGCGGCAAGTGTAACCGCCTTCGCGGCCCGGCGAGCGATGCACGCGGCCATTGGAGGATTACTGCGCGGCGATCAATTCATGGGCCGGCGAGACCACCAGGACACGCCCGCCGAACCGTGGCGCGAAATCCGCTCGCAGCATTCGATAGGTGCCAAGCTCCGGATCGAATAAATCCACACCCTCTTCATCACTCGACAGCAGCACGACCATGTGGGCCGCGGTCAACTCGAACCGAAGTGTGGCCAGCATGGGATGAGGCAACTCACGAAGCTGCTCGAACGAAGCGGTTCGCAGGCGGACGCGTTGATCGCGTCCTTCAAGGTCCAGTCGATGCTGAAGCCCGTGCATGGCCTTGAGCAGCGTTGAGCCGGCGCGTGGCCGGGTATGGGTGAGGATCGCCATCTCATGTTCGCTGCTGGGCACACCGATGCGATTGAGCAGGGTGGCACCGGCCGCGGGCACGCAGGAGTACTGGCGGCTCTGCATGACGGTGAACGAACCCCGCTCACGGTCGAGCCCAAGCATCGGCGTCGGCATGATCATCCAGCCACCGCCGACCGTCAGATACGCCGCGCAAACCGCTCCGCAGACCATGGCCAGCTTCCGGTGTCGGACTCCGCTCGTGTCATAGCCCATCGACCAGAGGATTCCCGCCATCGCGCAGAACAGGGGCGCAGCGCCGATCGATTCCAGGCGGCTGATCAGACCCAACGGAGCGATCGCCAGAGCCCATTCCGGCCGCATCATGAGAACCGACCAGAACACGATGCATCCCACCAGGATGCCGATGGCCGGGGTCGTCACCCGCCGACCGGCCAGGCCGACCCGAATCCCCAGCGCGCACGATCCCGCACTGAGTATCAGAATGCTGATGAACCAACCTTCCACCCCACGCCTCCTGTCCGCGACGCTTCGCGTGTGGGATGAGTTCGGACGGGCCGGAGACGGTCTGCACACGCGCTTGCGGGATCGGGGGCCGAATCGGACCACGGGGATCGGACAGCGCCGATTCGTCCGATAAGGGATGGCGAGCCGGAGGAATATCGCCCGGGAACCCGAGCGCCCGCTTGACAGCGACGGGCGGATCGCGGCGATTGAAGGGTTGGCACCCGTTGGCCGATGTCATCCCCATGCCCGAGCCGGATTACATCATCGAACTTTCCGGAAGGTCCGTTCGTGGCGGTTGCGCGGCCGGCGGCCCAGAAGCCCCGCCGTCGGAAGCGGACTTCCGCGGCCGGCCCTGGGTGGCGGTGCGTTTCCGCTGTTGCCGCTGCTACACACGCATCTACCGTAACCGCAAAGGCAACGCCTACGAAGGCCACTGCCCCAAATGCCGCCGCCCCGTACGCATGCGCATCGGCAACGGCGGAACCAACGCCCGCTTCTTCGAAGCGCAGTAGGTGGGCCGACCTCAAGCAACGAACCGGCGTCAGATGCACGCCCGGGGTCGCGCGACGTTGAACCCGGGCACTTCCTCATTGAGCCTCATCGAGATGGCTTCAAGTCACCGCCGGGCCGTACCCGAGTTCGGTCAATCGGCGGCGGAAGCGGGCAAGATCGCCGGCACGATCGGGCTCGTCGATGAAGTTGACCGTTTCCAAGGGGTCTTTGGCAAGGTCAAAGAGCACCTCGGGCATTCTCCCTTGCTCTTCGTGCTCGTACCACTGGTACTTGAGCGGACCCTGTTTGATCATCACGTTCGAATAGCCCTGCTGAAGAAAGAAGCTGCACGCCTCGTCCGGCCAGTCCATGGCCGCGCCGGTCGCCAGCGGCAGCAGGCTTCGGGAGTCGAGCCCCTCAGGCGTTTCCAGCCCGGCCAGATCGCACAGGGTCGCGAACATATCGCAGAGGCTGACGTTGGCATCGATGCGAGCGCCCTGCGGCAGCAGTCCGGGCGCGCGGATCACCAGCGGCACCCGCGCCGAGCCCTCGTAGAACTTCTGCTTCTCCCAGACGCCGTGCTCGCCAAGTTGATCGCCGTGATCGGAGCAATAGACGATGATCCACTCGTCCAGATCCTCACCCGCGAAGCGTAATGCATCGAGAACCCGTCCATAATGGGCGTCCATCGTCTCCACTTTGCCGTAGTACGCCGCTCGTGCCCGCACTACCGCACGCGCCGGCACGTCCTTACCCGCCTGCAACGCCACCTGTGGCCACGCCGACTTGCCCAGGAACGGGTGATCGAGGGGTGATTCGGCTTCAAACCCACGCACACGGGGCAGGTAGTACCGGAATCGCCGCTCATCGCACTGGTAGGGATAGTGCGGGTTGTGCAGGCCGACATACAGCATCACCGGCCGCTCCGGGAGTTGTCGGTCATACCAGGTGCCGACGAAGTGGTCATCGATCCAATCCTCGGCGCCAAGCACCGCCAGCTCGTCCTTCCGCTCGGTGTGCCTGCCCGGACCGGCCCGGCGCAGCTCCTTTTCATCCGACCACTTCATGGAGCTGGGCACGTTAAGCCGGTCATCCTGAGGCGACTGGAATCCATCGAAGAAGCTCTCTCGAAGCCCCTCCACCTGGCCGCAGGCAACGTCGCCGACCGGGCGCAACTGCCAGCCCTTGAGCTGGTCTGGTCCCAGCAGGTGCAGCTTGCCGAAGGCCACCGTCTGGTAGCCATACTGGCCGAACCGCCGGGCGTAGGTCATGTACCCATCGGGCAGCCCCACCCAGCCATCGCATCCGCAGGTTCTGGGGTATTGTCCGGCCAGGATGCACTGCCGGGCGGGCACGCAGATGGGACTGGGCGTGTAGGCGTTGTCGAACACCGTCCCGGACTCGGCCAGCCAGTCGAGCGTCGGGGTGCGGATGACGTCGTTACCGGAAAAACCCGACACATCAGCGCGGTGCTCATCGGACATCAGGACCAACACGTTGCGACGCCTGTTCACCGATACACCTCCTTTCGTGGCCACCTGTCCACTGGCTTATACGCCCGCGACCCCGAACGCACAACCCCAGCCCCATCCATTGGGCATCCGCGTTATTTCGTTGACCGGCGAACACCGCTGGTATCAACGCCCGTCAAGAGTGCATTCCAACGCCAATCATTTGAAGCCGGTTGGTTTGCTCCCAGACATGGCATAACGAACATCGACAGCGCGGAAGTCATTGCGCCATGGATGCATGGCCATCGCCGGGCCTGTACACCTTGAACTTCAGGCCGTTCTCAATCGAATCAGAGCGGGTGTGCGTTGATGCGCCGGGCAAAGGTCACAGTCTGGTGACCTAACTCATCAGCCGTTGCATCGCGTACCCGGCCCTGTTGATGCGCTTCTGTTCGGACGACGGTCAACGCCCGTTCACCCCACTGACCTCGATGAGCCTGCCGGCCGCATCGTAGAGCTTGTGGAGTTCATCCCGTACTTCGGCTTCGTCGAACCGTGTCCAGCTACCCGAGCGTTGTTCACGCTCGAAGTTGATGCGCCATTGCAACGCCTGACGAGCCTGGCGCTCCAACTCGGCGGGGATGCGGGCGCTCTTCTGCTCACCAACAAGGATTCTCTCGATCGCGAGGCGTGCCTCGGTGGCCTGAACGCCCTCGACAAACATCTGGTACTTCACCTTCGCCAACGCCCCATCAGGACCCGGCGCCAGCGTATGGCGCGTGTTGCGCAGCAGGTTGACCCAGCCACTGCGGTGAACCAGGCGCCTCATGTCGGGCGGAACCCGGAAGGAATCGCCCCACATTCGGCTGATCCCCTGGGACCCTTCTGTCCGGCCCCGATTGCCGCCCCGCCCCCCCACACTGCTGGATGATTCGCTGAGCATGAAATACTCGATCAATTCACTGGAGAACCCGCGACCCAGTGTCAGGCGGATGAAAGGCTGATTCCAGTCGCCGCGAATCCCGCTCTCGGTCACGTTGGGATACCCGACCGGGATGTGGGGCTGCTCCTGGAAACCGATCACCAACCCCGGCCGGGGCTCAGGGCGTCGGGGGAGACCATAGCCCCGTTGGTGCGAGATGACGTTCCATTCCATTCCCGGAAACAGTCTGGCGGTCGCCTGAGTAAACCGCTCGGTCGGCTTGCGGTCGTGAGCGACGCCAATGAAGATCGAATCCCGGCTCCAGCCCAGGTCGGTCAGAATCTTGATCACCTCATCGACCACCGGCTTCCAGAACCGATCGCCCTCGGGCGTGCTGATGTGGGGAATGGCGACGAACTCCCGTGTGCCATCACGCGACACCACCTCAACCGAGATGGTATCGACCTCATCACCGACGGTCGCGCGTCGCATGTCGATATCCCAGAGGTAAAGCACCG
This sequence comes from Phycisphaeraceae bacterium, assembly GCA_020831765.1. Lineage (GTDB taxonomy): Bacteria > Planctomycetota > Phycisphaerae > Phycisphaerales > Phycisphaeraceae > JAFIFY01. Next base: position 10,767 of record JAFIFY010000073.1, on the reverse strand, counting down.
CCGCGCGTGGCGCGCCGATAACCTCGTTCCACTGCGCGGCGAAGCGGCGCAGTGGAACGTAGTCCGGCACCAGGTTGTCGCCCCGGCGGGTGAATCGAACCAACGGTGTGCGTGTGCCAAACTGTGTCCGCTCGGCGAAGGTGACATAAAAGACCCGCTGCCCGGCCTCAGCCAGCCAGCGCATCGTCGGCCGCACAAGGCGAAGGTGCTCATCCGACCACGGCTCCACACCGTACCGCAGGGCGATGCTGTCCGGTGAGTAGGTGATGTTGTTCAGGCTGTTGTACGCCTTGCGATCAGGCAGGATGAACGAGCCGACACGCAGTTGCACCGTGACGGTGTGACGCTGGTTGCCGCTATGAATCTCGACCGGCCCCTCGTATTGGCCAGGCGCTGCATCGGCGGGTATCCGAACGGTGAACCAGATCGGCAGCCGGGTGAACGACGGTGGCGGCGCTTCGGCCAGGATGATGTACTCATCCAGCGTCCGGCTATCGCCCTCGATGCGATGCGGCTCGCGATTCCAGCCGTACCGCACCCAGACCCGGTCAGCCGCAATGCGGGCCCCGCCCGGCCCCACCAGCGGCCCGGGCTCGACGCGAACCGCACTCTGCGGGCGGTCGCTGATCAGCAGCACTTGCCCGGAAGCCCAGCCATTGCGCGCCCCGACCATCTCCACCGGCCGCAGCGGCCCGGAAAGCCTCGTGCTGTCGTCAACACTCTCGAAGACGCTCACATTGCCGATGCTGCCGTGCGCGGCGGTGGGGGCGACAAGCGGAAGCATCAGCGCGAGCAGCGCGATGCTCCAGAACATCCAGGCCGTGGCACGCAGAAAAGCCAGATTCGAAACAACTCGACGCATGGTCATCACTCCTGTTGGATCTGACGGCGGGATAGCTGATGGCGTTGGGACCGCCACCTGCTGCATGTCGCAGGCGGGGCACTTCGGTTTACGGTTCTCGGAACACGATCACGCGGCCGGCCGTGGTCGTGACGATCACGTGCCCGTGGGCGATGGCGATGCCCTCGGCCACCACCTGCTCGCCGGGCTCGATGACCCGAACCTCAACGGTTTGCGAATTCCCGGCCTCGGTGTCGATCACGGCCACACGGAGCTGGTCGCGGCCATCGCGGCCGGCGCCCCGACCCGCGACATAGTGGTAACGGCCGGCACCGGCGAGATATTCGTTCACGATGCCACCCACGCTGATCTCGTTGCGACTGGTGTCAAGGTCGCTGAAGGCAAACTCGTGATAGCGGCCGCGGGTGTACACGCCAAAGCCGTCCTGGGACTGCGTAGAGCCCCTGGCGCTGGTGCGCTGCGACCCGGCATCGGCCACGTAGCCCCTCCAGAAAACCGTCGGCCGAATCCAGCCCGCGCCGCCGGTCTTGCCACCGGAGGCGGGATAGATGGAAGGGGCCGCCGCGGCGTCGCTGGACGAAGCCTGCAGGTCGCGAAGCCGCAGGTCGGTACGGACCAGCCGCAGCCGGCCAGCCACCACTTGCAGCATGTCGTTGACATGCGATTCGGTCACGCTCGCCTTGCCGCGGACGCGGCCATCGGCCGGATCCAACGCCCACACCAGGATGCCGCCATCGGCGCGGCCGTGGCGACCGGCACTGATGTACAGCACGCCATCGTGCAATACCGGGCTGGTGAGCACGGGGTGGCTGTTTTCCAACTGATGATGCACCTGGATCAGGCGCTCGGCGGGCGCGGCCAGGAAGGTCCAGATGATCCGGCCTCGTTCCAGATCGATCGCCGAGACGGTGCCATCGGCAAGCCCGACGAAGGCCACGCCACGGGCCAGGGTCGGCGGTGCATTCACCCGCGCCCCGAGATTCAGTGACCAGCGCTCCGACCCATCTTTCAACGAGAGGGCGTGGAGCGTCTGGCCATCGGTGCTGGCCACCAGAACGGTCGTGGCGTCGGCCACAGGCGGCGTGAGCCTGCCAAAGACATTGCTGTTCATGCCCCAGGCGCGGCCGATCTCGTGATCGTTCGAGGGTAGCTCGATGCGTGTCTGCCAGGCGAGTTCAACATTGGCCGGGCCATCGGCCGGGTGCCACGCCCGACGCGCCGAATCACCTCGGAATGTCGGCCAATCCGCGGCCGCGGCTTCCCGCACACCCCCGGAGATACGCCCTTCTTTCAACATCCGGTGGTTGTCCGGCAACGGATCGGGCAGCGTCCGCCGCGCAAGCGCCAGCATCTCACCCTGGTGAAACGGGCCGTTGATGGTCTCCAGCCCCGGCGGGATGTAGTACATGTTGTTGGCCGGCTTGCCCGAGCCGGAATACTGCGGCCAACTGATCCGGTGGGCATGGTCATCGCTGCGCTGGCCGTCGTGAGAGACGAAAAGGCCGTTGCTGATGATCCAGTTGGGTGTGATCGCGTTCCAGCCGTTGCGTGGCGCGCCCAGGTCGAGCGAGGGATAAATGGTGCGGCCGGTGCGGAGATCGACCACGTAGGCCATCGTCTCTTCGTTGAGAATGATGCGACCGGCGATGACGTTGAGGTTCTGACGCAGGCTGCGGTTGTTCAAGTCGCTGAAATCGGTGCGGCGGAAGTGCTCGCGCCCACTGGCCGCATCCAGGGAGACCATGATGTTGCCTTCGACCTGCGCGTGAGTCGGATAGAGCGGATGAGGGGTCGCTCGCGCCCGGTGGGGGCTGTCCATATGGGAGGCCAGCACGACCGCTCCCTCGTCCATGGCCATGTAGTACAGCGGATAGCCCTTGACCCCCTCATAGCGCCAGCGCTCCTTGCCCGTGGCCGGATCAAGGCCCAGCACGGCCTGAGCAATGTTGGTATTCCGTGTGAAGTTGCGCTGGCTGCCGAACGGAAAGTCAGACGTCGAGCTGACGACGACGACCAGGTTGTCACCATCGGTGGCGCCCATGTCGGTGAACTGGTCCTCGGGCAACCGATGCTCCCACAGCCGCTCGGAACCATCGAGGTTGAAGGCGCGGATGGTCCGGCCGCCGTCGAGCTGGTAAAGACGTTCGCCATCAGCCAGCAGCCGGTAGGAGAAAGCGTTTCGCATCCGGCTGTGCCCGCCGCCGCGGCGGACCTCCTCGGCCCAGGTCAGCCCGGGGATCGCCTCGCGGAGCACCTCACCGGTCACGGCATCACGGATCTCGACCTCATCGCTGCCGGCACGGGGCAGGTAAAGACGACCGGCGGCGGCCATGGTCACGATATCCCACGGCAACGTGCCGCTCATGGTGTGCTCGATGCTCCAGAGGCCGACCCCGCTGAACGCATCGCGGGCGAACACGCGCCCGTGACCGAGGGTCGCCCGGTTGATGTCCGATGGGTACATGCCCGCGCCCAAAAGGTGAACACGGTCGGTGATGATGTGCGGGTCCGTGCGGCGAACATCGCGCGGCCCCATGATCCACTGAATACTGTTGGGTGGATCGAGTTGATCCCGACTGGCGCGGTTGCCCGTGCCATCACGATGGTGCCCAAGCCACACATCCATCCCCTCAGGCCGCGGCTTGCGCAGCTCCTGCCCATCGACCAGGGCCAGGCCGTGGCCAGGCACGATCACGCGAAGCACTTCATCACGGCCCAGCCGCTGGGACTGGTCATTCGATATCACCAGCACGTTGACCGCATGGTCCTGGAACGGCAGCGCATCGGGCACGCGCCAGTGAACGGCATCGGCCACCGGATGCACCCCCGCCTCCATGAAGGCACGGTCAAGGCGGTCCACCGCGGCCTGATCGCGGCTGAGCGCAACCACCAGATGCCGCCCCCCTTCGGCAAGCCGCGTCGCCAACGCCGCATCCACCGGCTCGACCAGCACCACCAGCCCGGCGTCGCCGCCATCATGCCTCGTCATGGACCGCACATCAGCCCACGATGAGCCGACCGCGATCCCCAAAACCAGAACCGCCATCGAAAATCCGATCCATGTCCGAACAGTGCTCATATTCGTTTTCCTCGACGCACAGGGCTCGACTGCCTGGCCGATGCGGTACTTTGGACCGTCATCTTGATGGCCGCGCAGTTCTGATACATGTGCACCTTTCGCCCCCTACTCTTCTTCTCTTCTTCGCTGTCGGCGTCGGCAGGAACCTCAAGCGCGGAAGCACTCCTCATCAGCAAAGCCACCGGTAACAAGAATCTCATCGCACTTCAGATCATGATCCGTGCTCCCATGGTTCATCGAGTGCCTCGTTCAGACCCATCATGGCACGCCCTTCGAACACACCGTCAAACTCGATCCGTGCGCGGTCATCCGCATCGGCCAACGCACTGCATTGAACACCTAATGCAGGCGCTAGTTTATTTGTCGATGTACTTTTCGCGTTCCGTAAACCCTAAGACGCGAACTGCAAATGTGCTGCACCAATGAGCCATCGCGACGCCCCGATGGCACCCCTTGCGTAATGCCCGAGCCGCGTTTTACTGGCACGGCACACAGCCGAAGATGGTCATCTCAACGAGATGAAGCGCAGGGTGATGCTCAGGCCGAGTGGCTGGGCCACGGCCGGACGCAGTCGATCGGGTCGCAAGGCCAGGACAAAGGTGCCTGACACCCATATCCGCCCCCAGGGTGAAGACATTTACTCACGGTCGCCTCCGGTGAGTGTTTGGATGAGGTAGTCGTCTTTGAGACTGCATCGAAATCGTCGGCTTTTGAGGCTCATGCGTCGGGCCTTGAGCTTTGTGCTGGCTTGCGGGGTCGATCGTTTGACCAGGTTCAGGGCGTGGCGTTTGATGGCGGCGAGGTTGGCCGGACCGTGGTCCTTTCGGACGCGTGCGGCATCATCGCCGAAGCTCGTGTCCAGGCCCCAGTGCAGGTTGTTTTCGATCGACCAGTGGCCGCGCACCAGTTCGCCCAGCCGCGCGGCGCCGGTCTGGCGGGGGTCGAGGCTGGTGAGGTAGTAGCGGCGTTGCACCGAATGGCTGGCGGTGGCCAGGTCCAGCCTCCGTCCCTCGACGCAGACGATGCCGCGAAGGTCGGTCCAGTCAGGGTGCCGGCGTCGAAGCCAGCCCACCTCGCCGCTGGCCCAGACGCGGCGTTCATCCAGCCGGCCATGGCTGTTGTCCGGCTCGGCGACCGCATGCAGAAGCAGCGGGTCGCCCTGCTCGATGGCATCATCGAAGAACAGCTTGAGGTCTTCATGCAGGGCCTTCTGGTTGCCCTTCACCGCCAGCAGATAGTCGGCCCGGGCTTTGCGGATGGCCCGGGCGGTGTCCTTCTGGCAGTGCATCGCGTCCAGGCTCACCACCGCCCCGCTCACATCCAGAAGTTCCAGGAGGGCCGGCACCGCCGTGATCTCATTGCTCTTGTCATCCACCGCGATCTGCCCGAGCATCAGGCCATTGGCGTGGTCCCATGCATGGACCAGGTGGATCGGCAGCGACCGGTGGGCGTGGTCGAACGAGCGACGCAACGTCTTGCCGTCGATCGCGATCAGCCGGCCCCGCGAGGCCTCGGCCAGGCGGGCCGTCAGATGGATGAAGCAGCGTGTCAACGCTGCCGGGTCCAGCCGGCGAAAGAGGCGTTCGAAGGTCTTGCGGCAGGGCGTGCGGTCCCGGGGCAGCCCCAAGACCTGGACCAGCCACGGGTGGCGTGCTTCCACCCAGCCGGCGATCTCCTCGTAGTCGTCGCAGCGGCAGAGTACCGCCATCAACGTGCAACTCAGTAGTTGGGGCAGCGTGTAGGTCACGTTGAAGCGTCGCGGGTCCGGCACAGCCTGAAAATGGCGCAGCACAGCGCCCAGGGGATGGACGTCCATGTCACAACTCCCAGCGTTAGAGGTTCAAGATACGTCGCGGCCCGCGATTCCAGCAATCACGGCTAATTATTCGCACCAAAATCCCTCGAACCACAGACAACCCGAAAATTCCACCGGATAAATGTCCTCGCCCTGTATCCGCCCCACGGCGAATGGAACGGCACGCTGACGCCGCGTACAATGCCGTAGGAGCGGAAGTGGTCACGCCATTTGTGACCGCGCCCTAAGCGGCCCGCATGGTACGGGGGCGTTCATTCATTCAGATTCAGGATACACGAGTTATGAAGCATGCAGGATTGTTCACGGGGAAGGCGCTGATGACGCTGGCACTCGTCTTCACACTCGGTGTCGGGGGGTGTGAGATGCGCGATGGGCCTACCACTTACACTTACGACACGCCGGAGAATACCCTGCTCAGCATTCACTTGGCGGTCGAGGAAGATGACCTCGATCGGTTCAAGGACGCGTTCCATGAGCCGGCCGAGCATGCGGCTTTGCTCGAAGCGGTCTTCCATACGGCACGCGCCTCGCTGCTGACGCGGCGAGAGGTGCAGGGACGATGGGGCGATGAGGCGCTTGCCTCGCTCGATGAGCAGCCCATCCCGGTAGCCTACGATTTCCCCACCACGCGCGCCTGGTTCGATGACCATCCCGTCCAGATCGAGGACGATCGCGCCAGCATGGGTGGTGACTTCGGCGAAACCGATCTCCTGATCCGGGTCGATGACCGGTGGAAAGTGGATGTGGATTCGATGATGCCCGGTCCAGCCGACGAATCACGTGACACGGGCATCGACATGCTGAATGCGGTCTCGCAAGCCATCAACGAGGCGCGAGAGCACATCACCGATGATATGACCTTCGCGCAGTTCGAGCAGGTTCTTGGCCGGGCGATCCAGGAAGCCTTCGGCCTGGACATCGATGCCATGCGGTGAGAAACGGCAAACCACACCAACGGCCCACACGATCGCACCGGTGAGCCCGCCACGAGCACGCCGGGCGCGACTTCGACCAGCCGGGCAATGATACTCTTGAGACTCGGGCCGCGGGCCGTCGGAAATCAGCTTTCCGATCCGTTCTCGTGGGGCGGCGGTGCGGGTTACACTGACAGGATGAACGAGGGCGGATCCCAGCTTCAGTTGAACAGGGACGCCGCTGAGGCGCATCTGCTGCGGGCGACCCGCCGCCTTGGCACCCTCTTTCCCCGGCGAGTCGGCGATTCCGGCTGGGCTGATCTGGATCCGCAGATGGAAGAGGCCGGCGCGACCAAGACGCTCACAGAACTAACAGGCGAGGAGTACGAGCACCTCGCCTGGCACGCCGCCTGCTGGTACTCGGAGGATCGCGAAGCACTGCAGTATTTCCTGCCGTGGCTTCTCTCCGAGCTGGCGTACGACCATCCACGCGTCGACGACCCGACGTTTCGTTATTCGCCGTTTGATCGTTGGATGACCGTGACTTGGATGGTCCAAGCCGACTGGCATCGCTTCAAGCCGTATCAGGTCGAGGCTCTGATGCAGTGGTTTGATCTCTGGTGGGAGGCGATGCTTCAGACGCCGATGCCGGAGTGGGCGGGCCCGCGGGATGCGCTTCGCTTGCTGGAGCTGTTTTCCTTTCTTGAGCTGTCGCTTCCGGAGCGGTTGTCCGCGTGGATCGATCGCAAGGAGGTTGCCGCAATCAACCAGTTGCTCATTTGCGCCGGCAACCTGGCTGTTGGCGGGCTTACCCTGAATGGGGCCTACCACAGTCTGGAAATGTCGGCTACCGCGCGATCCTGCGTCCGCGACTGGCTCTTCTCCAAACGGCTCATGGCCCGCCTCGAAGATCTCGCGGAGAAGCACCCAGATGAGCACGTGCGAACGAAGGCTCTGGCCGTCGGCATCGCGATTCTTGAAACCGCCAAGTTCCCGAACAAGTGGTGATTCCCTGGCAAGTCGCATCCACACCGAAATCGTGCATCACCACTCTGGTCCACAGCCAAGGTGGGCCAAACGTCAGGCACTGCCGGTTTTCTATGCGGATCGCGCGGCCAAGACCAACACCACCATGACCGGCCGAATTATCTTCGGGTCATGATCCGTGAATCACGATTGCTCCGTCCAACGGCTATGGAGGTAGAGACTTGTCTCTGTTATAGGTCTGACCTCACGCGAAGTTGGTTGCGCACACACGAGGTAAAGCAAACCTCGTCCGGCAATGGGGAATGAACCTTTGTTGTCTGTCGGCAAATGTGATCAGGGCGTACCTGAGAGCTTCGCGCGGATCGCACCACTCTGGGTTGTTTTCAATCCCCACTCCACAGACCATGCTCCACTGACCGAATAGATACCTTCGGCATCGGGCTCGCCGAAGGTAATGTCCAGCTTCACTCGACCGGCCAGGCTGCCCCCGTTGACCGAATCGCCCGGCACCCATCGGTCCGGATTCAGCACCACCAAGGCGGTACCCTTGATTCCCTTGTCCGTCACCACCAGGTCAGACGTGTCGATCTCGTGGTAGGACTGGTTGAAACTGAAGGCACCCCCAACGGCCGCCACCACCCGCCGGCCATCGTGGTCCAGACAAATCGTCATGTTGCGCGGACCCTCTGCTGCTCTGCTCGGCGGGGTAAAGGCGTGTAATTGGAGGAATACCCTTTGCTGCCCCTCCGGAAGATCGGAGAAAGCGGTCAAGGGCTGATGCTCGAGCCAGTCCGTCGGCCACACACGCTGCCTAAAGCCCCCTCGACTGCTGTCATGCACCCGGCCTTGGTGTGTGATGGTTTCCTTCCAGCCTGTAAAACGCCTAACCCATCTCCCCGTCCATTCATCCGCCCCCGCAGCTTCCATGATGATGATGGCCGGGAAGGAGAAGGCAACAAATTCGATTTCCGCTTCAACCTCAAACGCCGCACCCAGTTTCACATCTTCAGCGAGCGTCAGCGGTGTCCAAGCATCCGAACGATGATTGGGCGTACCCACGATGCCCAATTCGTTCCGCGGAGGACTTTCCAGCCGGCCGTTCCGCAGCATCCCGTCTGAGTCGGCGAACATGACGGCTTTGACCGGCCGCCTAAATCCGCCAAAAAGATGCTCCATCTCCATCTCGGCCTTCGGATCAGTAACTGCCGTCAGGTCAATGGCGGCAATCTGCGTGCGACCCCGAAGAAACATTCGTCCACCGGCATACGGCATTTCCATCGGGTATTGATAATCGGTGATCTGTCGAATTCCCAAACCCTCGTACATCACCCGACCCAAATGGCGGATTTCGCCCGCCTCGCCCAGCTGATAGACACGCATCCCGGCGTTTTGGCCTGAGTGCGACGAATCCAACTGAAGGAACAGCTTGTCCTCGGCAATAAAGGGTTGATTCTCGACACTCCTCACCGCCGGCTCTCGTGCCGCATCCAGTTCCTTTCCGGTCGCCAGATCAACCGATGCCATGCGGCCTTCATTTCTCTCCCCCAATTTGACATAGAGAATCCCTCCGCGAATCACCCCCTTACGCTCGGCCCCGCGGTCCGCCCTGATTTCGACACTATTGGAAGCCGTATCCTCCAGGGCCCACAGTTTCTTCGGGCCCTCCAACGTGAGCCTATAGCACGTGTAGACACACCGCTGGGTCGCCGTCGGATCGGCATTGAGAAGGATGTAACCCTCACCCATGAGAAGCTCACCCGGATTGAAGCCTGCCTCATGAGTCCATTGAATCCGCCCGGTCAGAGGGTCGATCAAGTGGATGCCGTTGCCGCGTCGAGAGGCATTGTGGCAGACCAGCCAGGTCTTACCCTCATGGTGCCACGGCCGGGGTGTCGCCTGATCATGAAGAACGCGGGCGGTCTGCCATACTTTGGAACCGTCGCGCAGCCGTACACCAATCAGCCCGCCACGCAGGTCGGGCAGGACCGCGATACCATCGACAATGAACGCACCCGAGCGTTTGTGGCCAAACGGGCTCCTACCCACACCTGGAACGGTCCGCGACGCCATCAGTTCATCCTTGGCGCCTTGCGCAAGCTTGTTCCATTCCTCCAGCGTCGTCGTCCAACGGGTTTCCCCGGTCTTCAGGTCATAGGCAAACACCCGCCCAAGAATGGTGATCGTCACGTAAACCCCATCGCGAGCCGCGCCGGTAATGCCGTTATGGTTGCGCTTGCTGCTCACGAAATTGATGGACGCCGACCGCTCAACACGGTGCCACAGCTTCTCACCTGTCTTGGCATCGAGGGCAAGCGTATGCCAGTCGGCATCCACACGCATGTAAGTTTCCAGCAGCCTTTCATTACGGCCTCGGTTACGAAAGTACCGGTCGGTGATCGTATCGAGATCTGCTTTTACCTCTCCGCTCGGCTGACTCCACGAAACCAGCAACACACCGTCGGAAAGGATGGGACCGGCCGACTCCCCATAGGCCGGCGAAAACCCTTCCTCCAACAACTGGATCGCCGTCCCGCTGCCGCCCTTGATGAACCCGGTATGCGTAGGATTGCTCCACGCACGCCGAATGTGCTCAACAGACGAGGTCAATTCGACCCCCTCCTCGCGCGGAAAGGCAAAATCATGATCCCCGGCATGACTTGACATTCCCAGAGCAGCCGGCGCGGCCGAAAATCCGGGACTGGTCATCAGAAAGCAAAACAAAAAAGTCACCATCACGGTGAAGACGCCGAGGCTGGATGAGCCAGGTCTGGAAGCATGCCGAGTCATTGATGATTTCCTTTCATTCGGAGGCTCCGTCGAAACGCTCTACTCTTCTGATTATTGTACTCGAAATGATGTTTTTTATTCGTGGACCTACGCGGGCAGGGCCACATGGAAAGTCAACCAACCACATCGCAAACACCCTAAATCTATCTGATTCCACAGTTTGCGGCATCATTTCGACAAGGTGGCCTCTGGCCTCTGTTCGCGAGCCCCGGATATGGTTTCAAGGTTTCCCTTTCTTCCGGTCAGCCTTTGATCGCCGAAGATTTCCGCTGCCGGGGTGACTTCATCGCTTTCGGCGGCGGCACCCTCCGGGATTGACACT
>JAFIFY010000059.1 GCA_020831765.1 Phycisphaeraceae bacterium | reverse complement strand
GCTTCGAATCGCCTATCATCTGTTCATCCGGATGAAAGGATGAATACCCATGAATAAGAAATCGCCCTTCCTGCGGGCCTTGGATCGGCACGTCCTGTTTTTCGACGGTGCGATGGGCACCAACCTCCACGCCCGCGATCTGACGCTCGAAGAAGACTACCAGGGCAAGGAAAACTGCCCGGAGATTCTGAACCTGACCCGGCCGGATGTGATCCAGGAGATCCACGAATCCTTCCTGGCCGTCGGCTGCGACATTGTTGAATCCAACACCTTCGGCGGCATGCCGCATGTGCTGGTGGAGTTCGACCTTCAGGATCAGTGTCGTGAAATCTGCAAACGCGCCGCGGAGATCGGCCGCGCCGCCTGCGACCGACACGCGACCGAGGACCACCCCCGTTTCGTGGCCGGCTCCATGGGTCCGGGCACCAAGCTGGTCACGCTCGGACAGATCACCTTCGACGACATGATGGAGAGTTACCGCCAGTGCGCGCTGGGCATGCTCGATGCCGGGTTCGATGACGATGGCCGCAGCCGCGGGGTCGATTTTTTCCTCATCGAAACCTGCCAGGATCTGCTTCAAGTCAAGGCCGCCACCTCCGGCATCGTCCAGGCTCAGACCGAAGCCGGCATCTGGGGAACCGATCGCCAGCTTCCCATCTTCGTCAGCGTGACCATCGAAACCAACGGCACCATGCTGCTGGGCAGCGAGATCAGCGCGGCCCTGGTCGCGCTGGAGGCCATGCCGATCGATGGCCTGGGCATGAATTGCGCCACCGGTCCTCGCGAGATGACCGAGCATATCCGGCATCTTTCAGAGAACAGCCCGCTCTACATCACCGTCGTGCCCAATGCCGGCATTCCCGTGCTGGTGGATGGGCAGGCATCGTTTCCGCTTGAACCCGCACCCATGGCCAAGCAGGTCGTCTCGTTCGTGGAAGAACTGGGCGTCAATGCCCTGGGCGGTTGCTGCGGCACGACACCCGAGCATCTCAAGGCCATGATCGAAGCGGTCGGTCGCCGGCCGCCGGTCAAACGCCAGGCGAAACTGGCCCCTTCCTGCTCAAGCCTCTACTCTCCGGTCGAGCTTCGGCAGGACAACTCGCTGCTGATGATCGGCGAACGGACGAACGCCAACGGCTCGCGGAAGTTCAAGGAGATGCTGGCCGACGATGACTGGGATGGCCTGGTGAGCTGGGCGCGACAGGAAGTGCGCGGCGGGGCGCACGTGCTGGATGTCTGCGTGGATTACGTCGGGCGCGACGGCGTCAAGGACATGCACGAGGTCATCAGCCGCTATGTGCAGCAGGTGCCCGTGCCGCTGGTGCTGGACTCGACCGAAGCCGCCGTGCTGGAAGAAGGCCTCAAACTGGCCGGCGGCAAGTGCATCGTCAACAGCATCAACCTCGAAGACGGCGAATCGCGGTTCGAGCAGGTCTGCCCCATGCTCAAGAAGTACGGCGCGGCGGTGGTGGCGCTGACCATTGATGAGGATAAGGATGCGGGCATGGCCAAGACGGCCCAGCGCAAGCTGGAAATCGCCCAGCGCATCCATGATCTGTGCACCAAAAAATATGGCATCCGCGAGGAAGACATTCTCTTCGATCCGCTGACATTCACCATCGCCACCGGCAATGAAGATGATCGTCGCCTTGGCCTCGAGACGCTCGATGGCATTGAACGGATCAGCAAGGCGTTTCCCAAGTGCGGCATCATCCTGGGCTTGTCCAACATCAGCTTCGGCCTCAAGCCCGCCGCGCGCGTGGTGCTCAACAGCGTCTTTCTTCACGAAGCCGAGCAGCGCGGCCTGACCGGGGCGATCGTGCATCCCTCCAAGATTCTTCCCAAACACAAGATCGAGGACGATCAGTGGCGCGCCGCCCTGGACCTGATCTACGACCGACGTGATCGGGCCGGCAAGACGGTGGATGGCTTCGAGTATCCCGGGAAGTTCGATCCGTTGATTCACTTCATCGGCCTCTTTCCCGATGATGCGGCCGGTCCCGCCGCTGAGAAAATGGAAGACCTTTCCATCGAGGAACGGCTCAAGCGCCACATCATCGATGGTGAACGGCAGAACCTGAAGGAAGACCTCGATGAGGCGATGAAGAAGTATGACCCGCTGACGATCATCAATGAACACCTGCTGGGCGGCATGAAGGTGGTCGGTGAACTGTTCGGCTCCGGCCAGATGCAGCTTCCCTTCGTGCTCCAGAGCGCTGAAGTGATGAAGATGTCGGTCGCGCACCTCGAACCGCACATGGAGAAGATCGATGGCGAGACGCGCGGGCGGCTGGTGCTGGCCACGGTCAAGGGCGATGTGCATGACATCGGCAAGAACCTGATCGACATCATCCTCTCCAACAACGGTTACACCGTGGTCAACCTGGGCATCAAGCAACCGCTGAACAACATGATCGAGGCGGTCAAGGAGCACAAGGCCGATGCCCTGGGCATGAGCGGGCTGCTGGTCAAGAGTGTCGGGGTGATGCACGAGAACCTGCGGCAGATGGCCGAGCAAGACATGAAAGTGCCGGTGCTGGTTGGCGGGGCGGCGCTGACGCGACACTACGCCGAGACGGAACTGCGAAACACATACAACACCGGCCATGTCTATTACGGTCGGGATGCGTTCGAGGCGCTTGACCTGATGGCCGTGCTGGTCAAGGGCGAGTTCGATCAGCTTGAAGCGGCCATTGAGGATCGACTGGTCAAGCGCCGCGAAAGTGATGAAAAGATCGCCGCGGCCAAGGCGCGCAAGAGTTCCGCGGCCCAGAGCGCGGCCGACGCCACCGATGCGCCGGATGGAGCGGCCGTCGAGGCGGCGACCGCCGTGGCCGAACCGCCGACGGCGGCCAAGCCCAAGCCCGCCCGGCAACCCGTTGAACCAGGTGTCGGACAGGCCAATGTCCCCAAAGCCCCGTTCTTCGGCGCACGGGTCATCGAAACCCTCGATCTCAAGCAGCTTGTGCCCTTTGTCAACCGCATCGCGCTCTATCGCGGCCAATGGGGCTTCAAGAAGGGCCGATTGACCGATGAGGAATATCAGCGACAGCTTGCCGACGAAGTGGACCCGATCTTCGATCGCCTCGCGGCCGATGCCCTCAAGGACCAGTGGCTGGAGCCCAAGCTCGTTTACGGATACTTCCCGTGCAACAGCGACGGCGATGACCTGATCGTCTTTGATGCCAAGGATCACGATCGCGAGGTCGAGCGCTTCAGTTTCCCACGGCAAAGCTCGCGCCAGAAATTGTGCATCAGCGATTTCTTCCGGCCCGTGGATTCAGGCCAGCGTGATGTCCTGGGGCTGAGCTGCGTGACCATGGGGCAGAAGGTCAGCGAAAAGGCCAAAGCACTGTTCGAATCCAATCAGTATCAGGAATATCTGTACGTTCACGGCATGGGCGTGGAGTGCGCTGAAGCGCTGGCCGAATTCTGGCACAAGCGCATGCGCCAGGAAATGGGCATCGGCGAGGATGACTCCCCGGTCATTCGGGACCTGTTCACGCAGAAGTACCGTGGCAGCCGCTACAGCTTCGGCTACCCGGCCTGTCCGGACATGAGCGACCAGGAAAAGCTTTTCCGCTTGCTCCAGCCCGAGCGCATCGGTTGCGTGCTGACCGAGAACTGGCAGATCGACCCCGAGCAATCGACCTCGGCCATTGTCGTGCATCATCCGAGCGCCAAGTATTTCAATGTCTGATGCCCGCCGGCGCTGCCCTTGGCGGGGTCCGGGGTCCGGGGTCCGGGGGTCCGGTCCATCCTGGCGGCGGCCCGGCTTCGAGCCTCGCCGGGCCGGTCCGGGTTTATCCGGGCGAGAAACTTGCCTACCATGCTGGGGGCTGAGGAGTCGGATGTCCGGTCGCGAGGCCGGCAAGGGAGGCGGATCGGGCCCTTTCATCAAGGTATGGGAATACCGATGCAACCGGCACTCAAGGGACTTCACCACGTCACCGCCTTTGCGCGGGATCCACTGGCCAATGTCACTTTCTATCGCGACATCCTCGGCCTGCGGATGATCAAGAAGACCGTGAACTTCGATGACCCATCGGTGTATCACCTTTATTTCGGCGATCGAATCGGATCGCCCGGTACGCTGATGACGTTCTTTCCCAATCCGAACATGGTCCACGCCGAACACGGCCACACCGAAATCCGCCGCGCCATCTTTCGCGTTCCCATTGGCGGCCTGGCCTGGTGGGAGCGGCGTTTCAAGGAGGCTGGCCTGGCATATCGGCGAGGTGACCAGAGCGGCACCGAGCGGATCACCTTCTCCGATCCGGACGGGCTGCACCTGGGCTTGGAGGAAGCGGGCGCGCCGATGCCTGAATCGCTGACGCCCGGTGTGGGCATCCCCGCCGAGGTGGCGATCAGCGCCATCGCGGGCGTGGTTCTCCATGTTCCCGAGGCCGAGCCGACCAATCTCTTTCTCGCCGAGGCCCTGGGCTTCCAGGTGGCTCCCATGACCGAGAGCCGCCAACAGTTGCGCCTGGCTGATGCTCCGGAAAACGGTTGGGTGGAGGTTGTCCAGGAAAAGGGGCTTCATCGCGCTCACTTTGGCGCGGGCATGATCCATCATGTCGCCTGGCGCGCCTCCGACGATGAATCCCAGCATGCGATCCGGGAACATATCGCCCGCTACAACCCATCGATCACGAACATCATCGACCGGCAGTACTTCAAGAGCATCTACTTTGCCGTTCCGCCGGGGCTGGTTTTCGAGGTCGCCACCGATGGGCCCGGCTTCACCATCGACCAGAGTGAAACGGAGCTGGGCCACGGCCTCATGCTGCCACCGCAACACGAGCCGCTTCGCCCGGAGCTGGAAAAGAAACTGGTGCCCATTCCCGATCCATGATGCCCGGCAACGGCCGGCATCGAGCAGGGGCGCGTTTGACCCACGAGAATCACTTGCCACCCCCGGAACCCCACCCCCGGAACCTTACGCCCGGAACCCCGCCGCAATGAGTCAGGACCATCCCCACGCCGACGGGCAGATCGAATTCGGCCCGACGCCGCCTTCCAAGGCATCGATCGCCCTGCTGCTGCTCCATGGCCGTGGCGGCCGCGCTAAGGACATGATCGAATTGGCCGATCGTTTCGTACCCCGGGATGTCGCCCTGGTGGCGCCGGCGGCGCGTGATGATGTCTGGTATCCGCACTCGTTCCTGGCCCAACGCCGGGAGAATCAGCCTTGGCTGGACAGTGCGTTGCGGCGTGTGGGTGAAACCATCGACCTGCTGGGGCGGTTATCAATCCCGCCCGAGCGCATCATCCTGTTCGGCTTTTCACAGGGGGCGTGTCTGGCCGCCGAGTTCTGCGCGCTCAAGCCACAACGCTATGGCGGCCTGATCGTGGCCACGGGCGGATTAATCGGTCCTTCGGTCGAGCCGGACCGCTACCAGGGCGATCTTGCGCGTACGCCGATCGTCGCCGCCGCCAGCCATCCGGATCACCATGTACCCTGGGAGCGGGTCGAAGAGACCGTCGCCACTTTCCAGCGGATGAACGGGCAGGTTGAAAAGGCGCGGCTGGACGGTGAGCCGCACAGCGTGCTGCCCCACCATGTCCGGGCCTGTTCGGCCATGATTGAGCAATTATCGTTCACGGTGGAGCGCGATGGATGAAGTTGACACGAATCCACAATGATGCTTCGGGCACATCACGATTCGGCGAAGTCGAGATCGAGCTTCGGGATCACGGCATCATCGGCCTGCTCTCGGAGCCGCTGCCCTGCCAGAGCGTGATTTTCCGCCGTAACGAGGCCGGCTATGCCTATGACTGGCATCCCGCGCCCCGGCGACAGTTGATCGTCATGCTCGATGGGTCGATCGAGATCGAAACCGGTGACGGCGAGATACGCACCTTCAGCGCCGGGGACATCCTCCTGGTCGAAGACACCACGGGCAAGGGACATCGAACCCGATCCCTCACCGGCGATGCCCGCCATTCGCTGTTCATTCCATTGCGGGATTGAGGCGGACTCCTGATCGCGCCGGGGTCCGGCGTGGGACCCATGGGGCCGCGAGCGGCAGCGCACGATCATTCCGATGCGTTGAGCCAACGCACGGGATTCTCATGGGCGATCCGCCAGAACAGCGTTTCACCCAGAACGCCACGCAGCCGCATCGACAGGAATCGCTCCTCGAAGCGCTCCTGTTCGATCATGTAATAGTCCGAGCCGAACAGCACATGATCACGGACATGCCCATCGGCGAGCAGTACCTTGAGCACCGGCGCATAGTTCTCGAAATTGAAGATCGTGTAGGAAATGTCGGTGTATAGGTTCGGATATTTTCCCTGGCGGATCAGGTGAAGAATCTGCGTCAGCCAGTCTTGATCTTCAAGGGGCGGTGAAGCATCCGGGTCATTATCGCGTCGCAGAAAATCCTCCCAGTCACCCTCTCCGCCGAAATGGGCCAGGCAGAGGTTCAGCCGCGGATACTTCTCCAGAACCGGTACATGGAGCAGCGGGCCGTTGAACTCACCGACCAGGGCGCGCTTCAGACCTCTCATGCGTATCCCGCCGCGTGAGCAATGGCTCATGACCGGGATCGCGTGCTCCTGGGCATAAGCCCAGACTTCATCCAGCCTCGAATCGTCGGGACGATAGCCGAGGTTGGGGTAAATCTTGATCCCCTTGAAGCCGCGCTGCCCGATCCAGGTCCGGACCAGCTCGATCAGCCGATCGCGCCTTGGATCCACGGCGACGAACGGAATCACCTTTTCCGGATACTTGTCGCGGAGTTCGGCCAGTTCTTCGAGCTGGGCTTCAAGCGGATCGTCAGGCCGACCAGCGCCCATGAACTCCATATCCATGGGCAGGACCACGAAGCGCGTCCGCCGGGGATAGCGACCCACGACGATCCTGAAAACTTCAGACTGCGATTTCTTGTACGTCGTGCGAACAAACTGGGCGAAACGGCGAAGCTGGTCGCGCCGGTCCCAGAAAACCAGCGTCGACACGAGGCCGAGAAATGCCATCCG
Source organism: Phycisphaeraceae bacterium (assembly GCA_020831765.1). Taxonomy (GTDB): domain Bacteria; phylum Planctomycetota; class Phycisphaerae; order Phycisphaerales; family Phycisphaeraceae; genus JAFIFY01. The sequence continues at coordinate 128,834 of JAFIFY010000059.1, read as the reverse complement.
AATCGGCTTGAATCTGAGCAGCGGCATGAGCAGCGGAATCTTGCGATGCGGCACATGCTTGATGGTCAACGTGTGAATGTGGCAGTTATAGATGGGTGGTTCCGGCATGTCATCGCCCCTCGCCGGACAGGCGGCCGGCGTCTGCGAAGGTTTCTCATCCGCCGGTGACCGGCGGACGGTTCCGGACGTCGATCACGAACGATTCAACAAACGCTCGCGGATCAGCGTGGCCCGGGCCTCGCGCCGGGTGGTCTGATCCATGGGGTTCTCCGTCAGCTTCTGTAGGTGACCCGGCTGGCTGAAGAGGAACAGTTCATTGATCCGGGGAATGTCGATCTGCTGAATCCGCCCGAGATTCACACCCAGACGAAGATGCGAGAGATACTGCAAGACTTCATCGGTACCCAGAACCCGGGCGTGGGTCAGCACACCCCAGGCGCGCCAGACCTTGTCATCGAGGAAGGTGGGGCGCTGGCGCAGGAGCGCCTGGCGGGCCTGCTGCTCGTAGGCGATGATCTGCGGGATGACCGTGTGCTGGAAATCGGCCAGGATTTCGGCTTCCGGCCGGCCGAGCGTGGTCTGGTTGGAGACCTGGTAAAGATCGCCTAGGGCATCCGACCCTTCGCCGAACATGCCGCGCACCGCCAGGTGCATCTCACGGGCGGCGCGGCGGACCTTTTCAATCTCGCCGGTGAGCTTGAGCGCCGGCAGGTGGAGCATCACGCTGACGCGAATGCCCGTGCCCAGGTTCGTCGGACAGGCGGTCAGATAACCCCACTGCGGGCTGAACGCATACTCAAGCGCTTCTTCCAGTTCATCATCGATGCGATTGATCTGCTCGAATGCCTCGTTGAGCTGCATGCCGCTGCGCAGCACCTGGATGCGAAGGTGGTCTTCTTCGTTGACCATGACGGCCAGGGTTTCGCGGGCACCGATGGCGACGCCGCGCGGCAGGTCGATATCGCTCCGGGCATGCTGGCGACTGATCAGATGCCGCTCGACCAGCAGTTGGCGGTCCAGTTCATCGGCTTGGTTGATGTCCACCCAGAGGGCGTGATCGGTCGAAGCCGCGCCGGCGAGCTGATCGCGGCAGCGGGCCAGGATTTCCTGCTGCTGCCGACGGTTGGCGCGATTCACAAAAAGGTGCCCGACCAGGTTTCGCGCCAGGCGAACCCGCGTCGAAATCACGATATCGCTGCTCGGCCCGATGCCCTTGAGCCATTCACCGGCCGAATCGAACTTGAGCGGGGTGTTCAAGACGCCTGCTCCTCAAAACGCCGGATGTCATCGCGGAGCTGCGCTGCCATCTCGTAATCCTCATTGGTCACCGCATCGCTCAGCCGCTGGCGCAGCCGGATCAACTGAACCTGCCGGGCCTCGATGCGCCCGGCATGGCGCGGCACTTTGCCCACGTGATGATTCCCGCCCTCATGGGCACGCTCGAGCAATGGGCTCAAGAGCGAGGCGAACGCCTTATAGCACTCCGGACAACCGACAAGACTGTGCTCGCGAAACTCTGAAAAACTCAACCCGCAAAGCGAGCAGCAGACATCATCGGCCGTCGAGCCGCCGCTCTGGACCGCCACGAAATCCTTGAGCACGTCGTTGATGGGCTTGTGCGGCGTGGACTCCAAACCTTCCTCGGCGGCGTGGGCTTCGCAGAAGTTCTTCTCGATCTTCTGGCCCTTGATGATCTCCACCGAATGGTGGGTCGCCGGGCGGTCGCATTTGTCGCATTTGCGCTTCACGACTGGTTATTCCCTGGACATCACGCGGGATGCCGGACTTGATCGCGGCCGGGAAAGCGGCTGTTCCATGCCGCCACCGGCCTATTGTAAGCCCGAACGCCGGCTTACGGCGACCGACGCTGCGCGGGGCGAACTCTAAATCACGGCCGCTTCCACCAGCACCGCCAAGCTGGCAGCCACCCCACCCATCTCTCGGGGCGTCGGGAGGCCGGCACACCGGCCGACCTTCAGTCGCAATGGTAGAAGCGACCCTGGACACCTTCAACAGCCGCGCTGGCCGATCCACCGGCTTCATCCGATCCCCAACCGGCAGCCCCAGGGGCTTTGAGGCCCCAGAAACCAACTCGTCCGCCTCGATCCGGGTTCGATCATCGGGCTGGTCCATTGAACCCGATATTTGAAGGCACTCCGGGCATTGAGGACCGCTCGATTCAACGGACCCGGAAACACGCCCTGACGCCCTTCTTGAATCCACAACCATCTTGCGTTTTACGCAAATCCGTGCTATAATTACAAAAATAGGTTGCTGGTTGATCAATAACCCGATCGGGTGGTGATCGACCAGGAGGCCGAGGGGTACCGCTCGTCGAACCGGCCAGCAGGCTCCCAACTGTCCAGCGATACCTGGCAGGAAGACGATAAATGCCTGTGATCGAATCGGTCTCGTCGCTCCAAAGAATCTGAGGGATTTCTCAATCACCCTCACCGGACCAAGAGCCATGAAACGTCCCGCTTTCACCCTGATCGAACTGCTGGTGGTCATCTCCATCATCGCCCTGCTGATCGGCATCCTGCTTCCGGCATTGGGCGGTGCCAGGGATGTGGCCCGGACGCTCAAGTGCATGACCCAGGTCCGCTCAATCGCCCAGGCGACGGTGAACTATGCCAGTGACCATGAAGACTGGCTGCCGCCGGTTTGGGTTCGTGCGGGGATCGAGGGATACCCCAACGAGGATGTCTTCTCCAATATCTTCGTTCGCATGGGCTACATGACGGCACCGGAGGGCATCGATAACCAAAGCCCCTTCCGCTGCCCACTGGGCACCAATGAGCGAGTCGTGGGCTGGGTTCCTCTCGGTGATCAGCCGCACACCACGCCCACCCACTTCCAGTACAACTACCCTGGAGCATCAGACCCCACCGACAGCGATCCACAGCTTATTGATGGCGTGGCCGTCCCGACCTGGTACATGTTGCCCGGCGGTAATCACAATAATTGGAGCTTTCAGGATATTCGTCAGCAAAGCCACTGGGAGCGGACCAAGCGCATGAGCAATGCTGACTATACCAGCGAGCGAACCATGGCCGCCGAGCTATCCAATCTGAACGCCGGCTCACCCAACTACGGCCAGGGACGCATCGCCGGGCGCCATCCACCTTACTCCAACGATGACCGGGATGGCGGCTCCAACATGGCCTTCTTCGATGGTCACGCTGAGACGATCCGAACTGATAACTGGTACGCCGGCGGCGATGTTCGACCCGTTCGGTTTCTCTGGGTCGATTGAGCGTGTATTCGGAGAACTGCGGAGCGGCGACGACTTCATCGCCTCGGGGCACCTCCTTGGTGCGATGGGTGTGTTTATCGGAAACCGTCAGGACGTGCCGATCCGAACGTGACGGCGCGTTGCATCGTTTGCGACGAAGCCCGATGGTCCGCCGGCCAATCGACTCCCTGATTGAGGCCTTATGAACATTCGACAGTGGATCAATGACAACCCCCTGTTCGCCGGACTGGGATTGGTCGTGTTGCTCGTCCTCGGCTTCACGTTCGCGCCTCGCCCCGCTTCCGGGCCGCCACGGATCACGGATTTTCCCGTATGGCTCTATGACGAGTCCACGGGCGATTACACCGTGGCGGATCACACCACGCCGGGTCTACGCGCCGCGGTCTTCGCATGCGGCGATTGCGGCGACAAGGCCGCGCGATTCGTGGCGTTTCTGACCAACGAAGAGGGCGAGGTTCGCGGCGTTGACGATGACACCTGGCACCACGGATTGAGTGATGAGGCGCGCCAACTCAACGCCGCGATCCAAAGCCGATGCGAAGCCAAGGGCAAGCCCGCGCGACCCTGCCTTCCACCACGCTGATGCGGGCGAATCGGCGATGCGACAGGACGAGCGACCCGGCTGTGGCCAGAATCCTGCCCTTGGTTTCCGTTTCCAGTATCTGGCGCCGACCCTCAAGGCGAAATCCACGCTGAACCGACTGCCGACGTCCGCACCCGTTCCGCACAACTATGTCATGCAAAATCGTTCAGAATGTTGCGTTTTTCGCAAATATGTGCTTTAATGGCCCGTTCAACTCAGTAGGAAACAAAGCCCGATCGGGCCTTGATCAGTTCGGACCGACTGGTGCGAACCGAAACGGGGCAACTCGACCCTGTATTTCCGGGATTGGCGTCGTTGAGCCGATGGTGGATTCATGGTTAGCCCGGTCCCGTTGACCTCGAATCCGAGGGATGCGCCGACCGCCCCTGCTGGAGCCACACATGAAACGTCCCGCTTTCACCCTGATCGAACTACTGGTGGTCATCTCCATCATCGCCCTGCTGATCGGGTTGCTGCTGCCCGCCCTCGGGCTGGCGCGTGAATCGGCCCGGAACGTGGTCTGTCAGAGCAATCAGAAGCAGTTCGTCACCGCCATGTTCAGCTATGCGGCGGACCATAACGGCCGGTTTCTCAGGTACGGCGGGCTGGACCTGGTCCACAATCCGACGAAGATCTGGCGGGATGCCGGTGCCACCTGGTATTCCGAAGCGGACTCCTTTCACACCATTCTGGCTTCGCACATGCTCGGTTCGCCTACGACAATCACATCCAGCTCGCGAATCGTGGATCAGGCCATCGTTCACTGGTGGTCGGTCCTCCGCGAGGCGCCGATCTTCTGGTGCCCGTCGGCTCCCGGAGACTATCCCGAAGCCACACCCGAAAACCGTAATGCGATCGCTCAGTGGACCAGTGGCGTTCCCGTGGCGGTCAACGGGCGCATCGCGCCACACCGCGCAGAGCACGCCCAGTACGTCCGCGCACGTCGGCTTGATGACATCGCGCGCCCTTCGATCTCGATCATCAGCGGCGATGGCAAGAAGCTGGGGCTCCGTGCTGACGGACAGGCCTGGAAATCAACTGGCTCGTGGTACGGAAAGTACGCGGATCCGCTGTTCCGGCATTTCCCGCAGGATGAAGTGCCCGAACGTGCGCGGCGGAATCAGGATCAGGCCGCCGGCATGGTCCTTGACACCCTGCATCGCGGCCTGGGTCGGGCCAACTTCTCTTTCTGGGATGGACGTGTCGCCTCCGAACCTGATGAGGATGACTTCGGTGCCAAGATTCTCGCCCGGCAGTTGCTGAACGAATATTGATCTCGCCGCCTCGCATCGCCTTCGGGACAGCTCAGGGAACACCTGCTGGTCAGTCATGCGCGGTTTTCGCCACGAGCAAGGGTCGAAGCACTGGGTGGATCGACCGCCACGGTTGTTGGAAGCGCCCCCGGCCCGCCCATTTCCCGAGCGAACCGGAATTTCAAGCGACACGAATTCCGCCCGACGAACGGTTGGCTTTTCGCAGCGCAAAAGTTGCACCAGTCCGAAAATACGAGTTTGGCCCGTTATTTCCAGCAATCGGATGATTCATGCCGTATAATGCCCTATCGAGGCCGAGTCGGCCGTCGATTGCGCCACCGATCCCGACCGATCCCGAATCCGGGTTCGGCGGCAGCCGAAATCCCGAGCCTTTGCGCGTCTGGATTGAGTTCTGGAGTTTTGACATGAAACGCCCCGCCTTTACCCTGATCGAACTGCTGGTGGTCATCTCCATCATCGCCCTCCTGATCGGATTGCTGCTGCCCGCGTTGGGGATGGCTCGCGAATCGGCAAGACGAGTCCTCTGCGCTTCGAATCAGAGACAACTTGTGATCGGCCTGGTCAACTATTCGGCGGACCACAACGATCTCATCCTGACTTCCGTGCCACAAAGCAATGAGGCGAATCGCCTTTTCACTTTCAATATCGAGAGGGTTGGTTCGGTTTTTCGACACGACCCGCTCAGTTTCGTGGGCATCTACCTTGACTACATCACTGGAATGCAGGGGCGAGAGACGGCTGGGGGTAGTGCGGCTTTTCGAGCAGTTCATGCCGATTACCTTGAACTTCTGCTCGATCAAGGCATTTTCTGGTGTCCCTCAGCGCCGTCCCCACCGGCATTGGACACTGCACACAGTTTCTCCTGGGGAACACCCGTTGCCGTGAACAGGCGACTGAATCCCGGTCGCATGGTTCAAACGCCGAACTTCACCGGCAGGCGCATGGGGGCCGTGGAGACCCCATCCAATGCGATCGTCTCGACCGACGGTCACAGAGCAGGGCTTCGTCAGGGTGGCTGGCTGGCGGAGCCGGGAGGAGGCAACTGGGGCAACTGGGATGATCCGCTTTTCCGGCACTTCCCGCAAGACGAGGTTCCCGAACGAGAACATTATGCAGGAATGGTATCGCCATACGGTCCTTTATCCGCTGCAGACATGAATGCCAAGAATCGTGGCCTGGGCATCGCCAATTTCGCGTTCCTTGATGGCAGTGTTACACCGGCCGAAGAACTTGAATGGGCGGGAGACAAGCGATTCATCTGGAGCCGGAACTGGGGGATCGGAAACTGAGCCAATGACCAGGCATCGCATCCGGCGCTGGGTAGCCCGACGATTGCCTGATTCCAGCCGCAGAGCATCCCATTCGAGGCGACGGGCCGTTTCAAGACCATATTTCTGCATCAGAGCGCACATTTCCTGTCCAGTAGGCAAATCAAGCCACCCGGGCGGCCAAGCTCCGCCGCAAAATCTCCTTGCTTTGGACAAATCCACAGCGTATATTTTTGAGGAGTTGCGAGTCCGGAGGAAAGCGGGCGACTGGCTGATCCCCGATTCGGGATCGTGGCTTGACGTGCGCATGAAGCCGAATGAAACTTAAACTGATTCGAGGACTATCCTTATGAGGCGACCTGCATTCACCGTGATCGAGCTTATGGTGGTGATCGCGCTCATCGCCCTTTTGATCGCGCTGCTGATGCCGGCGCTGGGCGCTGCTCGAGAGCATGCGCGGAACGTCAAGTGCCTCTCCAATCTTCGCCAGGTGGGCGTCGCTCTTTACACCTATGCCGCCGATGCCCAGATGCTCATGCCCGCGGCCGACATTCGAACCGATCCGAGCCAGAACCTGGTTCGCAGCCGCTGGGTCAACACCATGCAGTGGACTGATCACCTGTCCGTCGGCCGGTCGGAAGACCCCGACAACGCGCCCAGCGGCGCCTCGGTCTGCCCCGCCGATGAAACCGGCGGCGACCTTGCCGTCGCCGAACTGGGCGGCGGCACCACCTATATCCGAATCAGCTACGGTGCCAATGGACACACGGCGACGCGCGGCGGCGGGTTTCCCAGCATGGGCTGGCCCTTCTGGGGTGTCGGCCCCGGCTGGATCAATAGGTCCGTATGGGAATCTCGAGTTTATCGATTCAACAATTCCGCCGCGCCCAGCCGCCAGATCACCTATTTTGATGGAATCTGGATGCACAATAACGCCAACAGTCGCGTACTCCTTCGGCACTTCGACTACGGCGTGAACATGGTCACCATGGACGGCGCGGCCACAACTCAGGATCATGGCGTGATCTCGGCCAATCTCTGGACGACGACCAGTTCCGCCGGCAATCTGGTCTGGCGGACCTTCAACGGCTGGTAGATGGGCTCGTCGGGTCGCTGGGATGCCGCCATCCTTCTGCCCGTGCCACAGTCCCGTGAATGGGTGGCGATTCGGCTGAAGCGTGAGCATAGTCCGGGGCGTTGGAATCAAAATGTGTGCCTGTCTTTTATAATATAGCGCAGAAATGGCGTACTTGCCTTGCCTTTCGCGACAAGCACTTTATTTTTCTTGACAATCCAGCCCGTCGGCGAGATATCCGGAGCTTAGAGTCCCATGCGCAAAGCCTTCACCCTGATCGAACTTCTCGTGGTGATCTCGATCATCGCCCTGCTGATCGGCTTGCTGCTGCCGGCCCTGGGCCTGGCCCGGGAGTCGGCACAGAACGTCAACTGCCTGTCCAACCTGCGAGGCATCACCTCATCCATGGCGATCTACGCCGCGGACTACGACAACTACATGGTGCCCGCGCAGACGTTCCGAAATCGTGGGGGCATCAGCACCAACATGCCGGACAGCTTCTTCTCAAGCCTGATGGCCCAACTCGGCTACACACCGGTGCCCGAATCCCAGAGCGCGGACCAGATCCTCTCGCAGCGTCACGTTTACCGATGCCCGTCGGGCCTGATGGATCGGACCGATGGCATGGGCTTTGCCAGCCCACACCCGGCCGACTCGGATGTTCCCCAACGCCCGCAACCCCACCATTTCGACGATGGGTCCGAGCGGTGGTATGTGCATTCGTGGTACGGGGCCAATGCCCGGGATCAGGTCGGTGGCAGCGAGCGGGATCGCTGGCCCATGGTTATGCTTCCCCTGCAAGGCGAGTCAAGCAATAACGCCAATTGGCACCAGAGGCTTCACCGCATGGACTGGGTGCCCCGGCCCAGCGACTATGTCACGTTCCACGACGGTCACACCCACAACAAGGTCCTGGAACGGATCGCCGCACGCCACTTCAACCGAACCCGGACCAATGCCGCCTTCTTCGATGGCAGCGCCGCCAGTTTCATCACCTTCGAGGACTTCCTGAATGTCCATCAGTCCGAGGGCCGGCCCACATTGCGCCGCTGGTGGCGCGATGGCCAGGGTTTTGAACCCGTTCCGTGGTAGTTCACCCGATACGACAATCCATTGAGGGCGATGCCTCCGCGCCCGGGAAAACCTCCGGCTGGATGTCGGGAATCGCAGGCCAAGCCAGAACCTGAAATGCGCACCGATCGGAACTTTTTGCGCAATTTTATCGGGCCTGATTCCTCGCTGGAAATCGGCCCTTTACTATGTTATTCTTAAACAGATTGATGTTCCGATCGTTTAATCGGAGAGCCATCTGGCAGCCTCCGATCAAGTGGCTCGAAGCCGGTCAAGTTGCGTCGCGGGCTGTTCAGCCGTCGATGACAAGGAGTTCTTCCCATGAGGCGTTCCGCCTTCACCCTGATTGAGTTGCTCGTTGTTATTTCGATCATTGCCCTGCTCATCGGCCTGCTCCTGCCCGCCCTGGGCCAATCCCGCGAAGCCGCCCGCCGGGTTCGCTGTCTGGCCAGCCTTTCCACCCTGCAACTGGCGCTGACCAATTACCACGAAGAGTACGGACAGTTCACCATCGGCTCGACCACCCACGGAAGCCTTACACAGACCGGCGAGATCGCTCACTGGGCGGGCCTGCTGGTGAGAAATCAGCAGCTCACCGAAGATACCCCCGACGAGATTCCCGGTAATCGCGGACCGGCCCGATGCATGAACGACATGCCGACGCAGTGGTCATTGGGCGGTGCCGAAGAGCGAACCGCTGAATTCAGAACCAATGAAAAGCGCCGCCACGTCATGCGACAGCAGACCGGGGATGGACGGGTGATCTGGGTCTCGTACGGCATTAATGGGTCGAACCCGGAATCCAACGTCTACTGGCCGAATCGTTTCCTCAATAACGGCGTTGACTATCGCAGACACCCCTACAAGCGCATGGGTGGGAGTTCTGGAACCAACCGGATTCGCCTGGATACGATTGAAAGCAAAGTCCCCCCTTCAGCGCTGTTCTCGATCTACGATGGCCTGGGCGATCAGGTCACCTCCTCCGACGGCTACAGCCTGAGGCACAACGACATGGCCAACGCCGCGTTCTTTGATGGCTCGGCCCGATCGCTGCCGGATGAGGAGATTCCAAGCGTGTTCTATCTCGATGCCGATTACCATCCGGGCCAGCCCGGCCGGGGACAGGGTGACAAGAACCGGCGGCCGACGCACTGGTGGGAATAGGCCCCACACCCCACTTCCGCATCACCAGATTCGATCCAGGCGGTCTTCGGACCGCCTTTTTCGTTATGGTCGCCGTCGCGCCGAGCCCGCTTGCTTCCGGGGGACGGGGGCCGATCCGCCCTTTGCGCATGATTTCGGGTACAGCGCAATTCATGGGGTATGCCGACCGTCACCCCACTGGCTGCCACCCACTCGCTCCCCGGTCACTTCAAGTCGTTGCCGCTGCTCCGCAAGGACTGCGCCCGTGTCGGGCGGTTCATTCTGCCTGAACGTCATGGCCACGGGCCGACGGTGCTGGATATCTCCCCGGCGCGGATGGACCGATGGATTCACACCTTCGCGAGCATGCGGCGGTCGGGCATCCGCATCGACCTGACCATCGACCATGAGCCGGGCGCTGCCGGTCGAATCGGCGAAATCATCGAGCTTTACCGGTGCGGCGACAAGAGCTTTGAGCCGGACCCGACCGGCATGCATCTGGCCTTCGTCTGCCGACCGGCCGATATGCAGGCGCTACCCATCATCCTTCGCAACCCCGAAGCCTCGCTCGAACTGGAACAACCCCATCGCGACGGTCTGGGCCAGCTTCACCAGGAAGCCATCACCGCCATCAGTCTCGTCCGCCAGCCGGTCATCCCCGGGCAGCGGCCTTTTGAAATCCTCAACCGTGTGCTCGACGCGGGAAGGTCGATCGATGCGCGGCAGGTGGTGCGTGCTTCTCGAATCGGGAAGGAACCGCCCACCGCGCGATACACCGCATCAAGCGCAATTCCACAAGTGAACCCCAAAAGATCGAACCTCTCCAGGAGCCTGAACATGAACCCACAGGAAACGCTTACCCGCATCGCCGAGCTGATCGAACTGAACACCGAAGACACCCAGACCGAGCCGGACGATCTCCTGATCCGACGCATCGATCAGATCGCCCGCCAAGCGCAGCGCGCCGGCACCCTTGAAGATGAACTGGCGGACATGCGCACACAGCGCGATGAACTGGCCGGCAGGATCGATGCCCTTGAAGACGAGCACGCCCGGCCCGAGCCGGACATTGATGATGATGCGCTGGAGGACATGGCCGAGAGCCAGCGTTCGCGGCTGGATCGGCTGGTGGATGAGGGGCGCATCAATCCGGCCGCGGCGGTGAAGCTGGCGGCGAGTCTGTTCGGTCAGCCCGGGTCGCGACCGGCGATCTGCCTTTCCCGCCGCGCTGCGACATTCGCCGGGCTCGACATGCCCCTGGCCCGCGCCGTCCTCGATGCCCTTGCGCTGAACACGCCCCTGATCACCGATCAACGCACCGGCCCGCAACTGCTTGCGCTTCATCGCGCCCGGATCGATGGCGATGAGCGGACGCCGGCTGCCGATGGCCAGCTCAAGGCATGGGTCCAGGAGGTCAACCACCCCGGTCGAACCCTTCCGGCCCTGTAGCTGACCTTCCGCCACGTTCCGTTCCTTCCCCGATCACCCAATAGCCCACCAAGGAATCCACGCCATGAGCCATCCACAACAACTCCCCGGTGTTCGCACGACGGGCCAATCCACGTTCCGCAAGGTCACGCGTGGCACGGCCGAATATCTGCCCGGCACCACCGACCTGATCGACAGCCGACTGAGCCGCGATATCGGCCATGCCGATGCCCTCACCCTTCGGCCCGGCCTCATGCTCGGTCGCACCACCGCCACACGAAAACTCCGACCGTCCATCATCGGCACGCTGACCGAAGCGCACACCGCCGGGACGTCCCTGGATGTCCCGATCGATCTGGCCGCCGAGCTTGCCCGGCTGTTCGCCCACGGCGAAGCCGATTTCACCCTCATCGGACCGGCCACCGCCGACGGCACGATCGTCACCACCCCCGTCACCATCACCGCGATCGATCCCGAAGGCACGCTCACACTCAGCTCGACCACGGGAACCAATCGAATCGCCGGCTCGTTCATCGCGCCGGCCGATGGCGCCCAGACCCCGGTGACCTTCGTGCCGGATGGCGATGGCATCCGCCTGGCTGATGAGGCCGGACAGGTTGAAGATGCGCCGGTGCCGCGCTTTCCCATCTCCGGCGTGATCGATTCATCGCGCCTGATTCCCTGGCCGGATGATTCGGCGCTTCGCCAATGGCTGGTGCTGGAACTGGCCGCATCCGGCAAAGGCGGCTTCATCTTCACGCATCTGATCTGAGCATCACCCCCGCGATCGCTCAAGGCTTATTGACCCACACCCAACCGATTGACCAACCCAGGAACCCGACATGACCACCACCATGACGCTCAATCAGATGCTTCGCGGCCGCAACCTGACCGGCCTGGTCCAGGGCATCCGCAGCGGATTGCCCACCATCCTGCCCGAAATCTTCCTCACCCCGACCCGCAACATCAAGGGCGACCTTGTCGAATGGTTCGAGGTTCGCGGCGTGCGGGATGTCGCCCGGCAGGCCCACTACGGCGGGCCGGCCCATGCCAGGACGCTCGAAGGCATGACCCGTCGAAGCGCCACGATGATCCACAGCTTCGAGCATCAGTCACTGCCCGTCGCCGCGTGGCCGAACCTGACCCACCCCGAGACGGGCAACGCCCAGGACATGGCCCGACAGGAGATCGAACGCCAGACACGCGCTTTCAAGCAACGCTTCGTCAACCTGCGCCAGGCCGCCACCGCCTGCGCCATTTCCACCGGCAGGCTTTACTTTGATGATCAAGGCCAACTGCTGCCGGCCGAATCGGGCAGTGTCTGGGGCGTGGACTTCAACATTCCGCCCTCCAATCGCGGCAAGCTGGTCGCCAGTGATGGCATCATCCAGGGCAGCAGCGCCAAGTGGTCGGCCGGGGGCACCGACATTCTCTGGCAACTGCGGCTGCTCAAGAGCCTGGCGGCGCGGACCACGGGATATCCACTGGCGTATGCATTCTATGGCGCTCATATCCCCACCTACCTCGCCGGCAATGAAGGCATCAGCAATTGGATTCACAGCGGTGTACCTTCGACCGGCGAAACGGCGGAAGCGGTGATGCAGGGCGGCGAGCTTCCGGGCAACCTCTTCGGGCTGAAGTGGATTCCCATGGCCGATGCCTTCTTCGCCTCGGCCGATGGCACGCTGCACAATGTCCACGATCCCGACACCGTGGTCTTCACACCGGCGCCCAGCCCGGACTGGTTCGAACTGATCCAGGGTTCCTATGCCGTCCCGACCGGAGCGCCGACCGAGCATGATGGGGATTCACTCGAGGAAGTGTTCGGCATGTTCAGCTATGCGACGCTGGAACACAATCCGCCATCGCTGGTTCAGTATGCCGGAGACACCTTCCTTCCGCTGATCAAAGTGCCCGGCGCGGTGTTCCACGCCCAGGTTCACTGGTAAGCCACGCACCACGGGGGGCCGAGCATGCAACGCGCCGCGGATCGTCGCGCCGCGAGCATCGCGCGGCGACCGGCCGCCATGCTCGGCCCCCTTTTTCCGGCGAAGCCGCCACCGCAACCGACCGACCGGAGTTCGCCATGGGTTACTGCACGATCGATGACATGAATCTCTGGTTCGGCCAGGCCAACATCGCGCAATGGTCGAGCCTCGACGGATCGAGCAGCCAACCCGATGCCACACGCCTGGGCGCTGCGATCGACACCGCGACGCGCCGCATCGAAGACCGCCTGCGATCTGGCCCTTACGCTCTGCCGCTGCGCCAGCCCAACGCGCAAGCGCCACCGATCGCCATACGCGATGTCTGCATGATGTTCGCCGCCGCCTGGCTCCTGGAAAGCCGCGCACTGGCCGGGCTGGATGCACCCTCGGCGGCGGCCATGGCCGACCGCCTGAACGCGGGCGCGGCAAGACGGTTGGATCGCATCGTCCGCGGACACGAACAACTCAACGCCACCCTCAAGCCCATCGCCACGCACGCACCGGAAATCGTCCTCGACTGAGCCCGTTCGCCAACGCGCCCGCCAACGGCCAATCGGTCCGATCCCATGCCCGAACCCATTGATCATCCTCTTGCCGATCCCACCGCCGCGCTCTTCGCCTGGGCTGCTTCCGAGCCGATGCTTGACAGCCTGATCCCCGCCCGGCATCGCGTGATCGGACCTGCCGAGCAGTCGGGCACCGTCGGCGGGCTCTCCATCAGCGGGCAGCCGTTGCTGCGTCTTGTGGCGCAGTCTGTGCGCGCATCGGCCTCGCAACTTTCGGGCCACATCATCCTTCACCGAGGCTTTACCTGGGTTCTGGAAGCCGGCGCTACCGGCGGAGCGCAGAAGCGTCTGCAACTGGAGCAAGGGCTGGTTCGGATGATCGGCCGCGCGGATTCACTGCTGGATGCCATCGAGGGCCTGCGCCGGGTCGCCATCGAAGCGATCGAACTCTCGCCACCCTCACAAAGACAGGGGCAACGCTGGATATGGCGCATGCCCTTCGAGCTGGAGTGGATCATCCAGCGCGATCAACTGCTCGACGATCCGGACACGGATTGACCAGCTCGGCCCTTCCATGGACCCATTCACCCACGTCAGCCATCAACAGCCGCCATGCTTGACCCCATCGCCATCACCATCGAGTACCAGGAACTGGAGGGTTCGCCGATCGTGGCGTTCACGTCCGACGGCGTGACCGTTCAGCGTGAGCTTCGTTGCTTGTGGTCCGAGCGCCTCACGCTTGCCCGGCAGCTTCTTGGCGGCAATGTGTCCGGCGGGTATCACTGGCCGCATGCCTATGCGCCAATTCCCAGCGCGCGTGTCCATCACGTCGATGTCCGCCCGTTTCCACCTCCAGCGCTAAGACCACCGCTTCAGGATCACGATGCCGAATACCTCGATGCCCAGATCTCGGTGCATTACAGGACATCGCCACTGGTCGCCTTTGAGGGCCGGCTGGTCAGTGAGACGCTTGAAGCGCTGGCCGATGATCAACTGCAAGATGGTGATTCGCTCTTCTGGCACCCGACCGGGGCCGGCGGGCAGGGCCCATCGATCGGTGATGCGCTGGCGCCCTCACGTCGGCTGCGCGGCTTCAACTGGGCCGTCACGCATCACCAGGTCACTCAGCTTCCCCTGGCCACGCTGACACTGGTCGGGCACATCAACGACAGCATCCTGACTTCGCCTTCGCTGGGGCTCGTGTTTCCCCAGCGCACGCTGCTTTATCAGCCGCCCTCGATGCGCCGCATCCAGACCCCCGAAGACGCCCCGGCCTGGGATGTCACCTTCCGATTCGCCTTTCGCGGCGCGGACTGGAACCTGGCCTTCGATCCCAAACGCGAGGACTACTTCCCGCTCTACGCCAGAAACAGCGATCAACCGGTCACGTTTTACCCCGAAGGCGATTTCACACAGCTCTGGAGCCAGTAGCCACCCATGACCGGCAATGCTTCAATCTTCAATGAAAGCCGAGGGCCCGATGCCCATCGCCGCGCCCTGCCTCGTCAACGTCCCGCGCTTTTCTGGGTCCTGCCCCGGCAGGCTGATGCGCAGGGGAATTGGTCATTCGATCCGGCAACGCTGAACTCATCGGATGAATGGATCCATCCCGGCTACGGCCCCGATGATGGCCACCTGGCCAAGGCGCTGGACCCTTTCGGCTTCGCCATCGCCGATGAGCCGGCGCTGGCCATGCTCATGCCTCTGGCCGACGGCACGCCGCGGCCCATCCTGCTGCCGCTCGAGCGCGCGATCGTCAAGGCCGATGATCAGGATCAAGCTCCCGCATCGCTGGAGGACAAGCTCCTGGCCGGCGATCATGTGCAGTTGCAGATCGTTGAGAGTCACGGCCAACGGAAGCTGCGTATCGATGCCGCCGGCCCGGGCGACCCGACCATGCCCGATGCCGATGAAACCTGGATCAGCCTGGTCGCCGATCCGGGCATCATCACCCACATCGGACCGGATGAACCAACGCAGACCGATGATCCGATCGTAGCCATCTCGCTGATCGATGACACCGTGCTTCGTATTCAGGCGCGCTCGACCCGCTTTGATGCGCGAGGCCATCGCCACAGCGGCATCGATACCGATGATCCGTATGGCGATCTCGATATCGACCTGGCCCCGGCGATCAACAGCATGCTGGCCGATCAACCGGCGACGAACAGCGTCTCATTCGATGCATGGATCGATGTGGATGCCCAGACGCCGGCCGATCTCGCGATGGTTCTGGATGATCGGGACTGGCGAGGCGTCGCCGTGCGGGCGGCGATCGGCTCGGGCATCGGCGATCCGGCCTCGCTTGATGATGGGACGATCACCGCATGGGACCAGGCCATGGGGCTGATCATCCACGCTGGGATGAACCAGCAGGCCGGGCAGGTGGAAATCTCCCCTCAGGTCGGGCAGCGTTTCAAGCTGGTGATCGACTGTGCGGATGATGGCGTGTTGAAGCTGATACGAACCGAAGCCACGCTCCAGCAGCGTCAGCAGGTCCGGGTGCTGGTGCGCTCCTCACTCACGCCACGCACAACGCCAACCCACACCATGGGCGGAAGCTGATCGATCATGCCCGGACGGGACCGAACCGCCCGCCGCGCCCTCTTGGAACAAACCCGCAACTACCCGATTGGATCGAGCACGAAGACGCCGCTTGATCCGGCATCGAAACACTTGGAGATCGATCATGCCACCGACCATCCATCGCCAGGCCGCGCTGGCCACCAGTTCGCGAATCATCGTTCAGCAGGTCCTGGACATTCCGGCGCAGACCACGCTGCCCCTGGTGACCTCGATGCTTCCCTGCGCGTTGATCTGGATCGGCGCGCCGACCGGAACGGATGGTCAGGCGGCGATGAACGTCGGGAACCTGTATCTGGGGTCGAAGCCGGACGCATCGAACATCGCCGCTGGCCAGCCATTGATGCCCGCGAACCACGAGGGCTGGCTGCTTCCAGTGGCCGATGCCGGGGCCGTGTACGTCTCCAACCCGGGCGATCAGACCCAACGCATCAATATCCAGATTCTGGCATAGCGCGTTCACAGGCGATCGAATCCCCTTCGCCCGGCCAGGGAGTTCCCCATGATCCAGGCAGCCGACCATCAGCAAACGGACATCTACCCCGCCGTCGTCCGGATTCAGGAGCAGCTAAGCCATGACCGCGCTGCGATGAACCAGACACTGATCGAAATTCGCCGACGCCTCGAAGCGATCGAGCACGGCCTCAATGGCAACGCCCGACCCGGCATCAAGGTACGGCTTGATCGGCTGGAACAGGATCACCATCGGCGAGACCGCTTCATGTGGCTGATCGCCGGCATCGCGATCACCGCGTTTCTCACCCGACTGATCGAGCTGATCTGACTCCGGCCCCAGTCGGGAATGCATCGCATTCAGAACCCGTCCATCCCACACCATTGAAAGGCACCGAACATGAAATCCTGGAAGACAACCCTCAGCGGCATCGTGGCGATCCTGGCGGCCCTGATCTGGCTGGCCGGCCGATACCTGGGCATCGATGCACCGGAGATCACCGACCTGGGCAGCGCCGCGGCGGCGGTGGCCGCGGCCATCGGACTTCTCTTTGCCCGCGACAACAACGTGACTTCGGAGGATGCCGGCGCGCACCTGGCCAACCAGAACAACAACACGACGACATCACGGGAGCATCATGCTTGAACGCATTCTCATCGCCATCATCACAGCTCTTTTCAACTGGCTCCAAGCCCGGGCCGAACGGCCACAGACGGCCAAGGATGCTGATCGCCGCGCTGATCTGCTGCATGAGTTGGGCCGGCGGGTGCGGCAGTGGGAGGACCGTGCTGGTGCTGGAGGACGCGCCGATGCGCACCGGGCCGAACATGAGCGGCCGGGTGTACGTGATGACTGAAGGCGCATGGCGGCTATCCAGCCAGTCAATATCGATCCCCGAAGGTTGGTACCTGCTGCCGCCGTCGTTCGTGCCGGACGAATGAACCTCACACGATGCGAGCCGATCCGGCACCGGGTCCACGTGCGATCGAATCGCTTCGATGTCACAGGCCGCTTACGGGGCCCGCGGCAGTTCCGCCCCAGCGCCGGCGCGGGTCACGAAAATTTCCGGCTCGATTCGTGTTCGTTCCAGATAGCTGGTGTAAAGGTAACGCTGGATATCGGCCGCCTTCTGAGCCCGGACGAGCAGCACGCAACATCCACCGAAGCCACCTCCGGTCATCCTCGCACCGAGCACGCCGCCAATGCCTTTGCGGTCCTCGGCCAGTTCCACCATCAGGTCCAGCTCATCGCAGCTCACCTGAAAATCATCCCGTAAGGTCACATGGCTATCGAACATCAGGCGACCGAAACCCTCATAATCCTCAGCCGCCAGCAACTCGGCGGCACGTTGCGTCCGTTGAATCTCACCGACGACGTGATAGGCGCGCTTGAAGATCAAAGCATCCAGCCCTGGCTTGGCGCGGATGACCTGGTTAAGGTCCAGATCGCGGAGCGATGAGACGCCCAACTCCCGCGCCGCCTGCTCGCACTGGGCGCGACGCTGGGCATATTCACCGCCGCTCAACTCGTGCCGGACGTTGGTGTTGGCGATCAGCACGGTAATATTGGGATCACGAAGCGGAACCTGCCTTGTGGTCAGATCGCGGCAATCCAGCAGCAGAGCATGATCGGGCCGGGCCATGGTCGAGATGAACTGATCCATGATGCCGCAGGGAACCCTGGCGTAGCGATGCTCCGCTCGCTGGCACAACAGCGCCTTTTCGACCGCATCCAGCGGATGCCGCCAGGCGGCTTCGAGGAGCGTGGCCGTGGCGACCTCCAGCGCAGCGCTGGACGACAGCCCCCCGCCCATCGGCACATCCGACGCCACGGCCAGGTCCAGCCCCCGCGCTTGCGCACCCTTCTCGATCATGCCCGCCGCGACCCCTCGCGGATATTCCCACCAGTTGGGCGTACCTTCGGGCGGAGACAGCACATCCAGTTCAAAGCTCGCCATCTCCGGCGAAAGCTCGCTGACCACGCGGATGCGCCGCCCACCATCTTCGGCCAAACTCCCAGCCATCAAGGTTCGCTGCTCGATCGCCATCGGGAGCACGAAGCCATCGTTGTAGTCGGTGTGCTCGCCGATAAGATTGACCCGGCCGGGCGCGGCGGCGATCCAGGTCGGCGGACGACCGTATCGGCTCTGGAAAAGTTGGGTGATCCGCTCGGCGGCCGAGCGCTTCGGGGCGTTGCTTCCGGGGGCGGGGGCCGGGGCGCTTCCAGGGGCGCCGGGACTTCCGGGGGTGGGGTTACTTCCGGGGGTGGGGGTTTGAGAAGGGGGCAAGGGTCCGGGCTCCGTGGCGGCCGGCGGATGCTCACCGGCGGGCGGGCCAGAATAACCGATCCGGTCGGGAAGTTGTCGGCGCGGTTTCCTACAATTGCCCATCATGCTGAAAAAGGAACGCAATCGCCTTACAGGGGACGCCATGAATCGCTATACGCTTCGTTCGGTCTGGACTTTTCTGCTTTTGTTCGTGGTGGTGGTCATTGTCGCTCAGACGCGCGGCAACCGTGCGCTGTGGAGCGATGCGATCGACCTGATCGTCGATGCCCGCGCGATCGTTCTGCGGGGCTATGTCGAGGAGGTGGATGAGCAGGCGATGATGGAGGCGGCGGTGCGGGCGATGATCCAGTCACTGGGCGATCCGCACAGCGCATTCATTTCGCGTGAAGAGATGCCGCGCTGGAACGAGGAGCTGGAAGGCGCTTTCTCGGGCATCGGCGCGACGGTCGAGTTCAAGAATGAGCGGATTCACATCATCTATCCCTTCGACAATTCTCCGGCGGCGCGGGCCGGTGTCCAGCCCGGCGACGCGGTCATCGAGATCGAGGGCAAGGACACGCTGGGCATGAACATCCTCGACGCCACCAGCCGGCTTCGCGGGCCCGAGGGCACGCCGGTCACGATCCGCGTCCGCCGCGAGTCGGGTCAGGAGAAGACCATGACCATTACGCGGGCGAGGATTCAGGTTCCCATCGTCCGCCCGCTGATCCGCGAAGGCGTCGGCCCGGGCTACATGATCGACCAGACCCATCGCATCGCCTATGTGAGGCTGGATCAGTTCAATCGCAACTCGGGCGATGCGCTGCGTGAAGTTCTGACCGATATCCAGCGCCAGAATCCCCGCGGCCTGATCCTGGACATGCGCTTCAATCGAGGCGGTCTGCTCAACGAAGCGGTGAACATTTCCAGCCTCTTTCTGGAGCGAAACAGCCCCGTGGTCACGGTTCGTGGCCGAGCACATGCGGAGAACACCTGGCGCGCCGCGGCCAGCGGCAACCTGATGCCCGATGTGCCGGTGGTGGTGCTCGTCAATGAATTGAGCGCTTCGGCCAGTGAGATCGTCGCCGGGGCGCTGAAGGACAACAACCGCGCGTTGATCGTCGGCACACGGACATTCGGCAAAGGAACGGTGCAGGAAGTCATCAATCTCAACGACAATCGCGGTATGGTGAAGATCACCACCGCGCATTACCACCTGCCCAGCGGGCGGAACCTGAACCGCATGCCGGATTCGGTCGAATGGGGCGTTGATCCGCACGATGGGGCTTATGTGAAGATGAGCACGGAGGAGATGCAAGCGATGCTCGAAGCGCGTCGCGATCTGGATGCCGGTCAGGGCGAACCCCTGCCGCGCGACATCAACGATGAATGGGTCGCCAAGCGCATGAAGGATCCTCAGCTCGCGGCGGCTCTGCGGGCACTGGTCGGCAAGATCGATGATGCGGCCTGGCCGACCGTGGGCTCTTCCAGCAGCGTGGAGATCACCAGTTCGGCTCAGCGTGAAGCCCTCCTGCGGCAGCGGGAATCGGCCATGGATGTGCTCCAGCGCATTGATGATCAACTTCAGAGGCTTGACCATCGGGAGAACGGTAACGCGAACGGGGAAGAGCCGGGCGTTTCCTCCGACGAGGACGCCGACGCCGCGCTGCCTCAGCCTGAAACCGACCTGGAACCGGCGCTGCCATGAGCCTGATTCTCGGCATCGAGACAAGCTGCGATGAAACCGCCGCCGCGGTGGTCGAGCGCGGCCGGGTCATTCGCTCCAACGTGATCGCTTCGCAGTTCGATCTCCACGAACCCTACGGAGGCGTGGTTCCCGAGATCGCCGGCCGCGCACACCTCGAACGCCTCGCTCCGGTGATCGAGCAGGCACTGACCGAAGCGGGAATTGACCTTGAAGACATTCATGCCGTGGCCGTGGGCAATCGACCCGGACTGATCGGCTCGCTTTTGATTGGTGTCAGCGCAGCGCAGGCGTTGGCATGGCGCTTGGATGTGCCGCTTCTGGGCATCGATCATGTCCTGGCGCACCTTTACGCGCCGGTGATGCGCCTTCCAACGGACGTCAGCGACGAACACGCACCGGATGGGCCTTATCCGGCACTGGGGTTGGTGGTCTCCGGTGGGCACACGACGCTCTACCTCGCCCACGACCCCCTGAATGTCGATATCCTCGGCCGCACGATCGATGATGCCGCCGGCGAGGCGTTCGACAAGGCGGCGGTGATGCTTGGGCTTCCCTTTCCGGGCGGTCCGAATCTGGATGCCCTGGCCCGGACCGCGACACAAACCGTCGATCCACCCCTGCCGCGCGGCCTGCTGCGCCCCGATACGCTCAACTGCACCTTCAGCGGCCTGAAGACTTCCCTGCTCTACCGCGTGCGAGGTCATCCAGTCGGACGGGGTAAGGAAGCACGGTTCACCCGCGATCATCACGACCTGTCCCCCGACCAGCGCGCCGCCCTGGCCCGGGGCTTTCAGGAGGCGGTGGTCGATACGCTCATCGCCAAGCTGGAATCGGCCATCGCCATGCCGCATACTGAGGGCAGAGCACCAAAGTCGATCCTGACCGGTGGCGGTGTCGTCGCCAACTCGCTGTTGCGAAGTGAGCTTGAGCGCCTGGGCGGTCGAGTCGGGCTGCCGGTGCACATTCCGCCGTCGGCGCTATGCGTGGATAACGCTGCCATGATCGCCGGCATGGCGTGGCATCGACTTCGGCGAGGCGAACGCGATGCGCTGGATCTGCCGGCTGTGGCGACATCGAGCCTCACACAATCGCGTGCGCCAAGGCCTTCAGTCCGCCACTGATATCCGGTCAGTTATTGCCCCACACACGCCAGCGCGGCCGATGGTAATCCGCCCGCCAATCATTGAACGATTGCGGTGTTTCCGTCACCGGATGGCCCTCGACATTGCCACCGAGCATCAGCATGTTGGTGCGCTCATCAAAGTGCCGGGCATTGATTCGGCCGGCAACGCCGTCGAAAGACCACTGCCCATCGAAAACCGCCACCGTGCTGCCCAGTTCCACAAAACGCGGATTGTCGAGCCTGCGAAGGGCACGCCACTTGATGATGTTGGCATGCTGCTGGGGCAGGACATAAAAAGGTGTGCGTTGTTCGCTGGCGCCACTCTGATCTCGGGCATTGATTCCGTACCAGTTATGGATGAATCCACTCTGACCACCGGTCTGCGCCGGCTCGGCGATCGGTCTCCTGCCGGCGATGTCGAATTGCGATGAGGGCGTTTCGGCCGGGCGCATGTTGGGACGGCCACCATCGGCGCCGGTCATCGGCACGGGCTCCATTGTTCCCGAGGGGCACTGAAGCGCACCGCCGGAAAGCACCACGTCGGCCGAGTCGGACAGCGGCGCGGCCATGTAATCCAGTCTCGCGAACATCCCCGCCCAACTTTCATCAAGCATACCCGTGGATGTCTGACCGGAACCCGCATTGAACCTTGATCGGGTCCACGCCGGCATGAGAAACTGGTCAAAGTCGGTGACATAGCCGTACATCGCCACGCCAACCTGCTGGAGTTGGGCCATGCATCGAACATTGCGGGCCGCCTCACGCGCCTGGCCAAGGGCCGGCAAAAGAAGACCGATGAGCAACGCGATGATCGAAATCACCACCAGAAGCTCGATCAACGTAAACCCGCGTCGAAAATGCGTACTCATAACGGTCTCCAAGGCCGAAAATCGCAGCCACACCGGGTTCGCGAATGGGGTGGTCAGCAGTCGATTGCACCGGGGTTCGATGCATCCTCGATGGGAGAGGTATCGACCGGAATTTCTCACTAAATCATATACGATTGTCCGCTGGTTTACAACTTTTCCGCGCGGCGATTCGTCACATCGCCATTCACCGATCCCGATCGCTTATCATGCGACCATGTGGATCACGCATACTGTTGACGATTGCCGCGCAGCTCGCCGGAAATTGAGGGGCAAGGTAGCCTTTGTTCCGACAATGGGCGCTCTTCACGAAGGCCACCTGAGCCTGGTTCGGACATCGGTCTGGCACGCCGATCACATCATTGTCAGCATCTTCGTCAACCCGACGCAGTTCGGGCCGAATGAAGACTTCGACCGCTACCCCCGCCCGTTGGAACGCGACCTGGCCCTCTGCCGCGATGCGGGGGTGACCGGCATCTTCAATCCGTCGGTCGAAGCGGTCTATCCGCCCCATCTGCCCACCTGCCAGGTCAATCTACCCGCGCTGGCCGACCTGCTCGAAGGCGAGATGCGCCCGCTCCACTTCGGCGGCGTCTGCCGGGTCGTCCTGAAGCTGCTCAATATCGTGCAGCCGGACATCGCCGCGTTCGGCCAGAAGGACTACCAGCAGTGGCGGATCATCGAAGCGATGGTGGAGGACCTGATGCTGCCGGTGAAGATCGTCGGTCTGCCGACCCTGCGCGAGGCTGATGGCCTGGCCATGTCCAGCCGCAATGCCTACCTCAGTGAGGAAGCCCGCAAACACGCATCGGGCATCTTCAAGGCCCTGAAGGAAGCCCGCCACCTGATCGAAGAAGAAGGCGAAACCAGCCCGAGCGCCGTCGAGGAAGCCATGACCACCATCCTCAAGGCTCACCGCATCGACCCGCAATACGCCGTCATCCGCCATCCCCGAACCCTCCTGCCCATGGATGCCATCGCCCCAAGCCTCACCGGCGGCGCCGTCGCCCTCATCGCCGGACTCCTCGACGATGTCCGCCTGATCGACAACATGCTGATCGCGGCGGATGGTGATTCGCCGCAGGCTGGTAAACCGGCCTGAAGGCGGCATGGCCGGATCGGATACTTCGGCCGTCTGGTTCGGCGACATCCACAAGGCATTCAATCCCCCGCACTTCCACCCGCCGCACTGCCTGCGTTGTATCATGCCCGGCCATGCCAACGATCGAACCACTCTTTACCACCGATCTGCCCCTGCCTGCGCGGCGGGAGGGGAAGGTTCGGGATGTTTATGTGCTGCCCGCGGACCGGGGTGATGTTTCGGCGGGGCCGGGCGATTTGGCATCGGGGCCGGCTGGGGTCGGTTCGGCTGATGCCGACCTGGATCGCGCAAATGTCGAAGCCCTGCTCATCATCGCCACGGACCGCATCAGCGCTTTTGATGTCGTGATGCCCACGCCTGTGCCCGGCAAGGGGATCGCCCTGACGCAGATCGCTTCGTTCTGGTTCGACCTGGTCGAGCGCGAGTTGGGCGGGCGGTTGGGCCATCATCTGCTCCATACCGACAGCGGTCGGATCGGCCAGCTTGCTCCCGAGCATCAACGGCTGATCGCCGGCCGGTGCATGATCAGTCGTCCGGCACGGGTCATTCCGATCGAGTGCGTCGTGCGGGGCTACCTGGCCGGATCGGGATGGAAGGAATATCAGGCCGGGGGCGCGGTGTGCGGTGTCGCCCTTCCCCCGGGGCTAAGGCAATCCGATCGCTTGCCCGAGCCGATCTTCACCCCGGCCACGAAGGCCGAGACCGGGCACGATGAGAACATCAGCTTCGAGCGCGCCTGTGACATGGTGGGCGCTGGGATCATGGAAAAGATGCGCGATTGGAGTCTGCGGCTTTACCAGATCGGCCACGATCATGCCCGGGCCAGGGACATCATTCTGGCCGATACCAAGTTCGAGTTCGGCTTGGATGCCGATGGCCGGTTGATGCTGGTCGATGAGATTCTCACGCCGGACAGCTCGCGTTTCTGGCCCGCCGAGCGGTACGAGCCGGGCCACGAGCAACCGAGCTTCGATAAACAATTCGTCCGCGATTATCTCGAAGCGCTCTGCGCCCGGGGCCAATGGGATAAGACCGATCCCGGCCCGGAACTGCCCCCTGAAATCGTCGAGCAAACCCTGGATCGCTACCGCGAGGCCTGCCGTCGCCTGACCGGACAGGAGCCGGCGTTCTGAAGCGGGTGGCGTTCGCGTTCATCGGGCGCTATCCTGCCCGCCCCGCGTGCTGGATGCGGGGCAAGCGTCGGCGTATCGACTAAGGCTCATCGTCATCAGCGCCCGGCCGGCCGGCCGCCCGTTCTTCATGGTGGGGATCGGTCAGGCGTCCGAAGCGGCGAAGGTTGGGGAACATGGCCGCCCAGGATGCCACCACGCCCAGTGTGGCCAGTCCGCCAACGACCACCGAGCCCACCGGCCCGATCCAGGATGCCACGGCACCGGCTCGGAAACCGCCGATCTCGTTGGATGAGCCGATGAAGATCGAGTTGACCGCCGAGACCCGGCCTCGCATTTCGTTGGGCGTGAGCAACTGAACCAGCGTGTGGCGAACCACCACGCTCACATTGTCCAGCGCACCGCTGATCGCCAGCATGGCCAGCGAGAGCCACAGATTGGTGGAGAGGCCGAAGATGAGGGTCGCCGCGCCGAAACCGGCGACGGACCAGAGCATGGTGGGTCCGGCGCGTCGAATGGGCGGCGCGTGGGCCAGATAGAGCGCCATGACCATCGCCCCGACCGCGGGCGCTGCCCACAGCCAGCCCAGCGCCTGCTCCTCGGTCAACCCTGTGCCCGAAAGATCGATGATGTCGCTGGCGAAGATGGGTAGCAGGTAGACCGCCCCGCCCAGCAGCACGGCGAACAGGTCCAATGAGATCGTGCCCAGCAGAATCTTGCGTCGCCAGACAAAGGCGAGCCCCTCAACGACCTGCCCGATCATCCGGCCTCGCGGAGCGCGGGTGCCCTCGCGGATGGAGAGGCTTGCCAGCACCAGCAGGAACGAGGCGGTCGTTGCCGCGCTGAAGAGATAGGTCGCGGGCAGACTCCATGCCATGATGAAGCCGCCGACGACCGGACCGACGACGGACGAAATCTGTCCCAGGCTGCTTCGCCATTTGAGCGCATTTTCCAGCCGGTGAATCGGCACCAGTTGCGGCATCAGCGCCATCCGGGCCGGAACCGTCAACCGCATGCACGAGGCATCCAGCAAGAGCAAGGCGTACATGGCCACGATCGAGCCCTGCTGGTGGCTGAAGACCGCCAGGCCGATCGATGTGAGTGTGGTGCCGATCATGCCCAGGGTGATCAGCCGTCGCCGATCCATGCAGTCGGCCAGATAGCCGGCCGGCAGCGTGAGGATCAGCATGGGCAGGGCCTGCACCAGGCCGACGATGCCCAGGGCCATGGCGCTGCCCGTGCGGACATAGACCTCCCAGGCGATGGCGATGCCCTGTGCTGCGCCGCCGATCTGCACCACG
This sequence comes from Phycisphaeraceae bacterium, assembly GCA_020831765.1. GTDB lineage: Bacteria > Planctomycetota > Phycisphaerae > Phycisphaerales > Phycisphaeraceae > JAFIFY01. The sequence goes on along the minus strand of JAFIFY010000059.1, from coordinate 102,709 downwards.
AGCATGCCCAGGGCGAACCGCCGGAATGCCGGCTCGCGAAAGGCGGCGTAGGCATCGTGGCGAGGCGGTGGATCACCGGGGGAGGAGTCTTGACTCGTAGGCATGAAGCATGCTCGAAGGTCGGTTCGATCGGCGTCGGCCGGCGCGATCCACTGGGAATGGGGGCTCGGGTCAGGGCTTGGGTATCAAATCCCGCACGTTACTGGGTTTGCTTCCAGCGGCCGAAGATAGGATGATTCGTTCGGACTTCCAAGTTCCGCCGTTGGCTGTCATCGGCGGCGGGTATCGATCGAGGGAGGCCTCATGGGTCTGGCCATCCGCCTGGGCAGGAACATCCGCCACGCCGCGCGGCTACAGCAGATCGTGACCGTGCTGGTGCGTCACGGCTTCGAGGATGTCTTTCAGGGCATCGGCGTCGATCGGCTGCTGGACCGCGTCCGCCGATTCCTGTTGTTCAAGAAGGCGGATGACCAGTTCAAGCGACTGCCCTATGAAGTCCGCCTCCGTCGCGCCATGGAGCATCTGGGCGGCACGTTCATCAAGCTCGGCCAGATTCTAAGCACCCGTCCGGACCTGATTCCCCAGCACTGGGCCGATGAGTTCCGCCATCTGCAGGATGATGTTCCGCCGGTTGATTTCAGCCGTGTGCGACGTCGGCTCGAGGATGAGTTTCCCGGCAAGGTGGATGAACTGTTCACCCAGGTCGAGGTGGATGCGCTCGCCGCCGGCTCGATCGCCCAGGTCCATCGGGCCACGCTTCGTGATGGAACGCCGATCGTGCTGAAGGTGCTGCGACCGGAGATCGAACACACCGTCCAGGCGGACATGGAAATCCTCTCGCTGCTGGCCGATTTCATCGAGGATCGCTTTCCGGACCAGGGATACAGCCCCAGCAAGGTGGTCGAGCAGTTCCGGCGCGAACTGATGCGTGAGATGGACTTCAACCGTGAGGGGCGATCGACCGACCGGCTCCGCCGCGCTTTTGAAGACGATGAGAACATCATCTTCCCCCGCGTATTCTGGGAGGCGAGCACCAGCAAGGTTCTGGCCCTGGAATACATCGAGGGTCTGAGGCTCTCGCGCATGAAGCCGGATGACCTGAGCGACGAGGATAAGCAACTGGTCGTGGCGCGCGGGGCTGATGCGGTGTTTCGCCAGTGCCTGGAAATCGGCTTCTTCCATGCCGACCCGCATCCGGGCAACATCGTGGTCCTGCCCGGTGCGCGCATCTGCTTTCTGGACTGCGGCATGACCGGGCACATCGACCCCGGTTCAGCGCAACTTCTGGCCGACCTGATCCAGGGCGTGGTGAACCAGGACCTCAACGGCGTGATCCGATCGGCGATTCGAATGAGCAACGCCAACCCGAGTCTGGCCCATGATCGGGCATTTCGCGCCGATGCGTGGGAGTTTGTCAGCCGGTTCCGGACCACATCGATCGATGAGCTTCAGATGGGCGATCTGCTGCGTGACTTCTTCGAGAAGATCCGCCGACATCGCCTGCAGTGTCCGGCCGACCTTGTGTTCCTGGTCAAGGCCATCACGACGATCGAATCCGTCGGCGAGGAGCTTTACCCGGATTTCGACCTCGTTGGCCACGTCCGCCCGCACATCGAACGACTGATTCGACGGCGCTACAGCCTCGGCGCGATGAGCCGCCGATTCGCCGAGGGCATCACCGGCTACGCCCAATTGGCCGAGGAGCTTCCCGAGCAGATGCGGCTCTTGTCCTACGACCTGCGACACAATCGCATCGCGATCAACATCAAGCACAGCGGCTTCGAGGACCTGATCAAGACTGTCGAGCATGCCAGCCGCAACATCGCTCACGCCACGTTCGTGGTCGCGTTGATCCTGGGCCCTTCCATCCTCATCCTGGCCGACAGCCTGCGCGATGAGCGCGGCTGGCTGACCGTCGTCGCGGTGATCGGCTATATCCTCGCGGCGTTGATGGTCGTCGGGCGATTCGTGTTGGATCGCTTCAGGCGGTGAGGAGCGCCCGGCCGTCAGCGAAACGCGCATCATTGCCGCGCCAACCGCGAGGCATGGCAAAAGGGTTGGGGCCTGATTCGATCGGCTGATCGTTTCACGGCCGCTCGACGTGTCTGAGCCAGTCTTCACCTTCGGCTCGAATTCCGATGGCGATTCTGAACCCCAGATCGGGCTGTCGATTACCGTGGCGGTGTTGAGCGCGGACATCCCATCCCAGTTGATGGGGCATGCTCGACCATGCGCCGCCGCGCGCGATCGGATAGGCCAGCACCCGGAATCGGCCGCGTTCATCCTGGAACCGCGCACTGTGGCGGCCGGGCGATGCCGTCCACTCCTGAACGCCGCCGAGCATGTCATACAACCCGCCGAGCGTCGGAAGCATGCCGCCGACGGGCTGGTGTTCGGGGCTCTGGCGATCGACATTGAGGGCATGGACCGCATGCAGGTTCACGGCGGCGATGACATCATCGCGTCCGCCCAGTGTCGCGGCGTGCAGCCATTGATCTTCGGTCGGCAGGCGCGCCAGCAGGTCCGGATGGCGGCCGGCCAGCTTTTCCAGCCAGTCCACGATCGCCAGGTAATCCCGACCGCTCAAGGCCGCATCGCCGGGCGCATCGGGGTCCAAAGGTTCGCCGGAGACCGCATGCCATTGGGCCACCGTGGTCGGGGTCTGAGCGAGCCAGAAGCCGTGCTCGACCGACACCTGTTGGACCCACGGCTGATCCGCCCTGTTGCGATACCGCATGTGCTCGGGCAACTCCCATGAACCGGGCTCGATCCAGCGAAACCTGATGGCGATGCCTTCACCGAGCCGTACCCGCGCCCAGGGGCCATGGACATCGATCCCCGCTTCATCCGCCCAGGCCGGCTTTTCCGGGGACGAATCGCCGCGCAGGCGCGCCAGTGCGGCTTGAAGCCGGGCATCCTGTTCACCTTCGAGCAACTCCATCGCCGCCTCGCGCTCGCCCGCGTGCAGGCGTGCATTCGCTTTGCTGAGCGCGCTGAACACTTCAGCTTCGCGCTTGGCCGATGTCTGGGCGGTCTCGGCCAGTTCGATCATCGCCTGGTTACGGCCGTCCAGCGCCATGACGTTCGCCGCCGCTTCCTGTGCCCCGAACCAATTGCGGGTCGAAAGCAATCGCCGGGCGTGTTCGGCCTCGATCATGGCCAGTTGCTTCGCGGCCCGATCCGCGACAGCCCGGTGCGATTCAGGCCAATCATCGGTCTCGGCCAGCCACATCATGTTGCCATCACTGAGAAAGAGCCATTGTCCGGCGGGTGGCCGCTGGCCGCTGTTGGTGGTGTGATACGCGGCGAGCGTCTCGAGCGCGGCCATCGGTTCATCCACGCTCAGCAGCGCTTCGGCGGTGGCGATCGGATCATGTTCCGGGCGCTTGGGCGGCTCACCGGTCAAGTGTCGTTTGAAGAACGCCACCAGCGGCTCGACCGGACCGGCGGCGCTGTGTCCCCCAGGCACGATGCTCACGGTGGCTTCGATGCCCAGTGCTTTCCAGATACGCTCGGCCCGCCGCGCATCGGAATGATCGCCGCCATAGTCGGATCGTCCGCGAAGCATGTAGATCGGCGGCATGGCATTGGACAGGTGCGGGAGATTGTTGCGGATGCGCAGTCGATGCCGCGTCTCATCGTCCCAAGCCGGATGGTCACCGAAGTGAAGCCGGGGCACACTGTAATTACGCGGCTTGCCGAACTCCTCCCACGAAGCGAGGTCGGGCGCTGTCAGAGCTGAACCCGCCCAGAGCCAGGCCGCGGCGAAGCTCACCTTCGCCCCCCGCCACGGCATCTCCTGCTCGTGGAAATCGTCCTGCGGCGTCATGGCCAGCAGCGCCGCCGCCCGCGCCCCGGCACTGTGTCCGATCACACCCACACGCGATGCATCCACGCCCCAATGCTCGCCGTGGCGCACCAGAAAACGCAGACCGCAAAGTGGATCACTCACCGGTGCCGGCCAGCCCGCCTCACGAGCAAGACGGTAACCCAGCGATACGATCGCAAAGCCCTCATCGCTCAACGCACGAAAGCCCGGGCTGAAGCTTCTTCGCGGGTCGTTGATGTTCAGCCTGTACGAGCCGCCGATGAATCCCCCGCCATGAACGTAAGCCACCAGCGGCAGCGGCCGCGCGTGCTCGCCCGGCGGGAGAATAAGACGGACCATCAGATCGACCGGCCCGTCCCACGTGCCGACCCTTGCCGCCACCAGATCAAACTGGCGATAACCCCCCTCCAGAATTTCCGGCTCCACCGCCCGGGCCGCCGCCAGCAGCGCGGCTTCATCGTTGGCCACCGGATCGGGCATCAACGGTTTGATCAGCGAATCGCCCCAGGTCGGAACGGCCAATGCCGCCATCAGAAACAACACGGACAGGAAAAGCTTCAAGACCGTCTCCTCAATCAAGCGTGCCGGCGGCATGGCCAAACTTACGGGTCGACAAATCGGCGCTGCCCTTCAACAATACGCTTATGGACAACGGTTTATGCATTTTTCGCAAATGAGGACACTCTTTCCACTGTTGTGGCGGTTTTCGGGACGTCGGACATGATCACCGTTCGCCGCATGTCCCCGGGCACCGGGCAAGTCACGAAACATCCCCCCTGAGCGCGGCTGTGTTATCCTCGGTGATGATATCGCATCGGAAGTTGTCGTACCGATCGCGTTCCACACTTTTGGTTCTCCTTGCAGGTACATCCTCATGACGCCCCCGCCCCTCGAAGTCGAGATCGTTCTTGACCCGCAATGCAAACTCGGCGAAAACCCGCTCTGGTCGCCCGATGAAAAGTGCCTTTACTGGACCGATATCCTCGGCAGGAAGCTGCACCGTTTCGATCCGGCGACCGGCGGGCACGAGGTGATCCTCGATGGCCATACCGTCGGCGGATTCACGCTGAATATCGATGGCTCGCTGCTCCTGTTCATGGACCAGGGCCGCGTGGCGGTCTTCAAGGACGGCCGGATCGTGCGGAATGTGATCGAGCGGATCGACGATGAGGTTCATTCTCGCTTCAACGATGTGATCGCCGATCCGGAGGGGCGCGTGTTCTGCGGGACGATGCCGGTGCCTGAATCCGCGCCGGGCGGACCGAGGCTCGGGCGGCTGTACCGGCTCGATCCGGACGGCTCATACCGCATCGTGCTCGAAGAGATCGGCTGCTCCAACGGGATGGGCTTCTCACCGGACCTGGACCTGTTCTACTACACCGACTCGACGCCGCGCACCATCTATCTTTTCGATTTCCATCGCCAGTCCGGCGATCTGTCGAATCGCGCCGTCTGGTATCAGACACCGGATTCACCGGATGTTCCCGACGGCATGACGGTGGATCGCGCCGGCCATGTCTGGTCGGCCAGATGGGGCGGCCACGAGGCTCGGTACATCGACCCGCAAGGCCGCCTGCTCAGTGCGATCAAGCTGCCGGCGGCACAGGTCACCAGCATGATCTTCGGCGGCGATCAACTCGATGAGCTCTACATCACCAGCGCGGCCACAGGCAAAACGCCAAGAGAAGGCGAAAACGCCCACGCCGGCGCCCTCTTCCGCTGCAAACCGCCCTGCGGCGGCCTGCCCGAATTCCGCTCCGGATTCCGAGCCTGAACAGACCTTCAGCGGAGATTCCTCCCGGCCCTACCGCCCCGCGAGGAAGAAGCCGTCCAGCAAGCCTACCGATCCGCCCATAGCCAACTCGAACAACCCGCCAGAGCGACCGCCTGCCCGAAACCTCCACCGACAACCTCACCCAATTCCTCCCCGATCACTGGCAACCCCCGGCCTGAACCCATCTCCCGTTGCGACTGGTAGGGCTGGTACGGCTTCAGACCAAGGGGATGATGGAACAGTTACATCGGTGGGCAGCCACAACCAGATCAAGCTAATCTGGCGTCCAACTCCTCTGCGAACCATCTGAAGTATTCGTCATAGGAGCCGAAACCAGTCCTTACCAGGCTTTCGTCAATTCTGTGACAGTTCGGAAAGTCATCAAAATCGCCTGCAACGCTGAATTCCCAACGTGTTCCATCTTCGACGTGACGCACATCAAAGAAGGCAAAAGCTCTTTCATCGTATTCTGGTATCGCGCATACTTCCCTGAGTTCATCTATGCCGTGAACTGGACGATGAGCTGCAACAGGCTCAATCCAATCAAGATGTCCTACCGCCGTCAAAAAGCATGCTTCACTTCGACAACATACTCCATGCCGCTTAATCCCATAGCGATTCAAATTCGCCATAAGCAATATGAATTCATTCGTAATCTCCGCCGGTATTGTGGGCAACCAACACCAGTACAGATTGAAAAGGGTACTCGAAGTTTCGCGTTTTTGGTGGCAGATCGAAGTATTCCGCATCCTCTGATCAACATAGATGGCGGCCAATCGAAAAAAGGTATCCTTTATGTTTTCAAATGTATCATCTGGATATGGAGACCACCCACCTACGCTTTCAATAATTAAGTCAGCGTCTGACACCGCTGTCACTCCCCTCTCTCCGTTCGCTACCATGCTGATCAATTGCGGCAACATTAGAAAAGCCCCAAGTAAGCGTTATGGACGGCATTTCCCAACAGCTTCGTCACGCGATATCCCAACTCTTTATGCCGATAGGTCACAAGCAGCGTTGCCGAGCTCCCATCGTCAGTCATGGCCACCAGCCGGCACCAGGCATCGGAAAGGCGAGAGTACATCGGCTGCCGCACAAGAATGGGCGGTGGGCTCTGGCCGGAAGATTTCCGCGCTGTCAGCAAAACTCAAACCCCGTGAGCACGGGCCCGGTTCGGGCGTGAAATGCCCGGGAAACCGGCGGCCCGACAATGGGTAAGTGTACCCGACAATCCTCGACCCGCCAACCGCTGAGCCGAACCAATTCCCACTGGCCGAATTTGGCGGCCATGCCCAGCCATGTTCACCACGAAGAACTCGAAGGCCACGAATGGGGAGCCGTTGGTGACAGAGCGTGGAACGTGGAAGAACCGATCCCTCGCCTCTCTACTCTCTACTTTCTATTTTCTACCTTCTATCTCTCTCTTGGTGCCTTTCGTGCCCTTCGCGGTGATCGCCTGACTTCAGCATCGGGACACCCGCTCAGCGAGCCAAGTCCTCAAGTTGCCCCTGTTCGTATTCGAGCATCAGCCTCTGACCAGTGGCCCAATACGGAGCCAAGGCATTTTGTGAATGACCAAATGCGCAAAATACGTGAATGGGGGGAAAGGCTCCGGGCGGGCAATTACTTGCTCGTGGCTTCGATGACCTTCAGGGCCACGAGGTCTTGAACATCGATCAGGCCGACGGGTTTGCCCTGGGCATCGACGACGGGAAGTTCATCGAGGCGCGTTTCGCGCACCAGTTGCACGGCATCCCGTACGGTGGCATCGTTGGACAGGGTTCGGGGTTGTCGGGTCATCACTTGCGCGATGGGCTGATCGAGCACGGCCGGGCCGAGTTCGACCAGCCGGCGCCGCAGGTCGGCATCGGTGAAGATGCCTGAGAGCCGCCCATCGGTATCGATCAATAGCACAGCGCCGACGGGGCGCGGCCGCGCTGAGCCTTCGCCGATGCCGCCCTGTTCGGCCGCGCGCTTGAGTACCTGCCCGACGCTCAGCTCATCGGCCACCAGCGGCAGGTTCTGGCCAACCTTGAAGCGCAGCACGTTGGACACGGGCATCATCATGCGTCCGAGCTGACCGCCGGGATGACGCTTGTGGAAGTCCGCGGGTGTGAAGCTGCGCCGCCGCGCAAGCGCCAGCGCCAGGGCATCGCCCATCGCCATCATCACCGTGGTGGATGCCGTCGGGGCGAGCGTATGGGTATCCACCTCGGTCACCCGCCCGATGCAAAGGTGAAAATCGCTGATCCGCGCCAGATGGCTCTCGGGCTTTCCGGTCATGCTGATCACCGGCAGGCCATCCTGTCGAACCAGCGCCGCCAGGGCGAGCGTGTCCTCGGTCTCGCCGCCGAAACTGAGCAGCAGCAACGCATCGGTCGGCTGGATGCGGCCAAGATCACCGTGCATGGCATCGGAGGGATGAAGAAAGTGACTGGGTGTACCCGTCGAGGCCAGCGTGGCGCTGATCTTCCGGCCCACCAGCCCGCTCTTGCCCGAACCACTGACAATGACAGCGCCCTTGAGGGCCACGAGCCGCTCGACCACCGCATCGAAACCCGGCCCAAGCTCCCGGATGGCCACGCCGATCGCCCGGGACTCCGCTTCCAGAACCAGCCGGGCAAAGACATGGTCCGGGCTCCGGTCATCGGTTTCGGCCGCCGGGAGGGAGTCAGTCGTAGATTTCAACGCGTCATTCAATGTTCTTGATTCCTGGCGGGGATGCTGACCTCGACCGCGTACGTTGTTCCGACCTCCGGCGGCGGCAGTACTCCTTCCACGGGCCGACCGTCGAGCAGTATCCGCATCGTGCCCGGCGCGACCGAATCGTCACGCCGGATGGTCACATCATAAACCGAACCGCGGAACGGTCGTTGAACCTTGACCTTGTCCCATGTTCCGGGAAGCTTCGGATCGATCCGCAAGCCGTCATATTCAGCGCGGAGACCGAGAATCCATTCAACTCCGGTCAGGTAAAGCCACGCCGCGGACCCGGTTCGCCAGCCGGAAAGGTACAGATTCCGCTGCATCCGTCGCTCGACGACCGGGCCGATGTACATGTTGGGGATGACATAGGGCTCGGTGTCGGTGTTGGGCTTGTTGGGTGTGTCGGGCAGGACGGTCTTGAAAGCTTCCCACGCCTCATCACCCCGGCCGGCCATGGCCAGCGCGGCGATGTAGAAGCAATTGCCGTGGGTGTAGACCGAGCCGTTTTCATAGAAGCCCGGCGTCATGGCCGACATCTGACCGATGCGCGGCTTCAGGAACGTGGACTGCGGATAGCTGAGCACCATGCCATAGCCGGTATCCAGGTGCTGGCTCACGGCGGCCAGCGCCTTTTCGGCACGGTCGGGCGGCGCGATGTCGGCGATCAGCGCCCAGTTCTGGCTATTGAGAAAGATGCGAAGCTCGCCCCCATCGGAAGCCGGGCCGTTGGCCGAACCCACCGCCACGCCATCATCATCAAACGCGCGGATGTACCAATCGCCATCCCACGCATGGGTGTTGATGGCCTGGGCAAGCTCCCGTGAGGCGTCCTGCATCTCGCGGGCAAGTCCTTCGAGCTGGGCCGCGCTCCAGCCCGCGGGCAGGATGCCCTTCCCAGCCAGATAAGCGGCAAGCTCGGCCAACTGGTCGCAGCCCCACTTGACCTGCATGGAGAGCATCACACTCACGCCCTTGCCGCGCCGGCCCACGCCATTCATCGTGTCGCACCAGTCGCCATAGTGAATATGGCTCAGGCCATGAAGGCCGCGATCGCCCAGGAGATAACGCTGGGCCAGCACCACATGATCGAACACCGAAGCCTCGGCCGTTGAAGCCGCGTAAGGATCTTCTTCGTTGAGGAAGGGAACCAGCTCATCCAGCAGCGGCCAGTCGGCGGTCTCCTTGAGATACATCGATAGGGCCATGATCATCCAACTCGGGCTGTCGGCGTAGTGCTGGAGATCGAGCTGGGCATTGGGCAGACGCCATGCACGAATGCAACGGCCGGAGGGAAACTGCTTGCTGAAGACCTCGGTCAGGCACTGCCTGGCGCGGTCCGGATCGATCAGGCGATGGGCGAAGGTGTCCTGGAGGACGTCGCGATAGCCCCGGCCGATCACGCGCCCCCAGCGGGCCACGAAATGCAACTGGTGCTTGAGCCAGATATTCATCCATCGGTTGAACTGCTCATCGGGCGTCTGAACCTTCAAGCGGTCCACACGTCGGGCCGTGTCCTCCCGGATGGCCTCGAGCACGCGTGCCGGTTCTCCCCTGGCCAGGTATTTCTTCACCAGTCGCCGGCCATCATCCTCGCTGTCGATCACGCCCAGCAGCAGGTTGGCCGTCTCGGTCTGCCCCGGCGCAAGCGTCCACTCATGCCGGAAGGAAGCCCCCAACCACTCGGTGCCCGCTTCGGGGTTATGCACATCGCCCTTCTCCACCGCCAGCGGGCGCTCGTAACCGCGATAGTGGCCGAGAAACTCATCGCGGCTGACCGTCACGCCGGAAGTCGGCCGGTCGGATGCGAACACGGCCTTGAACTTCGGTGGGAACTTGACGCAACTGTTGATGCCGAAGATCGCATTGGCCTCGGAATCGAAGCGGCCGCCGAGCACGGCGATGAAGTCCATCAGGGTGCTGCCGCCGGTCAGGTGCATCTCGACATAGGGAAACAGTGCGACTCTGCGTGGCCGCGAATCATGATTCGTGATCTGAATGGTCCACAGCTCGCAACTGTCCGATTCGCCGTCACGCGACTGGGGCACACAGGTCGTCCAGACCGCGTCAAGCCCGTCCCGCCGCGATTCGATGGTCTGGTATCCCAGGCCCACCCGGCACAGCCAACGATCGCGCGGGCCGAAATCCGGAGCGCCGCCGACGCCCCAGAACTCACCGCTTTGCATGTCCTTGAGATAGACCAGTCGCGGCCCGCCGCCGCCATCCCGGTCCTCGGTCAGATTGGTGCGAAGCCCTTCGCCCAGCGGCTGCCAGTGACTGGCGCCCGTGCCGTGCTGGGTGATGTTGGCCAGGTATTCATCATTGACCAGGTACTGATGCCAGGGGCGCGGCGTGTGGGGGTCGGTGATGTGATATTCAAGACCATCAGGCGAAAACCGGCCATGGCTCATGCGACTTGCTCCTCTTGGGTCGTTTCCGGCTTTTCCTGGATGCGAATCGCCAGAAGGGTTTGATCATCCTTGGGACGCACACTCTGTTCAAATCGGCGGAGGCTGTCGCGGATGTGCCTGATCGCGCAATCCGGCTCGCCGGAACAGTCATGCAGTGATGCTTCGATGCCCTCGATGCCGAACCATCGGCCTTCCGGATCGCGGGCCTCGGTGATGCCGTCGGTATAGAGCACCAGCGTGTGACCGGGCTCGAGCACCCGCTGGGCGTCGGTCAATCGCGGTTCATCGATGATGCCCAGCGGCAGGCCGCCGACGGCCTCGAGCCGCTCAAGCTCGCCCCGCGCCATGTGCAGCAACAGCGGCGGATTGTGGCCCGCGCGGGCGTACACCATGTGCCGCGTGCCCGGATCGTAGAACGCGGCGAACACCGTCACGAAACTCTGCTCGACATTCTTGCGCAGCAACTGGCCGTTGGCATATTCAAGCAGCGCGGCCGGCGATTCGGGCTTGCCTGGATAGGCATGGATCAGCGTTTGCAGCATCGCCATCATCACGGCCGCCGATGGGCCGTGGCCGGAGACATCGCCGATCACGATCAGCCAGCGCGGATCATCCGGGTCGCCGCCGATCCTCGCCAGAGGCAAAAGGTCGTACAGATCGCCGCCCGCCTCATCGAACGTCTCGTAGCTGGCGGCCATCGACAGTCCGGGAATGTCAGGAAGACGCGACGGCAGCAGCGCCCGCTGAATCATCGCGATGCGTTCCATCTCACCACGAATACGCTCGTTGGCCCGAGCAAGCTCCTGGACCAGGACCCGCTGTTTGATCGTCGAACCCACCAGGTTCGCCCGCAGGAGCGACTGCTCGACATCCTCCGAATCCTCCACGCGGTCGGTCAGGAAAAAGAAAAGCGCCCAGTTGATCGGCTCGCCATCGTCGTAAAGCGGCAGCGCCAAAAGCGAGCGATACCCGGCGGCGAAATCGCCCAGCGCCGGGTCTTCGTCGAGGCTCAGGTGATCGATGACCACCGGGCGGCCCGTGGCGATGATCCGCCCGATCACACCGCCCTGGCAAACGGGCAATTCGTGCCAACGGTCCCATGGGTTCATCCGTGGATCGAGCGACTCTTCGTGGCGTCGCCGGCGGGTGATCTTGTACTGACCGTGGGCCAGCTTGCGTGTGCTGACACTGACATAGCCTCGCGGAGTCTCAAGCTCGGCGATCGCTTCGGTGAAGATGTAGAGCACTTCCTCGGGCGTCCGCGTCCGGCTCAGATCGACCAGCGTGTTGACCAGCAGGTTGATGCGCGGATTGTCGCGAAGCTCGTCGAGTTGCATGACCGCCGACCATTCCACCCGGCTTCGGGGTTCCGCCGAATCACGATCGCCCGGACCATGCGCCCGGGAGCGACCAGCCACGCCGGCCGAACACGGCATTCGATGCCCCGCGTTCTCCATCACGCTCGATCAAGGATGGCCCGAGCCGCCGCCACCGCATCGCCCGGCTTGCCCGGCAGGTCCGGACACATCTCTCGCAGCACCGTTTCGGCGGCCTCGATCGCGGCCACGGTGTCCTCGATCGTGACAAAACCCATGTGGCTGATTCGGAATATCTTCCCCGACCAGGATGCGCCCCGGCCATCCTGACCGCCGGCCAGGTGAATGCCAAACTCATCCCGCATGCGATTGCGGAACTTCTTGTCATCGGCGCCCTGGGGATAGAAGATGCCGGTCACCGAATCGCTGGGCGACTTGCTGCACAGCGTCAGGCCCAGCGCATCCATTGCCGCGCGCGAGGCATCGGCCAGCATCCGGGTTCGCGCCCAGACCTGCTCGAGCCCTTCGCTTTCGATCATCTCCAGGGCCACGCGCTGGCCGCGGATCAGGCTCACCGGCGGGGTGAAGGGTACGGTGTTCTGAGCGTGGCTCTTGAGCCATCGGCGAAGGTCGAGGTTGTAGGACGGCCCGGCCTTAAATTGCTTGAGCCGATCCAGCGCCCGCGGCCCCAGCCCGACAAAGCCCAGTCCCGGCGGCAGCATCAACGCCTTCTGCGAGCCGGTGACCAGCACATCGATGCCCCAGCCATCCATATCCACCGGCATCGCCCCGACGGAGGTGATGCCATCGACGATCAACAGCGCCTCGGGTGCCTTGCGGCGAACCACCTCGACGATGGCCTTCAGGTCGCAGGCGGTGGCCGTGGATGTCTCGGAATGCACCAGGGCGATCAGGTCCACATCGCCGTGTTCACCGAGGAAGGCTTCCAGCGCTTCGGGGCTGACCGCCTCGCCCCAGGGCACATCCAGCTTCACCGGCTTGAGGTTCAACGCCGGCGCGTACTGGTCGAAGATGTCCTGCCACCTTTCGCCGAACTTGCCGCCGGCCACGGCCATGACCTTGGACCCGGGCCTGGCCAGCGAGACCTGCGCGGCCTCGAAGGCCGTGGTACCACTTCCGGCGATCGACAGCACAGGGCCGGCGGTCTTCATCACCCGTGCCAGCCGCTGGCCCACCTCGGCGAAGACGGCTTCAAATGCCTTGGTGCGGTGGTGGATGATCGGCAGCGCCATCTCCCGCAGCACCGCCGCGGGCACGGCGGTCGGGCCAGGGGTCAGCAGTCGTTGAATAAGCTCGGTCTTGGTGGCGGTCAAGGGAATCTCCATGCCCGGGGGCGGTCGAGGACCATGGGTTTCAGATCGGGGGTGCAGCCGGCGCGCGGCCGAACGTCGGATGGACCAATTTACGGGGGTTCAGGGGCGGATTCAAACCCGCAACGCGCCGATCACCCGGTCGAATAAAGGCTTTTGAGCGCCGCAAGCCCGCCGCAAAAGCGCCCAAGGGCGCGCAACTCCCCAATTCATCGGGCACTTACCTGAATCCCCTGATCGCGCTGATGGGCGAAATTTCGAGCGGTCGGAACATAAAGTGCCCGGTTTAACTTGAAGTGGCCCACCGTCGGCAGGTACAATCCAACCCTCGATCCGCAGTGGCTTTGCCGCCCGTCCCCGGATCGGCTACCCCGGGCACCACGCCCGTATGTCGCGTCTGGGTCACCCGTCGCCAACCACACAGAATTCCCAATCGAGGTTCAGCCCGATGGCAAGATCGATCAACGCCGGCCGGTCAGCAACGACCGTGGAGACCGCCAGCACCAACGGACGTGGGCTCCCAACCCTTGAACGAAGCCAACTGATCGACCTGTATCGCGCCATGGTCGCGGCTCGCGAAGTCGACCGGGTCGAGTCGGAGCTGGTCACGCGAGGCGAGGCTTTCTTCCACGTTTCCGGCGCCGGCCATGAGGGTGGCGTGGCGCTGATGCCAGCGCTGCGGCCCGAGGACTGGCTGCATCCGCACTACCGCGATAAGGCGCTGATGATCGCGCGCGGCATCCCGCCGGAGATGTTCTTCCACAGTCTTCTGTGCAACGAGGCCGGTCACTCCAAAGGCCGGCAGATGTCCGCCCACCTCAGCGACCCCTCGCGACGGGTACTCAGTCTCGTCGGCCCGGTGGGCAACAATGCCTTGCAGGCCGCCGGTCTGGCCGCGGCGGTCAAGGACGATCCGGCGCGGCCGATCGTCGTCACCGCGCTGGGCGATGGGTCCAGCCAGGAGGGCGAAGTGCTCGAAGGCATCGGCGAAGTCGTCCGCGACGGCCTGCCGGTGCTGTTTGTCATTCAGGACAACGGCTTTTCGATCTCGACCCTGACCCCCGGCAAGACCTTCTATGACCTTCCCGACCGCGAGGCCGATGAGTTCTACGGCCTGAAAATCCATCGACTGGACGGCCGCGATGTGCGCCAGAGCGCTCCGCGCCTGATGGCCATCACCGAATCCATGCGCCAGAACCGCCGGCCGGCCATCGTCGTCATGAAGATGGACCGCCTGGCCAACCACACCAACGCCGACGATGAACGGGTCTATCGCACCAAGGAAGAAATCGAGCGGGTTCGGAAGCTGGGCGATCCGATCGCCCGACTCCGGTCGGACCTGATGGAAATGGGGCTCAGTGAGAAGGACCTGTGGATCATCGAGCAGAAGGTCCGCTCGGATGTGCATGAAGCCAGTGAGCGCAGCCTGCAATCCGGCGACCCGACGCCGACGTTTGAAGCGGGCCAGCCCTATCCCGAACGACTGACGCGCCGGTCCAATGAATATCTCGGCGACAGCTCGACGCCGCGCGTCACCATGATCGAAGCCATTCGCGATGTGCTCTTTCACCGGATGTCGGAGAATCCGGATATCACGCTCTTTGGCGAAGACCTTGAGGATCCCAAGGGCGATGTGTTCGGCGTCACGCGCGGCTTGACCAAGGCATACCCCGGCCGCGTTCGCAATTACGCCTTGAGCGAATCGACCATCGTCGGCGTGAGCATCGGACGCGCCCTGGCCGGCAAGCAGCCGGTGGCGTTCCTGCAATTCGCCGATTTCATCCCGCTGGCGTTCAACCAGATCGCCTGCGAGTTGGGCAGCATGGATTGGCGCACCGACGGCGGCTGGACGTGCCCGGTGATCATCATGGTCGCCTGCGGCGCCTATCGCCCCGGTCTGGGGCCCTTCCATGCCCATACGTTCGAATCGGTCTGTGCCCATGTGCCGGGCGTGGATGTGTTCATGCCCAGCAATGCCGGCGACGCCGCGGGCCTGCTCAACGCCGCTTTCGAGTCCAAACGCCCGACGATCTTCTTCTACCCCAAGGTTTGCCTCAACGACCGCGAAGCCACCACCTCGGCCGATGTCGGCCAGCAACTGGCCATCCCCGGAACCGCACGCCTGATGACGCGCGGCGATCACCTCACGCTGGTGACCTGGGGCAGCACCATGGGCATCGCACGCAAGGTCGTCGCAGCCCTGGAACCGCTCAAGATCGGCGTGGAATTGATCGACCTTCGTTCGATCATGCCCTGGGACCGTGAAGCGGTCATCGCTTCGGTGCGCAAGACCCGCAAGCTCATCGTCCTGCATGAAGACAACATGACCTGCGGCTTTGGCGCGGAAGTGGTCGCCACCGTCAGCGAGGCCGTGGAAGGGCCGATCACCGTGCGGCGCATCACGCGGCCGGACACCTATGTCCCCTGCAATTTCCCCAACCAGCTCGAAGTGCTGCCTTCCTTCAAGCGAACACTCGAAGCCGCCGCGGAGATGCTCGATCTGGACCTGGTCTGGAAGGTGGATGAGCGCGTTGAAGATGGCTGCACATTGGTGGAAGCCATCGGCTCCAGCCCCGCCGACCAGGCCGTCACGGTCGTCAACTGGAGTGTGAAAGTCGGCGACGAGGTCACCGCCGGCCAACCGCTGGCTGATCTTGAGGCCGACAAGGCCGTGGTCGAGCTGACTTCACCCGAAGCCGGTATCGTCGACACACTGCTCGTGCCTGAAGGGCTCAACGTCAAGGTCGGCACACCCCTGCTTCGGCTTCGCTCCGAGCCCGTCAACGGCGCCCGTCGCCGCAAGCCCATCACCCGCGAGGAGCCGGGCGAGCCCATCCTCTCCCGACGCCGCAGCCGGCCGGTCACCAAGTCCGTCGTCCGCTCGACCACCGAATCGCGAACCGAGGTGTTGGTCGGTATGAGTTCGATCTACGCCTCAATGGGCTCGCTGACGCTGACCAACGAGCAACTGGTCAAGGGCTTCCCCGCGCGGACGTGCGAGGACATCATGCGCCGCACCGGCATCGAAAGCCGGCCGCGCATGGCGCCGCATCAGACCACCCTATCGATCTCGGTCGAAGCCGCCAAGGCCGCGCTGGTCGGCGAGAAGCTTCCCATCGACCAGGTCAGCGCCATCATCTGCGCCACCAGCACCCCGCTGATGGTCACGCCCTCCATGGCCTGCCTGATCCAGCATGAACTGAGCAAGGATGTGGGCGACTTCGATGCCCCGGCTCACGATGTGCTGGCCGCGTGTACCGGATACCTCTACGCCCTGGCCGCGGGCTACGACTTCATCCAGGCCCAGCCCGATGCCCGCGTGCTGATCATCACCGCCGAGGGGCTCTCGCGGGCGGTCAACCCCGCTGACTTCGACACCGCCATCATCTTCGGCGACGCCGCCACCGCCACCGTGCTCTACGGCCCCGAGCACATGAGCAAGGCCAAGGCCACGCTCCATCGTCCGGTGCTCTCGGCCAAGGGCGAGAACGGCGATATCCTCAAAGTACCCAACACCGGTTGCGGCTTCATCGAGATGGACGGGCGCAAGGTGTTCGCCGAGGCGGTGCGGCAGATGCTCACCATGCTCGAACGCGCCTGCGACCGGGCGGATATCGGCGTCAACCAGATCGACCTGTTCGTGCCCCACCAGGCCAACGGCCGCATCATCGAAGCCATCCGCACCCGCCTCCGCGTGCCCGAGGAACGTGTGGTCAACGCGGTGCGCCACTATGGCAACACCTCATCGAGCAGCATTCCCCTGTGCCTGCGGGATCTGATGGACAAGCAGAAGAAGGGTTCGCGATTGGGGCTGTGCGCCTTCGGCGGAGGCTTCACCTTCGGTGCCGCGGTGGTCGAACGCCTCGGCGAAGGTTGAGCATGCCAATAGGCATCCCCCAATCGTCGATCGACGAACAACACCGCGATATCCGCGCGCATGGCCGGGCTTACTGAGGTTCTTCTTCACGCTCAACACCTTGCTGCGAGCCGCTCAGGTCGGGATTGAGCTGGTCGATGGACAGCTTGAGGGCTTGGGTGCCCATCAGACCGCCCTGTGATCCGCCCAGCTTTCGAGCCAGCTTGAAAAGCGATCGGACGGTGGTTTCGGTGGGCAGCGCCATACCCAGCTCGCCGGCGACTTCATCGATGATGTCCAGGTCCTTGATCATCAGGTCGAGCATGAAGCCGGGGCGATAGTCACCCTTGATCATGCGCGGGCCAAGGTTCTGTAACTGCCAAGACTGCGCAGCGCCGCCGGCCAGGACATCGATCGTCTTTTCCAGGTCAAGCTCGGCCTCGTGAGCCACGGCCAGCGCTTCGCACACCCCGGCCAGCGTACACGCCACCGCCACCTGGTTGGCCGCTTTGCACCACTGGCCGCTGCCCGAAGGGCCGAGGTGGACGATGCGCTTGCCCATCGCCTCGAAGACCGGCCTGCATTTTTCAAACGCCGCCTCCTCGCCGCCGACCATGATCGAGAGCGTTCCTTCACGCGCCCCCACATCGCCGCCCGAGACCGGGGCATCAAGCATGGTGACCCCCTGCCGATGAAGCTGCGCGGCCATCTTCCGCGTGGCCAGCGGATTGATCGTGCTGTGATCGATAACGATCAGTCCCGGCGAAGCGAACTCGGTGATTCCTCCCGGCCCCAGCAGAACCTCGCGGACATCTTCGGTGCGGCTGACATTGATGCAGACCACCTGCGGGCGCTGGGCCAGCAACTGCTCGATGGATTCATGCGACGATGCGCCCGCCGCGACCAGCGGTTCCATCTTGCGCGGCGTCCTGTTCCAGACATGAACGGTAAACCCGGCCTTGACCAGGTTCTCGGCCATCGCCGCGCCCATGATCCCCAAGCCGATGTAACCAACGCATTCAATCGTTTCCGGCGCACTTGATTGCATAGCCCCAAGCTCCTCTGAACAATGAACACCCGGGAGGTATGATACCGTAACAGCCGATGCACTCGCGGGCAGGCCGACACGCTGATCGGTTTCAAGGAGCAATTCCATGACCGCAAGATTCAATAAACGTTGGCAGCGATTGGGCAATGGGGTCCGGAAGACCACCACGCGCCTGGGCATCACGGCCGCGCTTGGGTTCGGTTTGCTGGCGGGTGCGGCATGCTCCGGTGATTCATCCGAAGCCGAACAGCAAACCGAGCAACCGCCGGTCATTGTCCTTACGCCGGATGGCCAGGATTCGGCCAGGACGGATGATCGCCGGCGGACGGCCAATGGTGAATCGGCTCCCGATCGGTCCGAAAGTTTTGCCGCGGCGGATCGATATCGCGCGATCTTCGACCGCCTTGATGATGAGCAGACCTTTCGAATCAGGCAGGCGTTTCGCGGGATGGAAGAAGATGATGCTGAAGCACGATCGGTGCTTGCCGCCCATCGCGAAACGATCGAGCTGACCCGTGCCGCATCGGTCGGAGTTTTACCGGACTGGGGATACGACCTGGCATCCGACGGAATCAGCACTGAACTCCCTCAACTATCACCAATGCGCACGTTGGGAATGCTCAACAGTATCGCGCTCCGCCAGGCGATTCGTGAGCATCGTTTCGATGATGCCCTTGAGCTTTTCACCACGATATTGCGGCTGGGCGATCACGCTCAGGGCGTCGAGAATCAGCGAACGATGATCGGTTACATGGTAGCAGTCAGCATTCGATCCATGGTGATGGATCCGATGGCGGAGGCGGTTGGTGGCATGTCATCCGAACAGCGCCGAGAAATGATGCGGGCGCTTCAACAGCACGGCGATATCGGCCCACTGAGCACCCTGTTTCATCATGAGCGCCGAATCTGGTCAGAGTGGATGATCAATGAACTTACCAACCGGCCGGACGAGTTTCGTGAACAACTCGCGGCATTCGATGAGTTAATGGCTGAAGATATTGATCCCGACGAACCCGTTGTGGGCTTTGTCTCGCTTTTGGATCAGGATCGCGAGGCCTTTATCCGCGGACTTCGTCGAACCGGCGAACTGCTGGCCGAGCTCGCCTCGTTCATCGACCGCCGCTATCCCGAGGCTATGCCGCAGGTCAGGCGTTTCATCGAACGGCTGAGAGACGAATCTCCGGTTGCTCAGCTTGCGATCGTGGCCGCGGACGGCATGCTCACCATGAGAACAAGATCGGAGATTAGCCAAGCCATGCTCGAGGCCGCGATTTGGCGGCTGAACGGCGATGGAGCAGCCTTCGCCCGTGTCATTGATCCGGCTGGTGACAGCCCCTTTACGGTCGAGCCAGTCGAGACCGGGGGGTTCAAGCTGTATTCGGTCTTAGAGGATCGCGATGGCGACCGATTGTCGATGACGTTTCCGGCGAGGATCGGCGAACGGTGAACACGCCCTCGCAGCGCCCTCAAGTTTTGGCTCCCGATCCCGACATGTCGGCCGTTGCGCGGCCGAATCGATCGAGAAAGCGCAACTGCCGTTCAACCAGTTCGATGCGGGACAGTTCCCGGCCTCCCATTCGGGCCAGCTCGATCAGGCGGGAGTAGATCGCCTCGATCTCCATCGGCCGCCCGTTGTCAAAGTCCACCTTCATGCTCGTGCGATACGGCTTCATCCGCCGCGTGTCATCGATCATCTTCTGGACAAACCCCGGGTCGATCACGCGACCGCATGCCGCCGCGCCCAGCACCACTTCCTCCATCAGGCTCCGCACCATCCCGAGCGTCGCTTCATCGCCGACCAGTCGATCGGTCGTGGCATCCAGAATTACGGACAAACCATTGAACGGCACGTTCCAGACCAGCTTCTGCAGGCGGCTGAGCAGCAGGTCTTCGGTCACCGAAGCATCGACCTCCGCCGCGGCGAAATCCCGGCAAAGCGCTTCCAGCCGGTCGGTCACGCCACCGGCCGAGCCATCGGCGACATATTCGCCCAGCACCACGCGGCCGTAATCCAGGTGTTCGATCCGGTTGGGTCCGGTGCGATTGGCACAGAGAAAGCAAAGCCCGCCGAGCACCTTCCCCTCGCCGACGATCTCGGCCACCTGACGGTCCACGCCCAGGCCGTTCTGGAGCACCACCACCTGCTCGAAGCGTGAGCCTTCGAAGATTTCGCCAAGCCAGCCATTGGATGTGCTCTTGGTGCAAAGCAGCGCCACGGTCGCCGGCGGCATATCGCGGACCCGGGCATAGACCCGGGGCTGTTCGATGGCAAAATCGCCGCGCGGCGAACGCACGTGCAACCCATCGCGTGCAATCGTCTCGTGATGACTTCTGGCCCAGAACCGGACATCAATACCCGCCCGAGCCAGCAGTCCGCCGTAGTAACCGCCCAGCGCGCCGGTGCCGAGGATGGCGTAACTTCGTTCCTGATCGCGACCCATGCCGTGATGGTACCCGGCATGGGTCGGAGCCCCGAACGAGCCGGGCGGACGGATGATCAGCCCATCGAGACCCTTGCGCGGCACCCGCCGATTCGACCGTTTTCCCCGCCGACGGCCTTCGGTTCAAGCCTTTCCGGCAACCCGGCGGGCATCTGGCGTGTAAAGTTCGGGGGTTGATTGTGTGTGGGCTTTCAATTGGTCAAGTTACGGAGCAGATTCATGTTCAGCCACTTCCTGCGACGATCGCGCGGTTCAGCGCTTCCCGAGGGCGGTTTTCTGGTTCAAACCCTCGCTTTTTCGGTGATTCTGGGGGTCGGGTTGAGCTTCGCGGCTGACGGGGCGCACGGCCAGCCTCGATCATCGTTCGGCCCGGCTTCAGCGCGGGAGGCTCCGCCGGCAGCGCGCCCGGCAGCACGGCCCGCGGATGCGGAGGCACCGAAGGATGAGGTTGAGCTCGAGCCGATCGAACGTTATCACGCTGAGCGAGTTTTCGCGGCAAGCTGGCGTAATTATGCGCGCCGCTATGTCGAATATGACGATCGCTTTATCTGTTTCGCGGGATTCGACCCCCGGTTCCCCAGCAGCCGGTTGCTCACCCTGGCCGAAGCCCAACGGGCCATGACGGAAACCGAGGAGGTGGCCGAGGGCGGTCGGGTTGTCACGCGGAGGTACACCCCGCCGCGCGAAGACCTCGAACCGTTCATCCGAGCCCTGCCGAGCATTGATGAGCCAGGCTCATGGGGCCATCTCCATTCAGTCAAAATCGAGTCGATCGAGGATGATGTGATCATCGCCACCGAACCGTGGCTGCTCGATGCGCGGATGCTGAATCTCCAGCGTCAGGCCGCCGGTCAACGCGAAACCGAAGCGGCTCGACGCGCTCGTGAACAGGCCCAACAGGCTGAGCGGCAGCGGCGGGCGGAGCTGCTTGAACAAATCCGGCGAGAGCGCCGCTGGCCCACGCCGGAGGAGCGGGAAATCCTTCAGAACATCCGACAGGAAGGTGCCCGCGCGCGGGATCGATCCGACCCCGCCACACGCAACTTCAACCTCCGCCTCGATCTGGCCTCGGAACAGCAGCCTTGGGCTGAGCGCAGGCTGCGCCTGGTGGGTTTTGACACCACAACCGCGAGGGCGGAAGAACGGTGGAATGGCGGTCGATCCGGGCTGAGCGTGGCGATTGTCGGCGTGGAAGACGGCCACGTGATCGCCGTGCCGACCTCGACGCTTTTCCGAGGATTGTCACGCGAACAGTTCATCAAGATGCTGGAAAGCCGCGAGATCGACATTCAGAAGTTCGCCCAGCTTCAGATCGCTTATCGCCGGGCGTTTTCCGAAGACCACGAGGCGAGGTTGTTGACTCGGATCGAGGCCAATGCTCCGCAGCCACCGGCCGCCGAGCCCGAGCCAGCTCCCCGACCGAGATTCCAGCCCGGCGAACGGCCCCGGCCAGGACCGGGTGGCGAACGCCCAAGATGGGAGCGGCCGCGCCCGGGTGACGCCCGACCTGCGCCACCGACTGACCGTGACGGCGAGCGACGCCGCTTCCGCGAGCAGTAAGCATTTGTTATCAAAACATTTATATGATCTGCACAGCGGCGGGGCCAAGTCCAGGAGCTTGGAGCCGGCCGCTGTGGCACCCTGCTGGTCGTCTCCTCAAACCCGCTTTCCGCGGGCAGGTTTCCGCCCTGCCGGCTTATGTTGCCTCACTCACGGGCCGATAACCCCGCTTGTCGGGTGATGTGGCATTCGCATCTGGGTGAGGTGGATGATGGACGATCAGGCCGAGCGCGGCTGGGGAATGGGCATTCTGATCTGGCTGATCATTGGCGGTGTGATCGGCTGGTTCGCCTACGGCGCGATCCAGGCCAGGGAGGATTGGCCGGTGGCATTCTCGCGCGCTTCGGATTTCGTGCCGGTACACGCGGTCCCGCTGTCCGCCGTGGTTCGGCGCGACTGGTCGCGGTTCGGCGGTGAGCATCACGGCCTAACCCGGCAGGAATATCGGCATGCGGTCTGGCTGGATGTGACCTACCAGTTCGACGGCCGGACCTACACCTCGCCGGTCAAGTATCGCTGTCGGATGAGCCATTGCGGCGCCGAAGGCAACGCACACTATGCGATGCAGCGGCGGAACTGGCCGCTTGAAGTCCTGGTCAGCCGGGTGGACCCGAGCATCGTCACCACGTCGACTTACCACGCCGATCGCGCGGATGAGGTCTATCTCCGTGTGGGCATGATCAGCCTGATCGGCCTGGTCTGGCTGCTCAGCCCGGTCTGCATGCTGGTCAAACACCAATACCGCCGACAGCGGGATTGGTTCGATGCCGATCCGCAGGACTCTGAAGCCCATCGGCCACGCTACGACCCGGACACCTCCCTCACCGAAACCCTGAGCGACCGCTGGTTCGATCGGTGAACACCAAGCCGAGGTAAGGAGCCGTCGAGCTTTACCGGCCATCACCGCAGGTTGATCGTGGCCAGGGCGATCGCGGCGAGGATGGCGGCGGGCAAGGATGGATTTCAGCTTGCCCGGGCCGTACCATAAGTGGTACAACTGGGCATATGAGCGAAAAGCGGATCACCGTGCGGTTCTACCGGCAGCCAAGCGGAAAGGAGCCGGTCCGTGAATGGCTGCTTTCGCTCTCACGCCGGGATCGTCTGGCGATCGGCACAGACATCAAGACGGTCGAGTTTGGATGGCCGGTTGGGCTGCCGGTGTGCCGACCCATGGGCGATGGGCTCTGGGAGGTTCGCAGCGCGCTTGACCAACGCATCGCCCGTGTGCTGTTTTGCATTGCCGATGATTCGATGTGGTTGCTGCACGGTTTCATCAAGAAGCAACCCAGAACGCCGCCACAGGATCTGGCGCTTGCGCGCCGACGCATGCGGGAAATCTTCGATGCACTGAAGCAGGAAAGGCAATGACCATGGCTTCGAACTCGAATACAAAGAAACGGGCTTCGCCCCTGGGCTCATCGTTCGATTCGTTCCTGGATGAACAAGGGCTCTACGAGGAGGCGACACTCGCCGCGACCAAGCGCGTGCTGGCCGATCAAATCCGTCAGGCGATGGAGAAGGAGCGCCTGAGCAAGACCGAGATGGCCCGGCGCATGCGGACATCGCGCTCCGCACTCGAACGGCTAATCGACCCTCACAACGAGAACGTAACCCTCCAGACTCTGGATAAAGCGGCTCGTGCGATCGGCCGGCGGCTATCCGTGGCTCTGGTGTGAAGCTGTACCGATCAACGTTTCAGCCGCGCTTGCCCAACCTTGAAACATTCACCATCGCCGCGCTCGACGCGATCATCCAAGCCATCACCGCAGGTTGATCGTGGCCAGGGCGATGGCGGCGAGAATGGCGGTGATGAGCCAGAAGCGGACCACCACCTGCTGCTCGGTCCAGCCGGAGAGGTGGAAATGGTGATGGATCGGCGCCATGCGGAAGATCCGCTTGCCTTTGGTCGCCTTGAAGTAACCCACCTGCATCATGACCGAAACCGTTTCCATCACGAAGATGCCGCCGATGATCAGCAGCAGGAATTCCTGGCGGATCACCACGGCGATGTAACCCAGCAGCCCGCCCAGCGGCAGCGAACCGGTATCGCCCATGAATACCTGGGCGGGGTGGCAGTTGAACCACAGGAAACCCAGACACGCCCCGGCCATGGCGCCGGCGACGATGGACAGATCACCGGAGGCCGGGATGAAGGGAATCAGCAGCCGCTTGGCGCTTTCCTCGTTTCCGGCGAACAGGGCCAGCAGCATGAAGGCGAACGCGCAGATGGCGGTGATGCCCGAAGCCAGGCCATCCATGCCGTCGGTCAGGTTCACCGAGTTCGAAGCACCGGTGATGACGAAGATCGTGATCACGATGAAGATCAGTGCGGGAAGAATGATCAGGCTGTCACTGACGACGAAACTTCGCGTCGCTTCGCTCCAGAACCACGTTCGCTGGAATGGGATGTTCAGGCAGAAGGCCATCTGCTGGCCGGCCTGATCCAGGTTTCGGCCATGGAGCAGGATGAAGACGCCCAGCACCAGGGCCAGCCCGAGTTGATAGATCATTTTTTCCCATGAATACAGCCCCTGGCGTGAGCCGGGCCGGCGGCTGGCGATGGTCAGCTTCAGATAATCATCCACGCCGCCGACGATGCCCAGCCAGATCAGGCATACCAGGGCCATGTGGGTGTAAAAGCTGCGCAGGTCGGCCAGCAGGATGACGCTCAGGAAGATCGCCCCGACGATGAGGATGCCGCCCATGGTGGGCGTGGCCTTTTTGTTGTGGGTCAGTTCGTTGAGATCGGCGTTGAAGAATTCAGGGTTATCCTGGATTTTCAACTGTCGGAGCCGATGAATCACGCGCGGCCCCAGCAGTATGACGGTGGCAAAGCCGAGGATCACCGCCAGCACCATTCGAAATTCGAGAAAGGTGAAGACACGCAGGAACCCCAGACCGCGTGCCTGGAGCCATGGGAGATTGGGTTCGATCAGGACGTAAAGCACGATTCGCCTTCCACATCCATGTGGCCGCGCGGGGACGACCGTGTCCCGCTCTTGGGTTGGTCGGCTTCAGTTCGCCCAAGCGCGGCCGACCGGGCTTCCATCGCCGTGGCCAGCCGCTCAAGCTTCATGCCGCGAGAACCCTTGATCAGGATGCGATCGCCGGCACTCAATCGATCCAGTATCCCGCCAGGCACGTGCTCATCGAGCGTCCGATGATGCTCGGCCGCCAGACGCCTTCCCAGCTTCCGGGCGCAGGCCGCGGCGTGATGTCCGGTCGCTCGTGAAGCTTGACCAACTGTTATAAGGATATCCAGCTTTGCCTCGGCCGCGAGTCGCCCCAGCTCAATATGCTCACGCTCGCTGAATGCCTCGAGCTCGAGCATGTCACCCAGCACCGCGATGCGGCGGCCCGTGACACGGCGATCAGCACCGTCACCCCCGCCCGGCTCAAGATCATGGTCGCCACGCGTCGCCAGCAATGCCAGGGCCTTGCGCATCGAGTCCGGGCTGGCGTTGTAGCAATCCAGGATCATCTCGACATGGCCGTTTTTCCAGGGAATCCGGCGGATTTCCATCCGCATCGCCATCGGCCGGATCGCCCGGACGGCCTCGGCGATCTTCGCGGTCTCCAGCCCCAGTTCCCGCCCGATGCGCCATGCGTTCCAGATATAATCGGCGATGAAGTCGCCGTGCAGGGCGGCTTCAAACGGCGCTTCATCAATCACCACCGAAGTACCCTCGGCGGTGGATTGGAAGTTGAAGGGCTGTGGAGTGGTCTCGGTCACCAGCCATTGAGGATACGTTCGGCCGACCCACGGGCGTCGCTGGGAACGCGGAAGCAGAGCCAGGGCGTGGCCGGTTTCCGGGTGCGGGGCCAGATGGTCGAGCAACGAACTCTTCTCCCTTGCGATCGCATCGAGGCTTCCCATCAGGCCCAGATGCGCTGAACCGATGCTTGTGATGACTCCGATGTGCGGGCGAACCCACCCGGCCAGCGCGGCGATCTCACCGGGATGATTCATGCCCAGCTCGACCACCAGATAATCATCCTCAGGCTGCGCCAGAAGCAGGGTCAATGGGACACCCAGATGATTGTTGAAGCTGCCCTGGGCCTGGCGTCCGGACTTTGCCGAAGCCAGCACGCCATCGATCAGGTTGCGTTGAGTGGTCTTCCCGTTGGAACCGGTCACCGCGATGATGCGGATCGGCCGCGGGTCCAGGCGCGTGCGCCATTGGCCGGCGATGGCCGTCAGGGCGTCCTGGGTCGAATCGACATGCAATACGCCCATGCCATTGGCCGGATCGGAAGCCGGGGCAACCGGCCGCTCGACGATCGCCAGACCGGCACCTCGCCTGGCCGCATCATCGAGAAAATTGTGACCATCGACGTTCCGGCCGGGGAATGCCAG
The DNA here is from genome assembly GCA_020831765.1 of Phycisphaeraceae bacterium. Lineage (GTDB taxonomy): Bacteria > Planctomycetota > Phycisphaerae > Phycisphaerales > Phycisphaeraceae > JAFIFY01. The sequence continues at coordinate 76,083 of JAFIFY010000059.1, read as the reverse complement.
AAAAACATCACCCGGTTCAATGGTTCTGGAATCGATCCTCCAGCCGCGCGGCTGGATGGATTGCCCACGCAACGGGCGCAACCACCGACCGCCGGTGATTGATCGCAGTTCATCAGGCGTCCAGACCTGTGGCATTGAGTCCGGTCCAAAAAAGGGTGCGAGAAGGCAGAGAGAAGAAAGGACCGATCGACGCTCTCCTCTCTCCTCTCCACTCTCTACTCTCTACTCTCTACTTTCTACCAACTCCGGCGTCAGCCGACCGTGTTGATCCTTCGCTTCAGGGCATCAGCGGCATGGATGCGATCATCGAACACGATACGTTCCCGGCCGATGATCTGCTCACATTCGTGGCCCTTACCGGCGATCAGCACCAGATCACCCGCCGTCGCCCCGGCCACGGCCTGCTCGATCGCCACGGCTCGATCCGGCTCGACCATAAGGCGGCCCGAGTCGCCCTGGGCGGGCAATCCAGCCAGTATTTCCTCGATGATCTGTTCGGGCGGCTCGGTGCGCGGGTTGTCGCTGGTCACAACCACCTGATCGGCCAGACGCCAGGCGACCTTGGCCATGCGAGGCCGCTTGGTGCGATCGCGATCACCCCCGCAGCCGAAGACCACCCACAGCCGGCTTTCCTTGCGCTTGACCCCCCGCAGCGTCGTCAGCACGTTGGCCAACGCATCATCCGTGTGGGCGTAATCCACCAGGACCGTCGGCAGGCGGGCGGAGTCGATCCCCGGGGCATCGGCCGGGGGCGTCACGGGTTCAAGCCGTCCGGGAGCCGAAGCCAGCTCATCAATCACGGCCTGGAGCGATTCGGTCAGATCGACGATCGCGCCGACCGCTCCCAGGGCCTGGAGCAGATTGCTCACGTTATGCTCGCCGACCAGCTTCGCGCGGATGGGACGGCTGCCCCAGGGGCCAATGAACCGGGCATCAAACCCATCCAGCCGCATGCGGATCTCGCTGGCCCGCAACTGGGCCCGCCCGTCGCCACGAACGCTCGTCCGGAGGATGCGTGCCTGGCAACGCTCGAGCATCGTTTCCGAGGCCGGATCATCCGCGTTGACCACCGCCAGAGCCTGGCGGGATAACCCATCGAACAGCCGCGCCTTGGCCCGGGCATACGATGCCATATCCCCGTGATAGTCCAGATGATCGCCGGTCAGATTGGTGAAGACGGCGCTGTCGATCGCAAGATGATCCACACGCCCCTGACTCAGACCATGGCTGGAGAACTCGCACGCCGCCGCGCGGCAGCCGCGCTCCACCATTTGCGCCAGCATGCGATGAAGCTCGATGGGGCCGGGCGTGGTCAAAGCCGCGGCGACCGGACCATCGCCCAGATCGTTGGCCACCGTTCCCATGAGACCGCAGCGAACGCCGGACCTCTCGAGTATCTGCCGCGCCAGCCAGGCCGTGGTGGTCTTTCCGTTGGTGCCGGTGATTCCGATGATGTGGAGCTTGTCGCCGGGATGATCGAAAAAGCGTGAAGCGATCAGTGCGGTCCTGGAGGTGTCCAGGCCCGGAACCTCGATCCAGTTGATGCCGGAAGCTTCATCGGTCGAAGGCGGCCGTGATGCCAGGATGATCGCCGCGCCCCGCTCGATGGCGTGGCCGATGTAATGCTGACCCGATTCGCCGACCCCCTGCCGTGCGATAAAGGCGCATCCGGGCGTGACTTGCCGAGAGTCATCGCAGATGGTGCTCACCTTCGCGCCGGCGTCACCCGCGCGGCCGTGCGGCCGGGCATCCAGCTTCCTGAGCAGGTGGTCAAGCGTGATCAACGGTGTGGGATTCCCTGGTACGGACTTATTCTTGCGGGGTCATCCGGGCCGGACCGGGCCTCAACGGCGACCGATAACTCTGTCATTCCTAACGATAATCGGACGTATTCGGGCTTCAAGCACAATCCGGAATGGTCCAATCGGCATTCGGCGGGAAGCAACCATTATGCGATCCGTGTTTCCTGACGATAGGCCATTTGGAACAAGATTACCTAGTCATCTGTGTCGCGGTGACGATAACCAGCCGGTTCTTGTTCGCTTCCGGGTCGGCCGAGCATGGGAGCCAGGGGATGTCCAAGCCGTTCGATACGACGCTTCGAACCTTAAACACCAATCACCAGCAACTCCGAAAACTCCTGCTTCACCTTGAAAACGGAGAGAGTCCTGGAGCCATCGAAAAAGAACGCCGGGGTCTTCGGATTGCCATGTTCAAACCGATGGTGGCATGGATCACCCAGCCGGGCGGCAATCGGCAGGGATTCAACGTCTTTGCCAGAAATGTGAGCCAGAACGGCTTTAGCATCCTTCACGAGCGTTTCGCCTACAGCGGCAGTCGGATCGAGATCGTCGCACCGCTGTTGCGAGGCGGAACGAAAACCTATCCGGGGACGGTTCGCTTCTGCCGTCACATCACGGGACCGTTTCATGAGTTGGGGGTTCGGACCGATAGCCTGCTGGATATCCGCCAACTGGTCAGCGTGACCAGGAAAGATCAGGACAAGCTTGTCGTCCTGGACACGATCGACACCCAACTTTCGGGAATGTGCCTGGTCGTGGATGACCTTGATCTCGATCTGGATCTGGCTTCACATTGGCTTGAAATATCCGGGTTGAAGATCCTCCGGGCAAAGGATGCCAATTCGGCGATCAAGGCGGTTCGAGAGTCTTCGCCGAATTTCGCGATCGTTGATCTACTGCTGGGTGGAACCCATGGCGCCGATCTGATCCAGCAACTGCGCAATAAAGGATTCAGCGGTCCCATCGCCGCGATCTCCGCCAGCGAGTGTCCCGAGGACCAGCATAAAGCGATCGAGGCGGGCGCATGCGCGTTTCTTCAGAAACCTTACGAACCCCGGCAGCTCCAGGAACTGGCCGGACAATTGCTTGAAGCTTCGGAGTCGAGCGGCGGAGAAGTCCGGTCTTCCCTGGCCGGCAAAGCGGAGCTTGCTCCGTTGCTGAAGAAATACGCCCAGCAGGTCAAGGAACTGGCCGAGTCGATCGAGCAGGCTTGGAGCAAGCAGGACCACGAAACGCTCAGGCGCGCCTGCCTGGCGATCAAGGGCAGTGGCGCGACCTACGGCTTTGGACAGATATCCGAACGCGCGGCGATTGTGCAGAGCGTTCTGGCAGGCGGTCAAGAGCGGAAGAACGCGAACGCTGAAGCTGAGGTGATGCAGTTCATCTCGCTACTTCGGCGCGTGGCCGCGTAGGCCCGCCTTCGGAAGGATCGACCACGGCTCGCCGGCGGATCGCAGTCAGGCCGCAGGTCACAGCCGGTCGGGAGCATCGGGGCAAGGGTGCTCGGGCTCTCGACTCAGCGGCTCGGGTTTCCCGGTCGAAGATGGTCGGTTCTTGATTCGGGCATCCATTGGCGCATCCGGCCTCGCTGTGCCAGGTGCACCGGCCGAACCCGGGCCGGATTCCAGACCCAGATTGCCCTGCATGCCGCCAAACGGGCCGGTTCCCGCTCGCCGGGTTCGCGCGCCGAGGAATCCGAAAATCTGCCTCCAGACGGCCCGACGAACGTGACGGCGAAGCGAATGGAGCCGCGCATCGTGTGGATTCCGCCTGGCAATCACCCGCAAACATGCCCGGGCACGGGTCAGTCGGCCCTGGACCAGGTACGCCAGGATCAGGTTCTGATGGGCCGCGAAATGATCGGGGGCAAGCTTCAGACAGCTTCGGCAATCGGCGATTCCAAGGTCGCAGCGCCCGCAGGTCAGATGAGCCACGGCGCGGAAAAGGTATGCCGTGGCCAGATGCCTCACCGGAAGGTGGGTCCGCCGGGCATGCTGAATCAGTTTGGTGAGCAATTCGATGGCCGGCACGGCCATTTGACACTCGACCAGCGTTCGGGCCAGTTCAAGAACCTGTTCATCCAGCGGGCGTTCGAGCTTCAATTCCCGGAGCAGATACCGCTTGGATGCGGCCATCGCCCCTCGGCGCTTTGCCAGTCTGGCCAGCCCCAGATTGGGGCCGGGCATGTCCGATCGCAACTCCCGGGCGCGGAGGAAGCGGGCTTCGGCCGCTTCCAGGTGCCCGGCGGCCAAGGCCAGTTCACCCACCCGATAATGCGCTTCGGCGTGTCTTGGGTCCAGTTCCAGCACCTGGGCGAACCGAGCCCCGGCTTCGGCCGCGCGGCCCATCTGGCGAAGCAGATCACCCAACATGGCCAGCGTATCCGGGTCGTCAGGGTCACGACCAAGCTGATCCAGGAACACCTGACGCGCTTCATCCAGCCGGCCACACGACCGCAGCGCCATGCCCAGGCGACGCCTGACGCCTTCACGTTCCGGATTGTGCAGCAACGACTGCCGCCAGCACCAGATCGCACGATCAATAAGTCCGCGGTTGAAAAGACTTCGGCCAAGGTGATCCAGGCATACCGGGCAATGCTCGCTCAACTGCCTCGCCTGGTAGAAGGCGGTTTCAGCCTCCTCGTGCCGACCCAGCCGTCGGAGAACCTCGATCGATTCGCAGAAAGGAGCTTCGGCCCCGGGATCCAGCTCCGTCGCCAGATTCAGACACGCCAGGGCCTCTTTGAGCCGTCCCCCCTTCAGGAGGGTTTGGGACAGATGGACAAGAATGGCGGCGTGGTCACACCGGATATCACGCACCCGATCGCTCAGCCGAGCCGCTTCTTCCTCCCGCCCGAGAAATTGCAGCGTCATGGCGCGGCCCAGCAGCCATTGAGCATGCTCAGGCTCCTCCAGGAGGATGCAATCCCAGTCCCGAAGCGCATGGACCCACAACCCGGCCTCCATCCGCCGGAGCGCCCGCTCCGCGATTCGTTCGGCTTCGGTCCAGTCCTGCATCAAAAAGCGTCCCTGTTGCCGGATCGATCGCCCCCGGGGGAAATCCGAGCCGCCCGATGACCGCTTAACCGGAATCAGCGGGCGAAATCAGACTGCAAACGCAATTTTCTTCCCCGTTGGACGGTATTATACCGTAACCTCCGCGCTAAACGGTTGAAGTTTCGCTCATGGATGAACGAAATCAGTTCAACAACCCAGCTTAAACGGAACGCAAGCATGGCCCGGTCATGGACCATCCCGACCTGTCTGACCGCGGGCATCATCGTGTGGAGTTCGTTTTTCTCCTCCACGACGATGATGGTTTCCTATGCGCAGGCCAAGGAGAACGATTCGACTCTGGCGATCGCCGAGGAAGATGACCCCGAAGCGACCGTGCGTCGCGAAATCGAGACGATGATCAGCATCGTTACCGGAACAGGTCCTACCCTCGAGCAACGGCGCGACATGGTGCGGGCACTGTTGGATCGCAACCAGCCGTTGGCGCTGGAGGCGGTGGCCAATCTCCTCCAGAAAACGCAGGATTCAGCCGTCCAGCAGGCGATCTTCCAGGCGCTGCAGCGACGTGCCGCTCCCGATCCACGATTCGCCCCCATTCTGCTGGAGCTTCTGCCCAGGGTTGACCCGGCATTGATCGACGATCTGGCCCAGGCGCTGGGGCGATACGAAGACCCGGCGATCTTCCAGTCGCTGGCCGAATTGATCCAGGACCCGGAAGCATCCGAACTTGCGCGGCGAGGTGGCGTTCTGGCTCTGGCCATACAGCGTACGCGCCTCAACGCCTCTGTCCTGATGCAGGTGGTCGAGTCCGATGCCCCCGAATCGGTGCGCGAAGCCGCGTTCACCGCGCTCATACGCCTGACCGGCATTCGCGAGCACGGACAGGATGTCGAGCGTTGGCGCCGCTGGTGGGCCAACTGGCAGGATCCTCGCACGGCAACCGATGGTCGATGGTATGCCTCCCTCATCGAGCACCATGTCCGGCGCAACACCGAGCTTCAGGAAGCCAATGCCAGGCTTCAGGAGCAGTTGCTCAACACTCAGCGACGGCTGTTCTGGGCCACGGCCACCGCCGAGCGACAGGAACTGCTCGCCCGAATGCTATCCGACTCGCTGGAGGGCACCCGTCGTCTGGCGTTGGACCTGGCCGGCCAGATGCTCCTGACCACCAATCCGTTCGGCCCCGAACTGAGAAAAGCGCTCCTGGACAGCCTGGAAGAGAGCCGGAGTGTCGAGGTGCGTGAGGGCGCGGCCAAGCTTCTGGCCGACCTGGTCGATCCCGATGCCGCCGCGCTGGCGGCACAACGCTTGAACGCCGGCCGTGAGCCCTCAGTCCGCATGCTTTCGGCCTTTGCCCTGATCCTGGAGCGAGCCCCGCGTCTGGACGGCATCGAGCCGCTGATCGGCCTGCTGGACCGTCCCGGTGCCCGGGATCGCGCATCGGCGGCACTGCTCAGCGCTCTGAACGCCGATCTTTTCCGCGATGATGACGCGGGCCATGAAGTGACCGGGCGCATCGGAGCCCGCATCCGCGAGGTGACCGCCGAGCCCGACGTCGTCCCCACGCCACGCATGGTCACGCTACTGGGACGGTTTGCCGGTGACGAGGACTGGCGTCGGATCGAGGGCTGGCTGGCCCACGAGGACAACCGTCTGCGGCAGGCCGCGGCCGCGGCCATTGCCAGGGACCCGGAACGGTCGCTGAACCCGCTCTTTGGCCGCGCGGCCGACGAGGATATCCAACCGTCGCTCTACATCGCCGCGGCCGAACGCGGCGCGTCGCCCGAACTGTTCCGGGCACTGCTGGCCAACCGACCGCGCCAGTCGGGCAGAATCAATGACTGGCGAGCCGCAAGCCTGGCCGTCGCGGATCGGCTCGACGGCGGCGCCGCGGTGTCCGCCCTTGTTGAACTGGGCTTTACGCCTTCCAATCTCACGGTTCCGCCGGCCAATGGCAACCAGACGTGGCGGTGGACCCTGGCCGCGGAGATACTCGACCGCACCCTGTCGCGCATCACCGATGGAGGTGAACCGGCAAGCCTCGGCGATGAGGCCAAGACCCTCTGGGCGACCGCCGCACTGCTCCGAGCCGAGTCGCGGCTGCGGCTTGAACAGGCCGAGCTGGCTCACGAAGACCTGCAAATGCTCCGCGGGTTTTCCCAACGGCTCGATGACTCACTCAACCGGCGCTATCAGAAGGCCTACCTGATCCACCAGCTCTGGACCCAGCGGTCCGGACCGACAGCCGTGGAGTTCGCCGAGGGTGCCATCCGCGGGCTTGAAGGCGAGGCGCTGCGAACGCGGCGGACGCGCCTGGTCGATGCTTTTGAGCAGAGCATCCGGTTTCACATCGAAGGTGACCGATTGGACGCCGCCGCCGCTCAACTCGCCACGATGGTCGCGTTTCTTGGCCAGGAGCATCGGTCCGCCTTCGAACCGCGAATCGATGCTCTTGAAAAACTTCTTGAGTCCGCCGTGACCAAGCCGGACGAAGCCTCCGATTCACCGGCGGCCCCGGAAGCCGACACCGCCGCCAATGGCGACCCGGTCGAAGCCAATGCGGCGAACAACGGATAATCCATCACTTTTGCGGCATCATCGGCGGACTCGCTGGCGGACGAAGCGGAAGTCATGCCCTTCCAAGTAAGATGCCGATTCAGACGATGCACGGTGAAGGGAGTCACGATGCCGATAAAAACACTTGACAGTCGGTGGTGGTTGGGGATCGCCTCGGTCTTCGTCGCCCTGACATTGCTGATCGCCCAGCCGGTCAACGCCTCGATCCAGACCCAGGTGGAAGGCGCTCTACGCGGCGCTTCGCTTGGCAATGCGAAGGTCGGCATTCACATCATCGATCTGACCAACAGCGTCGAGCTGGCGTCGGTCAACTCCGATGAACTGCTGATTCCGGCCAGCAACATGAAGCTGGTCACCAGCCTCACCGCCATGAGCGTGCTGGGCGATGATTTTCGCTTCCATACCCGCCTGACAACGCATCGCTCGGAGACGGGAAAGCTCAGACTGGTCGTGATCGGTGACGGTGATCCGGCGTTCTGCGATCGTGATCTGTTGCGGGCCAACGGGCTGCGCGTCGAGGACATTCTCGATGCCTGGGTGGAAGCCGTCGTCAGGCAGGGCATTCGACAGGTGGACGAACTGATCATTGACGACCGGGTCTTCGACCGGGCGTTCTACCATCCCCGGTGGAACCCCGATGACTACCTCAGGCGGTCATGGGCCGAAGTCGCCGGGCTGAACTTCCACGGCAACACGTTGGATGTGATGGCTCAACCGACCAGCCCGGGCAACCCTGTCCAGGTCCAGGTCCATCCCGCGGTTCCGTTCCTCCGCCAGACGAATCAGGCCACGACCGGCGCGACCGACCTGTTCCGGATCAATCGCTCGCCGACGGGCAACGACCTGACTTTCGGCGGCAGCCTCCGCCACCGGCGCGCCGCCCCGTTCGAGATCACCGTTCATGATGCGCCCATGCTCTTTGGTCGCCTCTATGCCGATCGGCTGCAAGCCAGGGGCATCGAGGTCAAGGAAGTTCGCCGTCCGGATGTCGATGAGCGCCTTCCCGAGGGGCAACTGCTGGCTCAGTATTTCTCACCGATGGCCTCGCTGATCAAGCGTATCAACACCGACTCGCAGAACATGTTCGCCGAATCGCTGGTCAAGCGGATGGGGCATCAGTTCACCGGCTCGCCGGGAAGCTGGGAGACGGGGGCGGCGGCGATGCGCGATGATCTGCGCCGGCGACTGGGCACCGCGGCGGCGGCCATACGCATCTCCGATGGCAGCGGACTTTCCCGTGACAACGCCATTACCGCTCGGAACCTCACAAGATTGCTCGAATTGGGATACGCCGACGACCTCCGCCGTGCCAAGCAGATGACCCGGGAAGGGCAGGAACCGGCCATGATCTTCCGCCAGAGTCTGGCACTGGCCGGCCGGGAGGGAACCATGCGACGACGATTCGGCGATCAGTCGACCGAGGCGCTGATCTTCGCCAAATCGGGCTTCATCAATCGGGTCACCACCCTCTCAGGATACGTCGTGCTGGCGCCCAGCGACATGGATGAGCAAGAGGCTCCAACGCATCAACTGGCCGCCTTCCGCAACGGCGAACGGGTGGTCGCCTTCAGCCTGTTATTCAATGATTTCCAGCCGCCGATCCATCCCGCCGATATCCGCCGCGTGCAGGAGCGGATCGTGCTCATCATCGATGATTACCTCACCCGCACGGCGCAACGAGCCTCGGTGCGGGATGCCCGCTCCGAGAACCGGGAAGCCCAGGCAACCGTTCCCGACGATGATCGCTGACCGCCTGACTCTGGTGCGTTCGGTGCCATGAAGCCGCCGCAACGCATCCCCGACGGCCTGCCGCCGCATCAGTCCACCCGCCCCCCGGATACCTTTCACCCACCACCGTTCCCGGTCGTATTTTCATGGTACGGCTGTCGCCAAATCGACGCGGCAATAGCTGTCCATGCGAGTCAGTTATGCCGAGGGTGTACACCCCGCATCTATCTGGAGATTCCCCCATGCCTCACCCCGCCAGGCTGTTAGCCCTGACCATTCTGTTCGCCGCGCTATCCACCGCCGTTGCCGCGTATGCAGACACCGGCCCTTGGCCGCGCGATGTCCCCGGGTTCCGACCCGTTCAAGCCGGCGAACATCCCCGGCTGCTCTTCCGCCGAGCCGATCTGCCCGAGCTTCGCGAGCGTGCCGAAACTCCGGAAGGTCAGGCGATCCTTCGACGCCTCCGCGTGCAGCTCAATGGTGGCGATGGCCGCTCGCTGCCTCGTGAATTGGGCGCCAACCAGCGTCCGGGTCAGGACGGCGCCGGCCCATTGGCCAACGCCCCGGCCGGGCAGGTGCTGACCTTTTCCCACGTGGCCGGTTACGGCTTCCTTTTCCAGATCACCGGCGACCGGCACTACGCCGACCTCGGTCGCCAGGCGATGGAACGGATGATGGAAGGCTATCGGGGGCGCGATCTTCGCTACAGCTTCAAGCAACCGTTCGGCGCGTTGCGGGCCGGTCCAACGCTGGGCTGGGTGGCGCTGGGTTATGACCTTTGCTATGACGGTTGGGACGATGCCTTCCGCCGCCAGGTCGCGCAGGCAATCGCCAATTACAACGAAGGCCGATTCCAGAGCCTTGAGGAACTGGTCCGCGGCGCGCGGCACGCACCCATGAGCAATCACTGGGGCATGCAGGTCGGCGGCGGCGCGATGGCCATCCTTGCGATCATGAACGACCCGGGCGTGGATATGAATAAGATTCGCCCGCTGCTCGAGGTCAGCCAGCGATCGATGATCCGAAATGTCACCGATGGCTTCGGTGATGGCGGCTACTTCGCCGAAGGCGATGGCTGCGGCACCATGGCCAGCCACATCGTCTACCTCTCGGCCATCCAGGCATGGAAAGTCGCCGGCGGCAAGGACTTCGTCACGCCCCGGCCCAATGTCCGCTGGACCGCGCTTCGCTGGTTGCAGCAGACCATTCCCCAGGGCAACAACATGAGTAACCTGAGGCGCGGGTTCGCCGAGCGCGGCGGATATCCACACAACATCTGGGATCGCGCCGGCGGTGTCAGCGGCGCCGGGTATTTCGCCATCGGTTACGCCGCCGTCACCCCCGCCGAACGCGCCGGCATGTGGTGGTGGTATAACCAGTACATCCGCCAGTGGGATGAGCGCAATGGCACACCGTTCGACACGCTCAGCCCCTATCCCCACCACTCCATCGCCGCGTTCGTCAATACCCCCTTCGACATGGAACCGATCCGCCCCGAGGAGGTGATCCCGCGCAACGTGCGCGATGAGCGCTACCAATTCTACGCCTTCCGCAATCGCTGGAAGGATCAGAACGACATCGTCATCACGCAACTCGTCGCCCAAACGCCGTACCGTTTCCGCCACGGCCCGGACCGGAACATGGTCATCCAGCACAGCGGCCGACGCGAGAACTGGGGTTCCATTCCGCAGAACGCCCGCCATTGGCAGCCGGCTGGCGATGGTTCGGCGATCATCGGCGCGGGGGATCGTTGGACGGCCATCGATTTCTCCGGCGCTTCAGGCGCTGAAGCCATGCTGGTCATGGCCGGTCCCGGCGCACCGGACGATAACCGGGTGACCGCTGGCGGCACGACCTACAGCATCAAGTTCATCGGCGGCCGTCCCGCATCGCCACGCGTCCAGGGCGACCAGGTGATCGTGGGCGAGCAAACCATCCAGATGCGCGATGGCAAGCTGGTGCTGGGCAAGTTCGCTCCGCCGTTTGCCCCCAAACAGGTGGCCGGTCGGTAACGTCAGACGCCACCGCGACTCACGGTCAATCATCCAATCCCAACGGACAGAGCCCGACGGTCAAAGCGCCGGGCTCTGTTTTTATCCATGCAATCGGTTGTGGGAACGCAAACCCCCATCACCTGACCTCGGCCGCTTCATAAACCGGCCCGGTCCCGGTGATGCGGACTTCATACGCCTCTCGGCCATCGGTGACATACATCAGGCCATCGGCGATCTGGATATACGGGCTCTTGTAGACACCGCCGCCGGCCCAGTGGCTCCAATCGATCGGCTCGCCGTTGATCGTGCCTTCAGCGCGCAGCCGCGTGGGCTGATACCGCATCTCCAGTTCATCGCCGGCCAGGCTTGTGTAGCGCACCACGCCCTGCTCCTGGAACGCATCGAGATTCAGGCTCGTCCGATTCTCAACCTCGCGAAGGAACGCGGCCATCGATCGGTGCTCACGTCGATCCGCCACATCCACCACAAAGCCCGTCCGATCACCGGGCGAAACCAGAACGATATATCGCCCAAGATTGCGTAGCCGCCGATCATCACTTTCCTCCGGCGGATCGATGAACGCCGCGCCGCCCGAGCCCAGCGGCCGCACCGCCACGTAGGCATCGCCGATCCGAAGTCCGATCCAATCGCCGCGCCTGGTGTATTGAACATCGCGCGGCAGGTAGAGCCAGCTTTCGGCCAGATTCGGTCCGCGCTCGATGCGCTCCCGCACTGGAGCATCCAGCGGCAGATGCTCAAGCTCCCGCTCGGCGTGCCGGTAACGCTGGCGCTGCTGAGAATCCAGCTCACCCTCGGGACGAGGACCGGTCTGCCCGGTGACCAGGATCAGAGCGCTGCGCTTCTGGATGACCTGGTCGTAGGGGCTGTGGCCTTCGGGCGAACGGAACCGGGGCTGGCCGCCGCCGACGATGCGCGAGCCGTCACGATCGCGGATGTTCAGGCTCCAGACCGTCTGCTGCGTCGGGTTATCCACCATGGTCATCGCGATGCTGCCCATGGCGAACGCATGCGAGCAGTAGAACGTCTCCTGGAAGGCATTGTGATCGCGCAGGTGGTAAGTCGGCCGGGCGATGAACGCCTCGAAGGGAAGCTCCACATTCTTGGTGATGATGTTGCTGATCACCCGATTGGGCCGATAGTCGGTGGTCGCCTGTTGAATGGTCAGAATGGGCGGCGACTCCATCGATGTGGTGCCCTTGGGCAGATACGCCCACAAAAGCGCTTCCATCTCCGCCATGCCGAAGCCGGAAGTAAAGCCCCGCTTCTGAGCGCCGGTGTGGTAGCCGTTGAACACCTTCAGCCCATAAGTCGCCAGGTAATAATCCAGGGCGAAGCGAGCCATGTCGCGCGTCGCGGGATCGGGCGAAAAGTCATACAGATTCAGAAAGCCCCGGATCGAATACGGATAATAGGTGGATGAGTCGTACTCCCCGCTTCCGGTGCGGAGCAGCATGTCCAGATAATGGCGGATCATCTCCGTGATGATGTTGCGTGCTTCAGGAGCCGGATAGCCGGAAATCTTCGCCTCATCGCCGAGCAACTGGGCATAGAGCAGGCCGCTGGTGCGGTTCATGGTTTTGTGGTTTTCCGTGCCGCCGTCTTCCACCCCGCCGCCGAGCAGTTCCCCCGGTTCACCGACAAGGTCATGCGCGCTGGCCATCGGCGCATGCTCACGCTCGCCGTCGGAGGGTCGCCGCTTCTCCCGATACTCGGCCACCGCCTGGGCGAAGCGCTGCTGCCACTCCTCACCCAGCTTCTCAGCGAACACCGGATACAGACGGCACCAGTTCACCGCGGCGAAGTGATACTGCTGGTTGAGATTGCCGGGGATGGACAGAAACGCCCGCACCTGTTGATCATCGGGATCGAGCATCAGCCGCGCCTGCGCCGGCGGCAGATCATACTTGAGCGGATCCCCGCCGAACGCCGTGATCTCCCCGTCCTCATTGCGGGCCTTGGGGCCGAAGTATCCGGTCGGGCCCTGGATATAAGCCCTTCCGGTATAGGGGGAGATGATCGTCTCGCCCTCCACCGCCCAGACACGCACCGGCAGATCGGTATCCGGACAACGGGAGGCCGCCAGACTGCGAACCCCGACGCTCTGTTGAGCCAGTGCCGGAATCGTAGGGTGGATTCGCCGCTGAAAGCCGGCTTCATCATCGAACGTCGTCACCGACCACGCGGGGACATCCTTCTGATCCATGGCGGACCTCGCCGCCCTTCCCAGCTCTCCGGACCTCGAAGCACAGCCCAGCGACAACATCAGCACGACGGAGAAAAATACGGGGTACGGGCTTGGCATGGCTAATTCCTTCAGGGGTGGTGCGTTAACTCATCGTACGATATGCCCACGCCAAGTGAGCGTCGGATGTTCGATTGAGCGCGGCCGAGCCATGCCCGCGTATTGATGACCCGGGCGACCCGGAAGGAGCCCATCTGGCCCACCGGCGCGCGGCAGGGTACATTGACCCGCGGTTTCCGGCATCTATTCAATCGGAGTTTGAAGAACATGGCATTCGCACAAGGGTTCGTATGGGGCGCGGCGGCGGCTTCCTACCAGGTCGAAGGTGGGCATGATGCCGACGGCAAGGGGCCCAGCGTCTGGGACATGATGTGCCGCTGGCCCGGCAAGATCAACAAGGGCGACACCGGCCGGATCGCCTGTGACCACTACCACCGACACATCGAAGATGCCGACATCATGCAGTCGCTGGGCATCCAGGCCTATCGGCTCTCGCTGAGCTGGCCCCGCATCATCCCCGACGGCGACGGCAAGCCCAACGAAGCCGGCCTGGCATTCTATGACCGGCTGGTCGATGACCTCCTGGCCCGTGATATCCAGCCATGGGTGACGCTCTTCCACTGGGATTATCCGCTGAGCCTTTTCTACCGCGGCGGCTGGCTCAACCGCGACAGTGTCGAGTGGTTCGCCCGGTACACCGAGGTGGTGGCCAAACGGCTGGGCGATCGCGTCACTCACTGGATGACCCTGAACGAGCCGCAGTGCTTCATCGGCCTCGGGCACATGGATGGTGTGCATGCGCCGGGCATCAAGCTGGCCTTCCGCGAGATTCTCCTGGCAGCCCATCACACGTTGATGGCCCATGGCCGCGCGGTGCGGGTGCTGCGCGACAGCGCCAAGGCCAAGCCGACCATCGGCTGGGCGCCGGTCGGCATCATCCGCTATCCGGCGGGCAACGATCCGGCGAACATCGAAGCGGCCCGACGAGCCACCTTCACCACCGATGAAAAGCACTGCTGGAACAACACCTGGTTCAACGATCCGGTCATCTTCGGGCGGTATCCCGAAGATGCGCTCAAGGCATTCGAAGGCGATGTGCCCGAGCATGATGAGCGTGACCTGGCCGTGATGCATCAGCCTCTGGATTTTCTTGGCGTGAACATCTACAACGGCCTGCCGGTGGAGGCCGACGATTCGCCGCGCGGCTGGCGCGAAGTGCAACGCAAGCCCGGCTTCCCGACGACGCATTTCGACTGGCCCATCGAGCCCGACAGTCTCTACTGGGGCCCGCGATTCCTCCATGAACGCTACCAACTGCCCATCTACATCACCGAAAACGGCCTCTCCAGCACCGACTGGGTCGATCTGGACGGCCGCGTGCGCGACTACAACCGGATCGACTTCACCCGGCGATACCTGCTGCGCCTGGCCGATGCGATCAAGGATGGAGTGCCCGTGAATGGTTACTTCCACTGGTCGATCATGGACAACTTCGAGTGGGCCGAGGGTTACCGCCACCGCTTCGGCCTCGTCCACGTCGATTTCGCCACGCAAAAGCGCACCATCAAGGAATCCGGCCATTGGTACAAAACGGTCATCCACACCAACGGCGATCACCTGAACAACCCGCCGGAATAGTCCGTCCGGCCGGAACGCGAAACCCCATACCTTCCGAGGAGACACCGCCATGAACGAAACCAACGGACCATCACGTGAATCACTTGAAGCGCAGAAGCGCGAGTATTTCGAGATGATGCAGGCGCGTCACCAGACGGCCGATCGACGCATGCGGTTGGCGGCCGCCTTGATTGTTCCGATCATCGCCACATTCATATTCTTGCAGCTAGTGAGCGGGGATAGCGGCTGGCGTGACGACACCACTTGGGCTGCTTTCGCCGGAATGGTCCTGAGCACGGTTATGGTCACCTTCTGGGCGCTTGTTGGGCTGAGCAATGACCGAAAGGCCTGTGTCCGCGCTTCAGCAGCCTACAACAAAGTCGCACGACAACTCGGTTACCATCGCGACATCTATGAGTACGGCCATCTCTGCCGACGCGTATATCTGGACGACGAGGCCGGTGAGATTGATGATCCCGCCGACTCGGCAAACCTCTATCCACTTTTTCTTGGACCCAGCCTGGCGCTCATCTTTGGATGCGGCGTCCTGATCGTATTCATGCTTGTGGTAACGACGCTTCATCTCCGGTGACTGTCCGGTGATTCCAATTGAAAGAGCGGTGATTCATATGCAAGCGGTATCCGCGAGCAACGTGATTCTGGCCGGGTCTATCCTTATGGCGACCTGGCCATTCATCGACAGCTACATCAACCCCATGCTCTACCTGATTCCCATCTTCGGCCTGCTCCTGACCATAACCGGGCTCATCAACTGGTTCGCTGGGCTTTACCACGCTGATTGGCGACGTTGAGCGCGGCGGTTCCCGGTGACGGCTCCGTGCGATCATGGACCGATATCGCCGGGCGGCGCGCCTCATTCCAGGCCGGGTCGCCGCTGGGGCGCGATCGGCGATTCCGGGCGGGGGCACCACCTCGGAAAGCCCGCTGTCACGCTGGTGATCGAGGATCGCGGCCCAGGCGCGCCCACGAATCGTGGGGAAGTCCACCGTCGTCCTAATTGGGACTCGTGGCCTGCACGACATCGGAACCGGAGGGTCAGCCACAGAGGGCACCGAGGCCACAGAGCAAGGCGGCACCGTAGGGCGGGCCAAGCCATGCGGCCCCGCCGACACGTCGCCACCGTCGCATCTGCGAAACGCTTCACGATGTGACATCCGAATCGGTGTCCGGCCCGGACTCCGCATCCAGGGTCGGCACTTTGGCGACCAAGCTCGGGTGCTTGGAGACCAATGGCCAGTAGCAGTCGCGGTCTTCCCAATAACCGGCGAGAGCCATAACACCATCAGATTCGTGGGGCAATTCTCGAATCCGATCCCACATCTGCTCCACCGCTCGGATAGCCGAAGGGTGGATCAGCCTCCAGCACAGGCGATCCGAGTCCTCGGCCCAGACCTCGGGGAAGCTCGCGTGTGAAATGCTCACGATCCTCTGGGACGTGAAATCCGCGCCGCTCCAATTCCGTGCTTCAACGGTTTCTCCAAATGGTGGCCAGTCCGGCGCATACTTCCGTCGCGAACGTTCGTACGCAGCCTGTGATCGTTCGCGGGTATCCACATCCACTTCAGTCTGAGCCCAGTTACAGTCAATGTAGGCTAAGAGGGTATGAATAGGTGGGCGCGGCTTCGCTGCCCATTCACGAATGAACGATTCGAGCACGTCCGTGATCTCGCGAACAAAAAGCTCTTCATCAAACACAGATCGCAGATCATTCAGCGGATCGGCAGCCATGCGCGGATACTCCTGTGCCGTGTCTATCGTGTCACCCAATTACGCCACTTCGTTCCCTTCGTGTTCATGAGCTTACACAGCTGGTCGAACCTTGCGATAAGTCCGGCCCGGAAGGGCCCGGATCAGGCGTGAATTGCCCTGGAGACCGGAGGCCCGTCATGCAGGAAAGTTTCCCCCACAAGCGCGGCGTCACCAAGAGCGAAATCGCGGAACTCAATCGGATTTCAGATTCAACGACAAAACACGCCGAATACGCGAAAGGTGAGGTAACAAAGGTCGGGCTGCTCGTTGTGATCGCCCGATGTCCGGGGCGCAGCGCGTGGCCGATCTCACTTATGCCCTTCCGGGCCGCCGTTGGTGTAGTACTTGGTTTTGACGGCGGCTTCGAGGTCCACATCGTTGATGTTGGCCAGGGTGCAGAGCCAGGCGAGGACATCGGCGAATTCGCCGGCCAGGTCCTCGCCGCCGGAGGTGTTCATCCCCTGCCCGGATTTCTTCTGCAGCGCTGTGGCCAGCTCGCCGATCTCCTCGACCAGCCACATGAAGGTGCCCGGCGTGCCGCGTGCCTTGTCGGTGGCGTAGTAGCGATCGCGGATCATGGCCTGAAACCGGCCAAGCGTCAGGCCATCGATCGCTTCGGGTGTCGTGCTGGATTCCTCGCTTGAATTCATCAGCGCATTGTAATCGCCCTTGCCCGGGCCGCCGCGATCGATGCGCCATTCACTCCCCGCTTCGAGGCACATCGAGCAGATCGAGCACCGCCGGAAGGTCCAGCGAGCCGACGACGCGGTTCCCGCCCTCGGGATGGGCCAGCACCTTCTCCAGCAGGTCACTCATGGCGCTGAGCCTGCGCGCCCGCAGCGGCGCGGGTTGGAGCCACACCGTGCCCCGCGCTGATTCACCATGGTTCCACGCCAGCAGCGGATCGACCACGTGCCAGTTGAGGTGACGAAGGATGTCGCCGTAGACCAGCTCGCTGTCGGCCAGGCCGGCTTCCACGTGGGTTTCAGCATCGGCGCGCGTGCCTTCGCTGGCTTCAAGCAGACTGCGCTCGGGCCGAAGATAGCCGCGAACCTTGATCGCATCCAGATAGCGCAGGCGCTGGATGAAGTCGCCATGCCGCCCGCCTCGGTCCTCCTTGAGCTCGATCAGCCACGCCTTGGGATCGGTCTCACCGGGCAGGCGCGTTTCCTGCTCATCCAGCGAGCGGGGAACGACGACCGGCCGATTGGCCGTGATCGATGCGGCCAGTTGCTGGGCGATCTGAAAGTTATCCATCGTGCGGCCGCCGGGCCCGACACTCCGGCCGGGTGGATAGTGAACCATCACATACACCCCGGCGACCTTGCGGTCATACCGTTCGGCCGACTCGCTTGCCCCTTGCCATTGTCGCCAGGCATCCCGGCAGTTCTCCAGCCTCGATCGTCCGTACAGCTCATCGCCTTCGCGGTCGTAGGTGTAAAGCAGCGCATGGGAAACCGGGACATACGCCCGGCCCTGGAGGAACCCGGCGAAGCGGCCGTTGTCCTTCTCAACCATGATCCGCGTGATATCGGCCAGGAGCGGCTTGACCCTGGCCAGTCGCAACTCCGGTCGGCCGGTGGCCGGATCGCGGCCGGTGCTCCAGACCTTTTCGAACCCCGCCCAGCCGTAATCCATCGCGCGCAGGCAGTCGCGCAGCACCAGCGTGCGGATGGGATCGAGCTGCCTGCGGATCATCGCTTCAGCGCCGCCGGGCGCATCCGTCCGGGCCTCGACGGCCCAGCCGGCGCTCAGGATCGGCCCCATCACCGATGCCCGTGCCAGGGCCAGGGTCGGGTCGGCAAGCATGCGCCGATATTCGGTGTAGGGCCCGGACCCGGCCAGCGGCACGGCCTGGGTCGGGCGGTGGGCGGATGCCGGATCGCCATGGAGGGCTCCCGATGATTCATCCAGCGGCGGCATGCCCCAGCCGACTTCGGCCGGACGTTGAGCGCCGGTGCGTTCCCGGCCGGGTTGAGGTTGTTTCGCCGGCAATGCGGTGGGGGACATGAAAAGGCTCCTATCGCGAACACTTGGGCGCTTCAACGCCAAAACGCAAGCGTCATAGCCAAAACGCAAGCGCCCGCTGAGCAAGTTACGGTTCCGGCGCGGTTCAGCGCGATCGGCGATTCACACCCGGCGGACGAGATTCTTCGATGCCGGACCGTTTGCCCGGAACCGGTTGATTCGGCCGCCATCGAGTGTTGGCGATGCCTCAAGTTGCCAAATCCACCGGTCAAGGCACAATAGGTGATATCGACCCCGCCGCGTGATCGCCCGATGCCCGTGCGACTGAGGTCGTGCTGGGAGACCGGCCATGCCCATCGAGAAATGGTCCAACAGAATCTGGGTGGTCGCCCTTCAGGACGAGCCGGCGCTCTCAGAAGACCTCGCCACCGCCCACGAGGCCGTGGTACGGGCTGAGCGAACGCCCAGCATGGTGATCGATGTCTCCAACCTCACGCACCTGAACAGTTCCAATCTCAGCCAGCTCCTCCGCCTGCGCAAGGCGATGATCGACAACGACCAGAAAATCGTCATCGCCGGCATGCCCAACAGCGTCTGGGCCATCTTCCTGACCACCGGGCTGGACAAAGTTTTCGAGTTTCAGGATGACCTGAGCACGGCTCTGGCCGGCCTGCAGATCGCCGACTGATCGCCGCCATCATCTCGCCCGGGGACGAATCGCCGGGCGCGCCCGTCCCCACAGGGCTTCATCCTTCGGCAAGCTGGGCCTGACGCATGGCTTCAACGGCATCGTCCAGCTTCGGATATCGAAACGCAAAACCATGCTCATCGATCAGCCGGGCGGGAACACAGCGCCTTCCCAGCAAGGCCAGTTCAGGGTCCGTATTCATCAGGAACCGGGCGGCCAATCGCACACCCAGCGCCGGGGCCGGCGGCGACCAGGGACGACGGTAAACACGGCGAAGCGTCCGCATGAACCGGCGATTGGTGATCGGTTCCGGGGCCGTGACCATGTAGACGCCCCGGTAACGGTCATCCTCGATCGCCTGGATGATCAGTCGATTCAGATCATCCTGATGTATCCATGAAATCCATTGCCGGCCGGAGCCGATCGTGCCGCCGAGGCCCAATCGGGTCAATCGCGTCAGCCGGGCCATCGCGCCGCCATGCGGGCCGAGCACGAAGCTGATGCGCATCACCACATCCCGCTGTTCGGGAAGTTTGGCCTCGTAGAACGCCTTCTCCCACGCGACGCCGACGCTCGGGGCCATTTCATGCATGGGACCCGGCGGCGTGGATTCATCGCAGATGGTGTCTTTGGGCTCCGGGTCGCCGACGATGTGAGCCGTGGCGGATTGAATCCAGACCGGCGGCGGTTTGGCGATGGCCCGCATCGCCTGGCCCAGTGCGTGGCAGGAGTTGGTGCGCGATTCGAGAATCTCCCGCTTGTTCTCCGGGGTCTTGCGGCAATCGACGCTTCGGCCGACGAGGTTCACCACCGCCGCCGCGCCGTCCAGACATGAAACCCAGTCGCCCGTCGATTTGCCATCCCACTGTCGCCATTGCACGGTCTCGGGCAGGTCGGCGGGCCGGGCGGCCGCGCGGCCGAGCACCGTCACGGCATAACCCGCGGCTTCAAGCGACCGCGCCAACCCCTGTCCCAGAAAGCCACTGCCGCCCGGAATCACAATGTGGGGTGTTGAAGTCGCCATCGCATGAATCGCGCCCTCAATCCTGTCCGGTCTTTTCCTGGATGATCTGGCTCAGCACGTCGAGTCGCTGGCGAAGATCCGTGGCCCGGTCGGTCGAGGGCAGATCGGCGGCGAAGTTCCGGGCTTCCTCCAGAACGCGGCCGGCACGGGTCACATAGCGCTGATACTGCTCCCGGGCCGTGGCGGCCTTGGTGGTTATCTCTTCGGCCAGCGCGCCAAGCTCGTAGTCGGCACCCTCGGCCCACTGATCGAGGATCGAAAGCTGCCGACGGATCTGGCCACTCTTGACCAGATGATCGGCGGCGAAATTGACCCGCTCGATACGGATCGCCAGCATTTCCTCACGCACCTGCGGCGTACGCTCGGCACGGGACGCGGCCTGATCCAGAAGCTCGATGGCCCGCTCGAGGAGGGCGTCAATGGCATCATACTCGCGCTGGAAGTTGGCGTAGAAGACGTTCTCGATGTTCGACAGCGCATCGCGCAGGATTCGTCCGGCTTCGCGGCTCCGTTCCTCCGGCGTAAGTTCGCGGCCAACGCGGCTGCGGAACGTGGTGTCGGGCATGCGAAAGACGATCGGTGGCGTATTGAGTATCCGTTCGATCAGCTCATAGGCGTTTTCATCGGCCTCGATCTGCTCCTCAAGCGTTCGCATGCGTGCTCGCTCGTAGGTGACCCGCGCCGCCGCCTTATCGGCCTCGAGCATCAGTGCCGCGGCGCGATTCTCCGTTTCCAGGCGTTCAGCGCCCTGCAAGGTGAAGGCCTGATCCCGCAAGTCGGCGGCCTGACGCATCGTGCGCGTTCGCGTGCTTTCCAGGTCATCGATCGTCTCACGCGTCGTGGCGATCTGCTGCCGCAAGGTCAGACGGTGATCATCATCCACCCGTGAGCGCGCTTCGCGAAGCGCTTCGACGTTGGTTCGTTCGTCCACGGGCACGATCACCGTGCGGGCGAGCTGCTCCCGACGGGCGGTGTCGTGGAACTCACTCATCGCCTCACCCAGATCAGCGCTCAACCCCGCCATGCGCGACCACGGCTCCATCGCCCGCTCGGCCTTGAGATACGAAATCCGCACATCGATCCGCGCGAGGATGATCGCCGATTGAAGCTGCTGATTGACCGGGCCGCGCGTCGCAAGGCTCTCGAACGTGCCTCGCAGATCACTGAGTTGCTCGTACCGCCATTGGTCAGGCCCCTGCTGGGCCTCCACCGTCATGCCGTCAAGCCCCTGCTGGATGCGGTCGGCGCGTTCCAATGCCTGCATGAACTCGGCGCGGACCTGGCGAAGCTCCGAAAACTCAGCGTCCTCTCCACAGCCGCCCAGCGTCAGCGCCGAACAGGCCACACCCACGAGCAGAATCGACCGTTTCATCATCGAAAACCTTCCAGAGGGTCCAGTTGCTCAGTGTACGCCAAACCGGCCCCGGGGGCCAAATAAGGCTCGGTCCCGCCCGGCCGCCGCGCCCGGAACTGGACGGTCAACCGTCATCGGCCCGCCTCGGCATATGCCGGCCCGGACGATCGGCCGACGGCGGATTCTACACGCCCGCATCACGCCGGCCCCGCCCGCGGCACAGCGGTCCGAGGCGGCATATCGCTCATCAAAAAAAAGCCGGTGGAGGGGGCTGGCCCTTCCACCGGCGAGGTCAGGTCTGATCTGATCGCGGTTGGCGGCTCACCGGGCCCCATCGGCGGCGGGGTTGGCCTGGAAGGTGATACGCATCTCGATGGTGCGGTCGGCCAGTTCGCGGAGCCCAAGGTCACTGCCCTTGAGGCTGATATAGGCGTTGACCCGCGCCCCGACCGAGACGCCGTCCCGGCCGCGCGTCAGCCATTGAACCTGGCAATCCACATCCACTTCGACCGCGCGGCCACCGATCTCCAGCGTGCCGCGCGCCGGGTAGTAGGTCACCTCGCGGTTCTGCTCGCGGCCCCGGCCGTCAACAAACTGGAACTGATCCGTACGCCGCTCGCCCAGCCGGTGGATGGTCAGCTTCACGCCGATTTCCTGACCGCCTTCCATCAGTTCACCAAGCACGCGACGATGCTGCTTGCCCCCGTCCTGCACGCGCTGATTGGCATCGACCGTGACGGTCATGGTGGAACCGGCCTCGCGATAGACCAGTTCGCCGGAAACCGGCCGGCCATAGAAGTAGTTGGGCCAGTATTCGCCGCTGGTCTCGCGGATTTCGGCATCCACGCTGATGTAGCGGGGGTTGTTGGGCAGGAACGGCATCCGCGCGCCCTCGTTGGGCGTGGCGCGATCGCGGCCGACCTGCTGGCCGTGGTTGCGGACGCTCAGACGCGGGGGATCGCGCTCGGGGGCGGGCACGCGATCGATGCTCGAAGGCGTGGGACCGAGGTCCAGCACGACGAAGTATCCATCGCTGCGCCCACCGGCAAAGCTGTCCCGCAGGGCATTGCGCGTCGGGGTGGCCGTCGTGACGCCATAGGATTCACCCTCGTCCACCGCGCTGCCGACAAACAACGCCCGAGTGCGGCCATTGATCGATCGCGTCGCGATACCCCACTTGCTGTTGCCATCATCGCCGATCCTGGCCGCGCCAGCGCCGGGAACCACCGAAAGGAACCGCAGGCCGTTGAGTTCGCGGTTGAGCACGCCGATGAATGTGCCCGACGCCACGCCGTCATTGATGTGATTACTGGTCTGAATCAGGTTTCGAGCCGCATCGCCGGCGATCAGGATCGAACCATCCACCGACTCCTCAAGGCTTCGAATCCACACGCTGTTGGGCCGGTTGGGCCCCATCGTGGCCAGCAGCCGGGTCCAGGCGACAACCTGCATATCCTGCTGTGGATCAAGGGTGATCAGATAAGCGATGCTCAGCACGCCCGCGCCCGCCGGCGACATGCCCAGCCCATTGAGACCCACGGATTGACGAACATCCATCGGCGGTGAAACCATCACACTGTTGCCGCCATCACTCCAGGCGACATAGGTCAGCGTGCCATCGCGGTTGTAGCGGGCAAGGCGGATGGCCGAGTCGGAAACCTGGCGCGAGTTATCCAGGCCGACATAAGGACCGGGCCAGCGATAGAGCTGGAATTCATGCGTGCCGTCGGGCAGGTAGGTGTCCATCAGCGGGCAGCGCCACGGCTCGCGGCCGGTGCGCCAGTGCCGCTCGCCGGAGCGGACGACCTTGCCATCGACGGGGCTGACCGCCGTGGTCTGACGAACCGAACCGGCCGGCGGCACATGCTCGACCTGCCGGCCGTTGGCGTCGAACACGCGATAATCCTGGGCGAAGAAGGCGATATTGCCGTTGGGCCGCTCCTCAAGCCGCGGCGCGTTGGACTGGCCGGCGATGGTCTTGAGCCAGAGCACTCGCGATGCATCGCTGTTGAGCTTGGCGAAGAAAGTGCCCACCCCGTCGCCACCCCGGGCTCCTTCCACCGCCAGCGCCTGGTGCTGGCCGCCGAGATTGACAATGCCGTTCTGGGCGCGGCCGGCGATGTAGATCGATCCATCCTCGCCGACCAATGCGCTGGTGATCGAACCGGACTGCCACGGCATGCGATGGACGCTGATCAGTCGGCGACCATCGGCCGAGATGCGGGCGACAAAGCCCGTGGCCTGCTGCTGGGTCCACGAGGGGCGCTCCTCACGGCCTCGCCGATCCGTGGGCCACTCGGTGATCGCCGCCGGGGCCGGAAGGTCGCGGCCGAGGACCGACGTCCGCGTGCCGAGATTCAACTCCTGCCCGATGACATTGCCCGCGACCACGATCGTTCCGTCGGCCTGGAAGCCACCGGCGGCCAGCCACTCATGGCCCGATCCACCCAGAAACGAGGCATGAAGCACCTGGGCCTGGTCGTCCCGATCCCGGGCGATCGGCCGGAGACCAAGGTCCGGCTGGTCGCCGATCGCGGGCGTGGTCAGCAGCATGGCCGCGGCCATTGGCGCGGCCAGAATCTTGAAAAAGCGACGGATCAAGCGCATCAGTAGCTCCTGCTAAGGCAAAGAAAAGTCAGTCTCTGGGCCAAACTTAAGCCAGACGTCCGCGGTGGGCAGCCTATTGCCACCGGCCAAGTGTGAATTCGGGCCGTTTCACCGACGCGCTTGAAACCACCGATCCCACGGCACGCACCGGCCCGGCCAATGGAAGCTTCCACATAGCCAGTTCCGAATGCTTCCGAGCCCAGCGGCCAGATGCGGGGCCATGGTAATGGCATCAGGCCATGCCCGGGAAGATTTGTGGTGCGAATCGATTCGTGATCGGATCGGCCGCGCCCATTCTGAAACCCGGTGGTGGTAATCCCTTTCCTGGGTTACGATTTCCCCCACCAGGACACGGCTGGTCGCGGCGATTCCGGTCGGCAGCGATGCGCAAGGGGTGTACCCATCGCTTGCCGGTGGAGTGTTTCGATGTTTGGTGAAATAATCTTTCCGTTGTTTGGGGCCTTCTTCGTCCTGGTCATTGTTCTGGTGGTGCTGGGCATCAGGCAGGAGCGTAAGCGCCGCGAGGAGCTTTCCAACTGGGCTCGGCAGCATGGCCTGCACTTCAGTCGCGACAAGCGCCGCGACCTCGAAAGACGCTTTCGCGATCTCCATCCACTGGGACAGGGGTCCAACCGGTACGCCTACAACGTGATCAGCGGCCAGTGGCGCGGCCGTGAGATTCTTGCATTTGACTACCACTACCAGACCACCTCGACCGACTCCAAGGGCCGGCCCAAGACCAACCATCATCACTTCAGCGCAGTCATCGTCCGGACCAGGTTTCCGGTGAAACCGCTGCTGATCCGCGGGCGAAATTTCTTCGACAGCATCTCCTCGTTCTTCGGCTTTGCCGATATCAGCTTCGAATCGGCCGAGTTCAACCGGGCCTTCACCGTCAAAGCGCCCGACCGCCGCTGGGCGTACGATGTGCTGCATACCCGGGCGATGCGGTTTCTGCTGGATAACCCGCGATTCAGCATCGAGTTCGACCATCACCACGGCATCGCGTGGCGCAACAGCCGCTTCAAACCCCAGGAGTTCGAGCGCGCCGTCGGCATCATCGAGGGGCTGCTCGACCAACTGCCGGATTACCTGCGCAGCCAACAGATGGATATGGAGGCCCAACCTGCCCGCTGAAGCGCTCATCCCGCTGTTGATCATCGCCATTGCGGCGGCCGTGACCCTGCTGTGGATGATCGGCACCTACAACGCCCTGGTGCGCCTGCGCCAGCACGTGGCCGAAAGCTGGTCGGGGATCGATACCGAGCTGAAGCGACGATACAACCTCATTCCCAATCTCGTTGAGACGGTCCGCGGATACGCCGCGCACGAGCGGGCGGTGCTCGAGGAGGTGGTCCACGCCCGGCAGCGGGCGGTGGCCTCGACCGGCTCGGCCGCCAGTCAGGCCAGGGATGAGAACCAGCTCGTGCATGCGCTGCGGCATCTGTTCGTGGTGGTGGAGAAATACCCCGATCTCAAAGCCGGTGAGCACTTCCTGCGCCTTCAGCGTGAACTGGTGAACACCGAAGACCGCATCCAGGCCGCCCGCCGATTCTATAACGGCAACGTGCGCGATCTGAATAATCGCGTCGAAATGTTCCCCTCCAGCCTCGTGGCGGCCATGTTCGGCTTCCAACGAAGCGACTTCTTCGAGGTCGAAAGCTGCGACATCCGCCAGGCGCCGCAAGTCAGCATCGAATCGTGAGGGGGCGTGCGTGGCCGGAGGTATCTGACGTGGCGACTCGCGGGCACTGAGGGCACATATGATGGCGAATCGCGCTACCCCGGGGTTCACAATCCGCTCGATCGACCCGGGCCGCGCGGAGTCTTGTTCCTGAACTGAAAAACGACGGCTTGAGTCGTGGATTCCTGTTGACCCCACGACCGGCATACCCGCCGGCACAGAATTTTAGACATTTTGTCTCACAATCACTTGACCCGAGGGCGACGGACGAACAGAATACCCTGGTGCGAGTGATCAGCCTCAAACGCCTGCGCGAGTTCTGGTCGAGGCATCCCGATGCGGTGGCACCGCTGAGGCAGTGGTACAAGCTGGCTTTGCACGCCCGTTGGGGGAGCCTCCAGGAACTACGGAACGACCTGCCACAGGCGGACGGGGTCACCAATGGACTCGGCGGGACACTGACGGTGTTCAACATTGGCGGCAACAAGTACCGCCTGATCGTCCGCATCCGGTACGACCACCAGTTGATCAACATCCGTGACGTGCTCACGCACGCCAATTACGACAGGGGTAAGTGGAAGGATTGAGTCATGGGTAAGACCCGCAATGGCCAGGTAAAGCTGCCCGGCCGATTCGAGGAACTGGTTCGACTGATGCCGCCGCGCGCCATCACTGACGATGTTCACCTCGATGACACCGCCGAGATGATCGACAGGCTCATGGCCATCCCCAGATTGACCAAGGGCCAGGCGCTCTATCTGGAAACCCTCACCCAACTCGTGGAGGTCTACGAATCGGAGCACCATGCCATCGATACCGGAGGAGTCACTGGGCTGGATTCGCTCAAGTACCTTCTCGAACAGAACCAAATGAGCGGCACTGATCTGGCCAGGCTGCTGGGCGTCCATGCCAGCATGGGCTCGAAAATCCTCAAGGGCGAGCGAAGGCTGACGACAGATCACCTTCGCAAGCTGGCCGATCGCTTTCACGTCGAGCCTTCGCTGTTTCTGTGAGGGCATCGGCGGGTGGAGAGCATGCAAGCAACTTCACAACGCGACCGCGCAAGGCCCAGACGCGGACGGACCGGCCCGGTGTTCCATCATCAGGATGCCTCACGACAGCGCAAGAAACGTCACGAACATCACCAGCCAGACGATGTCGAGAAAGTGCCAGTACATCGCCAGGTGGGTCACCGGACGGTGCTGTTCGTGGTCGTATCGATCGGCCAGGGCATTGATCAGCACCACCAGCATGGGGATCAGGCCGCCGACCACGTGCGCGGCGTGGAGCAGGATCATCAGAAACACCATGCCGTAGAGATGCACCGGCTGGACGCCCTCGCCGCCATGGCGCAACGTGTTGTGCTCAGCGAGCAGACCGGCCAGCGCCGGCCCCTGCAATGCGACGAACAACAGCGCCAGGCCGAATGTCGCGGTCATGGAAATCTTAAAGTGCGTAATCCGCTCGAACGACACGCACTTGAGCGCATGGTGCATGGTCACGCTGCTGATCAGCATGATCACCGTGCTGACCCAAAGCAGGCCCGGCAGGCTGACCGAGCCGACCGGCGGGCTCAAACTTCCGGTCAGGCGGATGACCGCGTAGGCCGCGATCGACGCCAGAAACAGCATCGTCAGCGAGGCCAGGAACAGCAGCATGGCCAACCGGCCCGCCGAGGGCGGCGTGTGGGGAATCGGACTGGAAGGGGCATGGCTCATGATCGGCGGGCGTACGGAGCCGGCGGGCCACCGACGCTGGCAATCCTAGGCCTCAGGGGCGGTCAGGGGGCTTGCCGCTCGATCAATCTTTCGATCACCGACTGATACTGCAGTGAATCCATCAGCGTGACGCCGATGAACAGCACGACGAAAACCAGCGAGGTGATAAGCACGAAACTGTTGAACGGGCTGTCCCAGCGCAGGTGCATGAAGTACAGGGCAACGAACGCGGCCTTGACCAGGGCGATCAGGAGCGCGACCCAGACATTGAGCGCGCCCAGCTCGACCCATGTGGCCGCGACGGTCAGCCCGGTGAGGATCATGAGGATGACGAAGATGCCGGTCAAAAGGCTCAGCGGCACGGCGTGGACATGCTCGCCGCCATGCCCATCGTGATGGGATTCACCCTTCGCCTGGCCGGCGGCTTCGAATTCCGGGTTGGGTTTCTTCTCAAACATCGGTCATCTCCGGCCAGCCCGGGGGCGGTCGGTTTCGCTGCGGCTCAGTGAATCAGGTACAGCAGGGGGAAGAGGAAAATCCAGATCAGGTCCACCAGGTGCCAGTAAAGACCGACCAGGTCCACCTGCGTGTAATACTCGGAACTGTACGCGCCGCGTTGGGCGCGGACGGTGATCCAGCCGATCAGGCCAATGCCCACGATCACGTGGAGCGTGTGCAGGCCGGTCATGAGGAAGTAGACCTGAAAGAACTGGTGCAGCCACTTCTCGCGCACATGGTCGGGAAGCTGGGCGATGAGCTCTTCGGGCGTGGGCGGAGTTTCCTGGCGCTGGACCTCCTGATCGCTATAGGCCTCACTGAGTCCGGGCGGCCCCATGCCGGGCACGGGAATCGCCGATCGCATCACTTCCGGCTCATCGTTGTGGGCGTTTTCGTCCGGGTCTTGAAGCGCGGCGTCGGGCGCCGCGACCGGACCTTGTTCCGAGGCTTCTTCCGGGGTTTCTTCCGGGGACATTTCCGGGGGCATTTCCGGGGCGGTGTTTTCGTTCGACTCGCCCAGGCCATTTTCCGATTCGTTCCCGGCCTGATTCTCTTGCTCGCCCGGCGCCTGGTTGGCTTCCCGATCCGAAGGCTCCTCGTAGCGGGGATTGAAGAGATTCTTCGTGCCGACCCAGAGGCCCTTGTCCCACTTGTCGCTGTATTCGAAGGTCTTGACCACCAGGAAGCCGCAGCCGCCGGCGATGGTCAGGCTCAGCAGGATCACCAGCAGGCGCTGCTGGTTGAGCTGGGCAGCGCGCACCGCCCAGGCCATGGTGAAGCTGCTGGTGATGAGGATGATCGTGTTGATCAACCCCAGGGTCATATCCAGTTTTTTGTGGGCCGCCAGGAAGACTTCCGGATGGTTGGCCCGCCAGACGGCGTAGGCGCAGAACAGGCCGCCGAACATGAGGATTTCGGTGGCCAGGAAAACCCACATGCCCACCTTGGCCGCATCAAATTGCTGGCGCGGCGAATCGAAGTGGTGGGCCAGGTTGGCCGGGTGGTCGTGCCCGTCGTGGCCATGGCCGCCATCATGGTGCGGTGTGTCGGAATCGCTCATGAAACCTGAAACCCTGGGAACCCGTCGGGATCATCAGCCGGCGTTGTCCGCTTTCCAGCTACGGTCGTGTAATGTCCTCGTCATCGCTGTCCGGCGGATCATACACATATCCCTCCTCCTCCGAAACATACCGCCAGTGGTCATAGTTGTACGGATCGCCGGCATACGGCGTCCGGTCGAAGTTGAAGGTCGTCGGCGGCGAGGGCGTGTGCCATTCCAGGCTGTTGCCGCCCCAGGGGTTCCGCGGGGCTCTGCGGCCCACCGCCACCGAATGCACCATGTTGGCCAGGACCATCACCAGCCCGGCGGTCATGACAAACGCGCCCACCGTCGAGAACTGGTGATGCCGGGTGTACTGCGTGCTGTAGGTCGCATACCGCCTCGGCATGCCCTGCGAGCCCATGATGAACTGCCAGAAGAAGGTCTGGTTGAAGCCGATGAACACGACGATGGCCGCGATCCTCGCCCAGTTCTCGTTGTACATCTTGCCCCAGATCTTCGGCCACCAGTAATACATCGCGCCCAGGAACGCGAACAGCACCGTGCCCATCATCACGTAATGGAAATGGGCCACGACGAAGTAGGTGTCGGTCAGGTGTACGTTGGTGTTGATCGCGCCCAGGAACAGGCCCGTCAGACCGCCGACCACGAAGAGGAAGATCGTCAGCAGCGCATAGACCATGGGCGTCTTGAGGCTGATGCTGCCCTTGTGCATCGTGGCCAGCCAGTTGAAGGTCTTGATCGCCGAGGGCACGGCCACGAAGAACGTCAGCAGGCTGAAGATGGCGTTGGCCAGGGGCGACTGGCCGCTGACGAACATGTGGTGTCCCCAGACCAGGAAGCCGATGAAGGCGATGGCCAGCGAACTGATGGCGATGAACTTGTAGCCGAAGATGTGCTTGCGGCTGAAGACGGAGATCAGCTCGCTGAGAATGCCCAGCGCCGGCAGCACCATGATGTACACCGCCGGGTGACTGTAGAACCAGAAGAAATGCTGGTAGAGGATCGGGTCTCCACCCATGTTCGGGTCGAAGATGCCCACCCCCAGCACACGTTCGGCGGCCAGCAGCAGCAGCGTGATGGCCAGCACGGGCGTGGCCAGGATCATGATGATGCTGGTGGCGTAGAGGCTCCAGAGAAAGAGGGGCATCCTGAACCAGGTCATGCCCTTGGGCCGGAGCGTGTGAATCGAGGCGATGAAGTTGACGCCCGTGAGGATCGAGGCGAACCCGAGAATGAACGCGCCCAGCGTGGCCTCGACCACGGCGGTCTGCGTCAGGGTGGTCGAGTACGGCGTGTAGAACGTCCAACCGGTATCCAGCCCACCAGGGCCCCAGATCGTCTCAAGCACCGGGAAGGTGAAATTGAGCACACCCTTGATCAATACGTACGTGAAGAAAAGGCCTCCCGCCAGCCAGAAATAGAAGCTGGCCAGATTAATCCGGGGAAAGGCCAGGTCCTTGGCCCCGAGCATCAGGGGCAGAACGAAGTTGCCGATGATGGCGGGGATCGCGGGAATGATGAAGAGAAAAACCATCACCGCGCCGTGCAGCGTGAACATGTGGTTGTACAGTTCCCAGGCCTTTTCCGAACTGCCGGCCAGCACCGGGCTGGGCGTGAAAAGCTCAAGCCGCACGAGCAGGGCGAAAACACCGCCGAGAAAGTAAGCCCCAAGGACGCCGAAGAGGTAAAGCAGGGCGATGCGCTTGTGATCCAGCGTGATCAACCACGACATGATGCCTCGCCGGGCGTTGAGGTAATTCGAGCCCGGCGGGGGCGATGAAGGCTGCTGGCGATGTCCGACGGTAATCGGGGGTGTCGTGGTAACGCTCATCAAAAACCTTTGATTCTCTGATTCCGCTTCTGAATTCGGGGTCCGGGACGAATGGCGCGGCGATCAGGCGGCCGTGCCGCCATCAATCGACTTCGGCCGGTTGCGCTTGCTCATCCCCGGCTTCCTCATCCGCCGCATCCTCATCCGATTCCTCATCCTCTTCAGGAAGCCTCTTGAGCGCCTCGAGTTCCTCGGCCGTCAGCCGATCGCTCTGCGCCTTGACGAAGGCCACCAACGCCGCGAGTTGGCGTTCATTCACCTGTCCGGCGTAAGAAGGCATGATGTTGTTGTAGCCCGCCGTCACTTCAGCGCCCGGCTCGAGGATCGATCGGCGCAGGTATTCCTCATCGGCCATCACCGCTTCCCCGGTGCGCAGCGGCCGCTCGTAGCGGAAGATGTTCAGGAACGATGGGCCGCCGCCGGAGATCGAGGAGCCATCGATCGAGTGGCAGCTTGCGCAGCCAAGATTGACATAAAGCCGCTCGCCAAGCTCCAGCGGCGGCAGCATGTCCGCCGCCTGGCGTTCCTCAGACAACCACTGGCGGAAGTCGCGATCCTCCAGCACGTGGACCTTCGAGAGCATCTCGGAGTGATCCCGGCCGCAGTATTCCGCGCACAAGAGCGGGAACGTGCCGACTTCCGTCGCCGTGAACCACATCGTATTGAGCCGGTCGGGCACCACATCCTTCTTCACGCGGAAATCGGGGATGAAGAGGCTGTGGATCACATCCTGGGAGGTCAGCAGGATGCGGACCGGCCGATCCCTGGGCACATAGAGCTCGGGGCTTTCAAAAGCGCCATCTTCATAGCTGAACCGCCAGCCCCAGGTCCAGGCGATGGCGGTGATGGTGTAGGCATCGCGCGGCGGGTTGGCTTTGTCCATGAAGCTTTTAAAGCCGTACCAGAAAATGAAGACGAAGATCAGCGTCGGGATGATACTCCAGGTGACTTCCAGACCCGTCGAGTGGCTGACGCGGCTCTGCGCCCGCTGATCGGGATGGCGGCGGCGGTAACGGATCACGAAATAGATCATCGTCGCCATGACGATGGCGAACGCCGCCACGGAAACCCACGTGATGAAGTAGAACAGCCAGTCGTGGTCCGGCGCGAACGTCGAGGAGGAACTGGGCAGCAGTCGGAAGAGGCTGGCTTGGTTACTGATGGATGGGTTGTCCATGTTGTCTAGTTTCCACGGCACCAACGGCACGCCATTCACAAACAATCACGACTCGGACGCAGCCCCCGGGTTCAACGTCCCCGCAGCCCGCCGACGCACGCGCTCCCGGTAGAGCGAACGTCCGATCAGCGTCATGATGACCAGCACCGAGAGCGAACCGGCCGCCTGCATGAGGAACATGGCCTCGACCGTGTATCGGCCCCTCGCGGGGTCGAAACTGAAGCACGCCAGGAAAATCTGGTCCACGAACGTGCCGATCCGGCCGTCGGCCGCTTCCACCAATGAGCGTCGCACCACCTGCGAAGGATACACGATTCCGGAAAGATATCGCGCCACCCGGCCGTCGGGCGTGACGATGATGATCACCGCTGGATGGGCGTACATGCGGCGCATATCATCCCAGCGGAAATTGAAGCCCACGGCATCGGCCACCATGCGCACATTCCGCTCGCTGCCGGTCAGAAAATGCCAGCCGTTTTCGGCCCCGGGTCGGCCGAGCTCGGCCATGTACGCTTCCTTCTTGGCCGCCGCAAGTTGCGGCGTCTCGCGATGGTCGATGCTCAGCGTCACCACGGTGAAATTCTCACCCGGCATCCACTCAAGGTCTTTCAGCGAATCCAGAAGTCCGTTGAGCACGCGGCTGCACAGGCTCGGGCAGGAATAATAACCCAGATTCAGGATCACCGGCTTGCCGGATTCAAAGAAATCACCCAGCCGAACGATGTGGCCGGTTTCATCCCGCAGTTCGGCTTCAAAGGGAACCAACTCATTGAGCCGGTCGATGATCTGAAGTTCCTCGACCTCGCGTGGTATCCGGCCGACCGGACGATCCATGGGATCGTCGGCCGGCTCATCGGCCTTCAGAGGCTCGACCGATGCGCCCGCGACCAGGCATCCCAGAATCAGGATGATCAGAGCACGATTTCCTGAGAAGGACATCTTCATCGCCAATTTCTTTCACCCGGATTCGCCCATTGGTCCATTCGATTCAGAAGAATATAGGCCGCCGCACCGCCACGGTCACGGCGCAAGCCGTGATCAATCACTCTGGGCGCGGCGCCGGGTCTCATCCTCAACGAACAGACGCATGGCCCGGTCGATCGGAATGGAAACCTTTTCCGCATCCGGGTCCACCCAGCGAACCTGGTTCAAACGCTGATTCTGCACCCGTCGGGCCTCTTCGACCTCGGGCTGAATCCGATCGTAAATCTTCGCCTCATCCTGCCGCTGCTGCTGATCGTAATAGAGCACCTGGATCAGGACGATCACAACGAACACCACAATGACCGAGCAGATCGAAACCACGACCAGCAGCGGCATGTTCATATCGCGCCCGAAGCTGGCCATGGCCTGCTCACCGCCGTGCCCATCATCCGCATGGCCGCCCGGTTGCGGCGACGTGGCGCCGTGGGCTGCTTCCGGTGCCGGGGGCGCTTCCGGGGGCGGGGGCGCTTCCGGGGGCGGGGGCTTCTCGTGATGGGGTTGGTTTTCCATGGTCGGCTTACCCAGGTTCAAGCCGGGTCGGCCGCGCGGGCCGATCGAACAGCTTGCTGTTCCTTAGAGGTTCTCAAATGCGATCGAATCGGCCAGGCGCGGATCATGCGTCGGCACAAGGTTCACCTTCGACGCCCGCCGGATCAGGCCGATGGCGAACACCGCCGACAGCGCCACCGCCAGACCGATCTCCATCGGGCCCAGCACCACCGCCGGGCCCATCTCCGGCATCACCACCCAGTAAATGTCCAGCCAGTGGAACACCAGCACCCAGCCCGCCCAGAACACCAGCCCACCTCCATTCCGCTTCACATGCCGGGACATCAGCCCGACGAA
Organism: Phycisphaeraceae bacterium; assembly: GCA_020831765.1. GTDB lineage: Bacteria > Planctomycetota > Phycisphaerae > Phycisphaerales > Phycisphaeraceae > JAFIFY01. Next base: position 41,876 of record JAFIFY010000059.1, on the reverse strand, counting down.
CGGAATGACAAAGTGGCCGACGACCAGGAGGATCGCGATCCAGAGCCAACCGTTCATCTCTTCACGCACGGCCGTCGCCCCACGGTTGGTGAACCAGCCGGTGGTCTCGGGCAGCGCGGCGTACCAGATCAGCATGTACTGGCTGAAGGCGATGTAGCCCCAGAAGAAGACGAAGGCGAAGAGGAACTTGCCCAGGTCGTGGTAGTGCTCGACCGTCACCACCTCGTTGAGGTAACCCCGTCCCTGCAGGAACTTGAGCAGCAGGATCATCACCGCGAGGGTGCCGGCCACCGCGCCGGTGAAGTAATAAACGCCGAAGATCGTGCTGAACCAGTGCGGGTTCACGCTCATCAGCAGGTCCCAGGCGCCAAACGACACCGTCAGGGCATAGATCAACAGCAGCAATCCCGCCCAGGTCTCCTGCTTGACGGTTAATTGGTGATCGCCGGTCTCATCCTGAAGCGTTGAATGTTTGAGGAACCAGTGGGCCATCCACATCCAGAGGGCCAGGAAAAGCGCCCAGCGCAGCAGGAAGAATGGCCGGTTGAGATAAGGCCGCTTTTCCATGGTCAGGCCGTCCAGGACCTGGTGCAGGTAGAGGTGCTCGACCCCGGCCAGCGATTCGCGGAAGGTTCCTTCCTCGGCGTACTCGACGGCCGCGGAGTCCGGCTGTGCCCAGGGGTAGATTTCACCCCCACCCATGGCCACCGAGACGGCGATGGGCAGGAACAGCAGCGCCACCACCGGCATGTTGGCCGCCAGCAGTTCGGCCGGGCGGCGAACGACAACCGACCAGCCGGCCCGCGACAGGTGCTGGATCATCACGAAGAACAGGCCGCCCAGCGAGAGGCTCAGGATAAAGCCATAGGCCACGACATACGCCAGGAAGAAGCGCTTATCGCCATCCACCGCCAGGAAGAGATGGGCCACCGCCGAAAGCACGCCCACCACCGCCGCGATGATGCAGAACCGGATCCAGCCCTGGGATTCGGGCCCGAGCCGAAGCGGCTGCTTGCTCAGATCAGGACTTGGCGAAGGACTGCTCACAGACCACTCCTGTCAGTCGAGTCGGTTGGCACGGTCGCCGGGGCATGGATCGGGCATCGCATCGCGTTCATCGCAGTTGCTCCAGTTCGCCGGGCTCGAGGTCTTCGATGCCCGTGCGCTGGGAGCGCTGCAGGGCGCGCAGGTAGGCCACGATCGCCCACCGGTCCTCGACGGAAATCTGGCTGCCGTAGGGCCCCATGCTGCGGATGCCGTGGGTGATGACGTTGAACATTTCCCCGTCGGTGTAGTTCTCGCGGTCGTAGGTCGGCCCCAGCAGATCGCGGCGAATCCAGCCGATGCCGCCGATTTCCATGGCGCGCTGGGTCACCAGGCCGTCGCCGTGTCCGTCCATGCCGTGGCAGGTGGCGCAGAAGATGTTGTACCGCTCCCGGCCGCGCTCCATGAACGCGCTGTCCACCACCACCTGATCGGGAAGCTCGTTGAAGAACCGCTGTCGCAGGCGGCCCTCTTCATCGCGCTCCCAGACGAAGCCGCGGTAATAGTGGTCATCCTCGCGAAGCTGGCCCACGGCCACGGTGCCCGGCGGCGGCGGACGCATCGCCCGGCCATCGGCGAAGACCGGGCTGGCCGCCTGCGGGCCGAAGCTCGGCTGCACGCCCATGTCCTGGATCAGGTGCATCCGGGGATGCTCGCTGGTGGTCACCCGCGCCCGCAGCAGCAGCGACAGCGGCACCAGACTCAGCAGCACCGCGATCACCACACCGCTCACCAGCCAGAACGGCGGCGCACCCAGCAGAAGCTCTTTCTTGAGCTTCGAGGGCAGGGGAACCGGCAGGGTTTCTCGCTGATACTTGTTCACGAGTGTTACTTTCCAGTCATCGACGCCGACTCATCAGCCGCGACGATGTTCGTTTCAGTCATCGACTTCCTCGATCGACAGCGGATCGAGCTTCTCCAGAAACTCCCGCGTCCAGCGGGAGTCGTACTTGGGATCATCCGCCTCGATGACCAGGAAGAACCGGTCGCTGGTCACGCGGCTGAACCGGCTGCTCTTGAAAAGCGGGTGATACAGCATCGGCAGGCGGTTGAGGGCGAACATGCCAAACACCGTGGCGAAAGCCGCCAGCAGGATGGTGGTTTCGAAGATGATGGGAATGTTGGCCTGAAGGCTGAAGATCGGCTTGCCGCTGATCAGGTAGGGATAACCCTGAAGGCTGGTGGTCACGCCGCTGAACATCGTCGCGTTCATCCACCAGACCAGGAACAGCCCGCCGAAGAAACCCGCCAGCCCACCGGCCAGCGTCAGCCAGGGCAGGATGGTCGGCCGGATACCCACCGCCCGGTCAATGCCGTGAATCGGCAGCGGGGAGTGGACATCAAAGTGGACGTAGCCCTGCTCCCGCGTCTTGCGGGCGGCGTTGACCACGGAAGTCACATCGGCGAACTCAGCCAGCATGGCAAAGGGCGCGGCGGAGGCCTGCTCAGTGGCGGCGGTGGCCTGACCATGGGGCGTGGGATGGGAGGCGGCATCCTGCATCAGGGCTGATCCTCCTTGTCGTTGGCTGATTCATCATCGGTCTGGCCGTAATCGCCGTGGTAGTCGCCGGCGTAGTCTCCGTGATGCTCGACATGGGACTGGGGCATCACGGTCTTGACTTCGGCCATCGCCACCATGGGCAGGAAGCGGCAGAAAAGCAGGAACATGGTGAAGAACAGGCCGAAGCTGCCGATCAGCATGCCCATATCCACCCAGGTCGGGGCGTACATCGTCCAGTTGGCCGGCAGGAAGTCGCGATGCAGCGAGGTCACGATGATCACGAACCGCTCGAACCACATGCCCACATTGACGCACATGGCCACGGCCAGCAGCACCCAGATATTGGTCCGCATGGCCTTGAACCAGAGCGCCTGCGGGGCGATCACGTTGCAGAAGAACATTACGCCGAACGCCCAGGCATACGGCCCGACCACGCGGTTGGCAAAGACGAACTGCTCGAAGTGGTGGCCGCTGTACCAGGCGACGAAGAACTCGGATACATAAGCGAATGCCACGATCAGCCCGGTGCCGAGCATGATTTTGGCCATGTTCTCCAGGTGGCGGATGGTGATCATATCCTTGAGCCCGAAGAACTGCCGCGCGGGGATGGCCAGCGTGATCACCATCGCGAACCCGCCGAACACCGCGCCGGCGACGAAGTACGGCGGGAAGATCGTCGTGTGCCAGCCAGGAAGCTGGGAGATGGCAAAGTCGAACGACACCACGCTGTGTACCGAAAGCACCAGCGGCGTGGCCAGGGCGGCCAGCAGCAGATAAGCCCGCTCGAACCGCATCCAATGGCGGCTGGAACCGTTCCAGCCCAGCGCCGCCAGGCCGTAGATCAGCTTGCCGATTCTGTTCTTCGCCCGGTCGCGGAAGGTGGCCAGGTCCGGCACCATGCCCACGTACCAGAACAGCGCCGAGACCGTGGCATAGGTCGTCACGGCAAACACGTCCCACAGCAGCGGGCTGCGGGCCTGCGGCCACATGCCCATCTGGTTGAAGTAAGGCAGCATCCAGTAAGCCAGCCACACCCGGCCGATGTGCAGCGCCGGGTAGATGCCGGCGCAGGTCACCGCGAAGATGGTCATCGCTTCGGCAAAACGGTTGATGCTGGTGCGCCAGTTCTGGCGGAAGAGGAAGAGGATCGCCGAGATCAGCGTTCCGGCGTGGCCGATGCCCACCCAGAACACGAAGTTGATGATGTCAAAGCCCCAGGCGACCCGGTTGTTGTTGCCCCACACACCCACGCCGGTGGTCAGCAGGTAGGCGACCGTGACGCCCAGCAGGCTGAGCATGGCCAGCGAGATGGCAAAGGCCACGTACCACGCCTTGGGCGTCTGGTTCATGGGCTTGAGGGCGATGGCCGTGACCTTGTCGGTCACACTGGAAAAATCGTTATCGCCCAGCACCAGCGGAGCGCGGCCGCGCGGATCGTCGCTGGAGTTATCCGGTTCCCGCCCGCCGGGCGCGGCGGTATCCCGCGGGATCGTGATGCCTGGGTTGAGCGTTGCCATGGTCTACGGGGTTCCATCCCGCGTCGGATTGGCCCGACGCGACGTTCATCCGCTTATCCGTCGTAGGGGTCAAAGGCCGGGTTACGCACCTTGGCCATGTGCCGGCCGCGGGTCTGGTTGTTCAGCTCCCGCAGCACTTCGTAAGTCCGCTTGCCCCGCATCAGCCTGGAAACCCGGCTGTTGGGATCGTTGAGATCGCCGAACACGATCGCCTCGGTCGGGCAGCTCTGCTGGCAGGCCACCACCACCTCGCCATCGGTCAGGGTTTCGCTCTGGCGCTGGTTGCGGCGGTACTCCACCGTGGCGATGCGCTTGGCATCAGCGATCCGCTGGGTACAGAAGGTGCATTTTTCCATCACGCCGCGCATCCGCACGGTCACCTCGGGGTTGAACACCATCTGCTTGATGCTGTCGATCACCTCGCGCTGCTGCTGGTCGGGGATGCCCAGCCAGGGCATCGCCATGCCGCGCGGGTCCTTGGCCTGATAATCGAAGTAATTGAACCGCCGGACCTTGTAGGGGCAGTTGTTCGAGCAGTACCGCGTGCCGATACAGCGGTTGTACACCATGGTGTTCAACCCCTCGGTGTCGTGAACCGTCGCGGCCACGGGGCAGACCTGTTCGCATGGCGCTTTTTCGCAGTGCAGGCACATCATCGGCTGGAAGATCACATCCGGCGTACGCAGGGTGTATTCGCCCTTGAAGTATCGGTCGATGCGAATCCAGTGCATCTCACGGCTGTTGGCCACTTCGCTCTTGCCGACGATCGGCACGTTGTTCTCCGCCTGGCACGCCATGACGCACGCGTTGCATCCGATGCAACTGTTCATGTCGATGGCCATGCCCCAGGCATGGGGATCGTTGAACTTGTGGGGCGCCTCGAAAAGCTGAAGCTCGAGATTGCCATGCGCCGGCTTGCGGAAGAAGTTGGGATCGCGCTGGTACTGCTCAAACGAGCCATCGCGGACCAGGTATCCGCTTCCGCCGGGCTTGCCGATGCGCTTCTCAACGCCCCAGCGACCGACGTTGTCATCAATGATGTGATGGTTCTGCGTCGTCGCCAGGGTGTATCGACCCCGCGCCCGGCTGAGCGAATAGCCCATGCCGCCAAAGAGCGTCTGACTGTGGCGAAGGGCGTAGGTGTCAAAGCCCAGCTTGTTGCCCACGTTGCCCGCCGCCGCGCGGGCGTAGCCCAGCGGCAGCACCACCGTGCCCCGGGCGATGCCCGGCATCACGAACACGGCGATATTCAACCCGTCCTCGGGCAGATTCGGGCCGGTCAGATTCGCCATCCGGCCGTGGGCAAGCCCAAGCTCACGCGCCTCTTCCGGCCCGATGAACGCCGCGTTGTCCCATGTCAGCTTGGTCATGGGGTCGGGCATTTCCTGGAGCCAGCCATTGTTGGCAAAGCGGCCGTCGTAGACCGAGTAGTCGGCGGCGAAGACGATCTCCAGCCCCTGGGCCGCCTCGTCATCGGCAGGCAGGGGTTGTTGAAAGCCATCGTCGGTGATCGTCGCGTAAGCGCTATCGGCCACCACGCCGTTGTGCAGCGCTTCGCGCCAGGCCTTCTCGAAGCTCTTATCCCCGGGAAGCAGGTTCTGCTCACGGAACGTTTCGCGAACCAGGTCGATGCCTTCGCGCTGCGGCCGCCGCAGGAGCAACGCCATCAACTCGATCGGCGAACGGCCGTTGAACAGCGGAAGAATCAGGGGCTGCTGCACGGACAGCGTGCCATCCCAGGCGCGGCCGTCGCCCCAGCACTCCAGATAATGGGCACGGGGCAGATGCCAGCGGCAGAGCGTGCTGGTTTCGTTGACGTATGGGGATAGATGCACCGTGTGCTCGACACGGCCAAGCCGCTCGGCGCTGAGTCGCAGGTCGATCGGCGTGTCGTAAGCCGGGTTGCCGCCGAGCATGATCAGCGTGTCGATCGCGCCATCATCGATCCGCTCGACGAGTTGCTTGAGATGCGCAACCGTCTGATGGTCGGCTTCGATGCCCGGTTCCTCGGTGAACGTCACGGTCGAGCCCTGGTTCTCCAGAGCCATGTTGATCTGGTGCGCCTCGGCGTGGACCCAGGCGGGCTGACCGATTCCAACCGCCACCAGGCTCCGGCCCCGATTGGCCAGCAGGTCCTGGGCAAGCGCTTCAACGAACTTCGTCTCGTGATCAGCCAGTTGCGCACTGCTGAGCATTTCCAAACCGGGCAGCTCAGCGCTCAATCGGGCGTGAAGGGCTCCGAGAACTCTGCCGACGCGACTTGGCTTGACCGGCAGGCGATGATCAGCCACGGCCCCGGTCATCGTAAAGTCGCTTTCAATCGACCAGAGCCGATTCATCTCGCCCTCATCGGCCGAGCGCCGACCGGCGGACCATTGCCGGGCAAGTTTCTGCGCCGCCGGATGGCGACCGAGCAGGTCGGCATCGAAGCAGGCGATGCACTGTGCCCGCTCGAGGTGGTAATGCGTCCGGACGGGCTTACCGAAACCGAGCCTTGCGCCCTCGAGTTCATGATCCCGGCAGATCGGCTCCCAGGTCACCCAGGTCATCTCGGGGAACCGTTCGAGCATCTGGGCGCGGAGCCGCTGGAAGGTGGGTCCATGATCGGCCTCGGCCACCACGGCCAGGCCGCGCCCGCCGGTTTCGCGATGCCGCGCCATCTGCTCGCGGCTGTAGGCGCTGAACAGGTCCCAGGTTCCAGGCCGCGCTTCCCCGCCGGTGCGTTGGATCGGTCGGCGGCTGCGGTCGGGGTCGTAGAGTTCGAGAATCGATGCCTGCGCGAAGGCCGATGCAGCGCCCTTCGATTCGGGATGCAGCGGGTTGCCTTCGATCTTGATCGGCCGGCCGTCGTAGCTCTTGACCAGCAAGCCGCCGGCGACGCCGCCCAGCGTCATCATGCTGGCGTAATGGTTGGCGATGCCCGGCACCATGCCTTCCGGCCGCGCGGCAAAGGGCCGAATCTGTCGAGTGGGCCATCGCCGACAACCGCTGAGCGTCAACCCGGCCAGAGCCATCGAAGCGCCCATGATCTTGAGGAATCTCCGGCGCGAAAGCCCCTGGATCTCCTCGGGACTGTAACCGGGAAACTCCTGGTCGATCACCGCCTCGATCTCCGGCGACTGGGCCAGATGCTCGAGACTACGCCAGTAATCGCGTCCCTTGAGGTTTTCGTTCAGCGATGACACGTGGAGCAACTCGTCATGTATTGCGGGCCTTTGATGTCGTACTTCTTCTTCAGCTCAAGCCCGAGTTCAAGCTGACTCTTGCCCGTCTCCCTGACCGGATCCCAGGTCATGTTGGTGACCTGATCGACCGGACGCAGGAACCGCTCGGGCTCGCGGTGACACTCCAGACACCAGGCCATGCTCAGCGTCTGAACCTGCGTGACCACCTCCATCTCATCCACCCGCCCGTGACACTCGACGCAGCCCACGCCCTTGTTCACGTGCGCGGCGTGGTTGAAGTAGGCGTAATCCGGCAGGTCATGCACCCGAACCCACTCGATCGGCCGGCCCGTGGCCAGGCTCTCATGCACCGGCGTCAATTTCTGCTGATTCCGCCAGATGCCCGGAACGTTGGGCTCATTGCTGTGACAGTTGGCGCAGGTCGCCGTCGGCGGCACCGCCGCGAACGCCGCTTCCTCCACCGTGGTGTGGCAGTAACGGCAATCCATGCCCAGTTGGCCGGCGTGAACCGCGTGACTGAACTCCACCGGCTGCTTGGGCGCATAGCCGATGTCGGTGGTGCGCGGCGAGAAGGTCAGGCCCAGCAGCAACGGCACATAGCTGACCATACCCACCCCGGCCAGCAGCATGACCGGGAGAAGGTAATTGGACCAACGCGGAAAAACCAGGCTCGAAGATTCTTCGGTACTTATGGCAACACACCCAGGAGCAATGCCGGACCAACTGCCTTCAGGGGCAAACGTTTACCGCACTAAAGCTAAGGACGACCCTTCGCGAGCGGGGCCCTATCTTAGTTGGGATGCCATGCTTGGCAAGTCGCTCGAAACCGGCAAAACATCCAAACGGAATCCAGAAGTCTGAACCCGAAAATAGGAGAGCCAAGCCCGATTAACGCCCGCCCATCTCGAACCCCGCATTCGAGCGATCAGGAAGCCGCATTCGAACCCCGCCCAAGTCGAAACCTCGCCTGATCCACATCCAGACGATCCGGCGTGGCGAAGTGGATCTCGATGGGCGACATGCCGTCCCACGCCGCACCGGGCAGCACCAGATCAACCCACCTCGCCTGCCGGTGCGGTTCGACCATGCCAAGACCCTTGAGTTCTTCGCGGACCTCCCGGGGGGTGCGTCGCAGCACGACCTGGCGCGGCTGGACCTGATCGCCGTTGACCGTGATGATCCACGATTCCGGGTCCGGCTCATCCTTCAATTGCCACACCACAAGGCCCAGAATCCACCCCTCCTCCACCTCGCCAACCGCCACCAGCTCGAACCCGCGCCGCTGGGAGATCATCCCCGAAAGCCAGCGAACCTCTCGAACGTTAGGATCATTCATGAACTCCTCGGCCAGTATCCGAACCCACTGGCCGGTCAATTCCGGGACGATGCGTTGAATGTGGGGCGGCCGCTCCCAAGGATCGTTGTAACTGAATGCGTTGGGTAGAACCGAAGGCAGGTACATCATCGAGGCATCCGGATCCAGTTTCTTGTTGAACAGGATCACCGCCCCGGGAGCCAGCGCAGCGAGCAGAACGACAAGGACAATCAGGTTGAAGCGGGTTTCCTTGGACATCAGACTCCCTAGTTTAGGAGCGAGCCGAAGCGGTGGCATCATCGGACGTTGCCGCGCCCGGCTCATCATGCTCTGTGCGCTGTCCGCGTGCCTGTTCTTCGCCGCATCGCCCCCGGACTTGCGGGGGGATGAGCCGGATTCGCCCCAGCCTGCCCGCTTCGATCCCATTCGCATTTCCGGCCATGGCAGCCTCTGGCCGGGTCCGGCCCCCACTTTCGAGGGTCCACGGCTGGCCCCTCCCCCGTTGGCCGCGAAGCTTGACATTCAGCGGATTCACGGTTTCCGCTGGTGGAACAGTCGCCACTTTGCCCTCTACACCGACCTTTCCGATCAGCGGGCACGCGAGGGCCTTCTGCTGCTCGAGCTCGCCCTGCCTCACATGCTCGATCTCCTCGGGACGCCGGGTCATCCACTGCCCGAAGGTCGGCTGCCTGTGATCTATGCCTCCAACGAAGCCCGGCTTCGCGCTGCGCTAAGAGCCCACGGTCTTCGCTGGGATTTCGCCCATGCCGGTGGTGTGACCTTTGACAGCCTGCTCACCTCCTGGCTCTTCGCCGATGGCACCACCCGCCAGCATCACCGTTACCTTCTGCTGCACGAGGGTTTCCATCTCGTTCACAGTGCCGTGGCCCCTCCCCTTCGGGCCATGCCCCACTGGCTCTACGAAGCCCTGGCCGACAGCACCGCATCGCATGTGTTCGATTCCGAGCGTAACCATTTGCAAATTCACATCTTCGATCGCCCAACCCCACTTCAGCTTGGCCGCGCCGGCCTCGATGCACTGGCCCGATCGCCCCGTCCATTGAGTGAGCTGATGGCTGAGGAACGCCTCAGCCGCGCGGAGGGGTTTCTGATCGTCTCGTTCTTCCTTGCCCAGCCCCAGCGGCGGGCGGCATTCACACGATGGCTCCGGGAGTTGGCCGAGGTTGGCCAGACCGATCATGATGTGCGCAAACCATGGATGATGAATAGGCTATACGAGTTGATCGAAGATCGGGAAGCCTTGGACCGGCGGTTTGGGAGTTGGCTGGATGACCGCCGACCGGCCTTCGATGCCCTGTTCTGGGGGTGGGAACAGGATGGACCTTGGCTGACCCTCGCGGCCACTCCCGACTGGAATCGGCGCCCGATTCTGCTGATCCGTGATCACTCACCCGACGGCACGGTCTCTCCCACCGCCAAAGCCGACCTTTTCCGATTCGATGGAAGCGGACACGGGGCAGCCGCCACCGAGGATGATGAGCCCAAGGCTTCCACGGCCGCTGGACCATCCCCGGTGAAGCCGGCCACCCTCAGCACCACCATCCGCTTTCCATCATCACAAGTATCTTCTAAAGCGGGGTTTGCACTGGGGGTTGCCGAGGGCCGCTGGATCGAGTTGCCGGCCGATGCGCTGATTCGTCGCACGCCCGGCCAGCCGGAGCCGGGGCTTTGGGCGGAGCTGTTCCTCCCCTCACAGGTACGCTCGCGCCCGGCCGCCTCGGACGGCAAGGACGATGGCCCACCCACGCTGGCGCAATCTCATCGAGAATTCGCGGTTCGGACCGTCAACCCGACTGATTTCGGCTTCGCGGCTCAGAACCTGCCGCGCGCAAGCGCCATCCGCATGGCCGGCCGTATCGAAGTGGCCGAGCCCCTGCCCGGTCCCCTGGCTGTCTTCTCAGCCGAGCGTGTTGCTCTCACGGTCGCCGACGCACCGATCGCATCTGCCAGACCGGCCACACCCCATCAGCCGGCGGTCATCGGCCCGGTGCTGCCCGCCGGCCGGCACGATCTGGAACTGGTCATCCTGAGAACCACCCCACGTACCGGCGAAGTGAGACTGGCCCATTTTTCCCAGCCTCGGTGGGGCGAACTGACCCTGGCCGTCGATGCACAAGGCACACTCCACATCGATGGCGCGGCCATGGGGATCGAAGCGAGGCGGATCGAAGCCGAACCCGATCTACGAAGACGGCTGCGAGCGATGGATCAGCCGCGCATCGTGCTGCAAGCGATGCTCGGCGACAAAACGCTGGAAATCCGCTGGAACGCCGATCTGGATCGACCCGCTGGCGAAGATGCCTCATCCGCCATGACCACCGTCGTCGAACTCTCGGCCGAAGCACACGATCGCATCCGTAGCCTGCCCTGGGGCCTGTTCGCCGACCAGCCGGGCCCGATGCTGCTGCTGCCCGGCCGCTGAATCCCTGCATTTTTCCTGCTTTATCCCCGATCGCCCGGCCACCGCGGGGGGCCGGCTCAAACGTGGCGAACGGTTGGATATATTGCCGATCCTCTGAAGGCAGCTTCGCGTAGCGTGGTTTTCCGGTTATTGGAAAGGGTCATCATGCAGTGGTGGGAAGCCTTGATTCTGGGCATCGTTGAAGGCCTGACCGAGTATCTGCCGGTCAGTTCAACCGGTCACCTGATCCTGGCCCAGCAGGCGCTGGGTCTGGAGGCGGAGACCGAGCAGGAGATCGCGGCCCACAACGCCTATGCCATCGTCATCCAGGCTGGCGCCATTCTCGCGGTGGCCAGTGTTTTCTGGAGCCGGGTGAAGCAGATGAGCATCGATGCGATCCGGGGCGACAAGGACGGCCGCAATCTGCTCACGGCCATCGTGGTGGGCATCATCCCGGCCGCGGTGATCGGCCTGATCTTCGAAGACATGATCGATGAGCACCTGATGAACCTCTGGTACACGGTCGCGGCGTGGTTCATCGGCGGTGTGCTGATCCTGGTGATTCCCAGGGTGGTCAAAACCAGGGGATCGGAGGAAGGCAAGACGGTCACGGACATAACGATTCAGATGGCGCTGGTTATCGGCCTGCTGCAATGCGTGGCCATGTGGCCGGGGACGAGCCGAAGCCTGATGACCATCGCCGCGGGCATGCTCGTGGGCCTGAGCCTGGTGGCGGCGGTGGAGTTTTCCTTCCTGCTGGGCATGGTCACCCTGCTGGCCGCCAGCGGGTACAAGTTCCTCAAACACTACAACGACATGGCCGAGCACCTGGGCTGGCAGGACATGATCATCGGCACGGTCGCGGCATGGATCGCGGCGGTGATTTCCGTCAAGTGGATGCTCGGCTACCTGCGAAAACATGGCCTGGCGCTTTTTGGCTACTACCGGATCGCCCTGGCGATCGTGGTCGCGATCCTGATCCTGCTCGAAGTGATCCAGCCCAGCTTTCAAAGCGCTTTCTAACCTCCCGGTTGGCGTTATCATGACCCTGAGCCGAAAGGACGCCGATGACGTCCTTCGTCGCTTCCGCTTGCGCGGCGAATCGCAAGACAATATCCGGAGGTCCGGCGTTCCGGGGGGTGCGGTTCCGGGGGCCGGGTTCCGGGGGTACGGGTTCCGGGGACACGCATTCCGGGGGTGGGGCTCAATGCCAAGGGAGGCCATCGCATGACCGAGCGACTCACGCAACTGATGCGCATGCACGAGCAGGAGCCGGAAGACACCTTCTGCACCTACGGCATCGCGATGGAGCACAACAAGGCCGGGCGGCAGGATGAAGCCCTGGCCTGGTTGAACCGGACACTGGGCATCGACCCGAAATACGCCTATGCGTGGTATCAGAAAGCGCGGGTGCTGGCCGACATGGGCCGGAACGAAGATGCCCGGGAAGCGGCCACGCTCGGCATTGATGCGGCGCGTAAACAGGGCGATGCCAAGGCGGTGGGCGAACTCGAAGAACTGCTCGAAGCCATGCGCTAAGGGGCGGACACCTCACCGCACCCGCTGGCCGATGATCGAGCCGGCGGGCTCGCTCGCAGGCCCGGCACTCGCTTACAGGGTAGGCCCCGATCAGCGTTCGCGGCCCAGAGCATTATTGATCGCGATCAGGGCGTAAGCGGTCACCAGGTTGACATCGCCTTCCATCCAGCGATCGGCCTCGTTGATCCACGATCCATCCTCGCGTTGCAAAGAGACGAGCTTGCGGACCATGTCCGACTGCCACAGGATCGGCTGATCATCCTTATCCAGAACCGGGGCGTTCCATGCGTGCAGCGCTCGAGCCATGGTCATCAGGTAGTAGAAGTAGCCATTGTGCTTGAGTTCTTCGGGCATTCCGGGGTTGTGTTCCACCGTGTAGTTGTTTCGTATCCAGTTATAAGCGCCAATGACGCGAGGATCATCCCGCTTCAGGTCGGCGTAGATGTAGGTCTTGATCATGGCATAGGACATCGATCCGTAGGTCCGCAGCGGCGGCATGGGCTTGCCCTCGATGGCCGCTTCGCGCGCTTCGGGAGTCGCAAAGCTCTGTGGCACGCCGATCAGGTCCTTGTTGATGCTGGTCGCGTAGATCGCCCCGCCGTCCATCTCCACCTTGCCACGCAGAAATTCGTTCTCCGGGATGGCCTGCAAGCGGCTGGTGTACCGCACGATCTCCTGGAAGGCCGGGTCATTACAGTCGATGCCCAGATCACGGAACGCCTGCGCGGTCATCTGCGTATTCGAGCCATCGGGGCGGCCGTGATTGCCATAGCCGAATCCACCGCGGAACGGGTGATCTTCGGTCACCGCGCGACCCTGGGCATCAACCGATCCTTCCATATACTGAAGCGATCTGAGGAACTTCTCGGCGTTCTCCAGAACCTCGGCGATGCGTCGATCGCCGCGCACGCGTGACAGGGCCGAAACGGAAATCGATGTGTTGTAATTGGGCAGCATGCCGTCGTAGATGCCACCATCTTCCTGCACCTTGGAAAGGATGAACTGAATCGCGCGGCGAACGGTCGGATCGTTGGGGCCGATGCCGGGCTGATCCAGCATGCCAGCCACCACCAGCCCCGTAATGGCAGGACCGGCGCGAGGCGACCATGATCCATCTTCATTCTGCGTCTGGCGGAAATAGGCGATCGCCTTATCGATGGCTTCGGTCGCCTTCGTGTGGTCCTCGACCGACAACGCCGAGGCGCGATCCGTCATCAAACCCAGCATGGCAACGGCCATCACCACCGACAACATCCAGCTTCCATATGTCCGCATCATATCCATGGCATTGGTTTCCCTGAGTTTCAGTGAACCACATTCGGGCATGCACGGCCGGAAAGCCACTACGCTTTCCCGTCGCGATGGATCGCCCGCCGCTAAACCTTAACCCAAAAAACGCCATCCATGCCGTGAAATGCACGCTTTGCACGGAATCGGCGATTGAAAGGTCCAATAATCCCCCGACCGTTCGCCACGATCAGCCGCGCAGCGCGGCGACGATTTCCTGATAGCGTTCACGGGGGAGTTGGATATGGGTCTGCACCGCCGCATATTGGCCGTTCTCGAAACGCACATCACTGACGATGGTGTTGCGGCCGCGCGAAAGCCGACGCGCATAGTCAAGAAGCTCACTGCGCGCTTCCCGCGAAAGTTGGGGATCGGCCCCCACGCGTTGGGCTTCTTCAACCACCTTGTCCACCAGCCCACGCCAACTCGGATCGCCGGCTTGCATGCGATCGTTCAGGTCGCTCATCAGGGCCGCCAATCGCACACCGTTGGCACTGGGCAATTGCTGGATCACCTGTGAGCGGAATTGAACACCGGGAATGCCCTGCCGGATCACCTGTTGGCGCAGCTCGGTCAGTTCCTGCCGGAATATCCGCAGATTGAGCGAAACGAATCGGCCGTCGGGCGAGATGGACCCCGAGACGGTCAGCGAGGTACCGCTCCACACCGAGCGAATCTCCGGCTGGACCGCGGCAGTGCCGGGCACCGGCTGAAAGCCTCCAATGAACGCACGCTCCTGCGCGACCTGAACACCACCGGGCACCCCGAACGACAGATCGCCCATCGCCGAATTGCGAATCTCGACCCGGGTCTGCGCCGGCGCATCGACGCGGGCAAGGGCCTCGCGGCGGGCCTGATTCATCGCCCCCACATTGGGCTGCGGCGGAGGAATGACCCGCGGCATGCCGCGAATCAAGGCAAGCTGCGCGGCGGAATCCCACTCAGCCACATCCGGCTCGAACGAAAGCAATTGCCAACGCAGATACCCGTCAAGGGCCGGTTCATCATGGAGGCGTTGGGTCAGGAGTCGCTTGAGTTGTTCCTGTGTCGGCGGATCGCCCTCCCAGTCACGGGCGAAATCGGCGCGGCGGCGCGGCCAATCGCCCTCATCACGCCAACCGCGAGCCGCCTCGATCGCCATCGCTCGAATCACGCGATTGGCCGCCTCGATCTCAGCCCGACGCCGCGCTTCAGCCGCCCGGGCTTGCTCAACCTCATCGTTGATCCGATTGACCAGAGCCATCACTTCGGCCGTCGGGATCGAAGCCGCTGATGCCGCATCCTGATCGGAGTTCCTGTTCGCCGAGCCTTCGGCTTCCGACGCGGCGGCCGTACCGGTCAATAATCCGACCATGAGCAGACACACGACACCCGCCCGCAGACCGGACAGCTTCATTGATCGTTCACGCTGACCTCGGATCATGGCATGACTCCACTGACCGCATTCGCCGGACGAATGCCTGGGATCGCCGTTCCCGCGCCTTAGTACCGCGGATCAAGGACTCGGGATGGATAACGCCCCGACTCCCCTTCTCTACTCAGCATAGCCCCGCCCTATCCATAAGACGAATCACGCCGTCGCTGGTTCCGCCGCGGCCTGACAGACCAGATGATCGACCAGCTCGGGAAAGGCAAGCCCCGACCGGGCGGCGGCTTCGGGCAGCAGTGATTTGCTCGTAAATCCTGGCAGCGTATTGACTTCCAGGCAATACGCCGTCCCAGCGGGCTCCACGATCCAATCCACGCGTGAAAGGTGCCGACAGCCCAGGGCCTCGTGAGCCTTGACCGATTGCTCGCCGATCGCCGTCAGAACAGCGACATCCAGATCGATATCGAACAGATGGCGCGTGTCATCGCGAAGATACTTGGCCTGGTAATCGAAGAAGGCGGTGACGGAGACGATCTGGATCGGCGGCAGCCAGCGATGGCCACCACCCGTGCCCAGCACACCCACCGTCAACTCGATCCCACGGATCATCCGCTCGACGAGCAATTGCTGATATTCATCACCCAGTTGTTCCAGGGCCAAAGCCAGCGATTCGGCATCGGGGCAAAGCTTGACTCCGATGCTCGAACCCTCATCAACCGGCTTGAGCACCACCGGCGGCGGCAAGTTCGGCTTGCCGGGCAAAGTGATCCGTTCACCATGCGGAACCGTGATTCCCGCCTCGGCGAGGATGCGCTTGGCCTCGTGCTTATCCATCGCGCAGCGCGCCGCCGGTGCGCGACTGCCAACATAAGCGAGCCCGCGCTCATCCAGAATCGCCTGCAAGCCGCCACCCTCGCCCCACGGGCCATGCAGCGCCGGGAAGATCACATCCCCGCCCCATCGCGAAAACTCATCCAGAACGCCCAGGGCCCCGGGAAGCACATCCCGCACAAGAACCTCGTGACCCGCCTCCCTGAGCGCTTGAGCCACCTGCTCGCCCGAACGAAGACTCACCTCCCGTTCCCGATCCGGGCCGCCTGCCAGAACCATGACCTTCATCGTTTTGCTCCATGCCGATGCGGTGATCCATCGCCAACAGGTTATCACGAATCGTCGCCCCCGATCCTGACCGGTTCGACCGGAAACTGCCCGGAAATTCGCGGCCGATACGCCCTCCCGCAACCCGCACCCGATCGCCCCCGAGCGGCCAAAACCACCAGATATTTTTGTCTCCTGAAAAGCAACCTGACCCCCGAAAAGCACCCCGAAATCACCAAATTGGCCTTAAAAGCGCGATTTAAGCAAAGTATACTTGACTTAAATCGCGCCTTTAAGATCAATTCGGGTCGCGATCGACCACGGGCCGGGAATCGACCAGCACGTGGAGATACGTTTTGCCGGGTGTCCGATCCGCCCTCAGTCGCCGGTCATCCGGCCGGTTTCCGGGTCGATGAAGCCTTCGATGGACAGGCCGAAGCCGGCAAGCGCGGTGGGGGTGAAGCCGTGACGGGTGATGAGTTTGAGTTGGCGGATGCCCAGGTCGCGGAGAATCTGCGAGCCGATGCCGTAGTCGCGTTTATCGGCGGGCGGGCGGATGCCGGGTTCGAGTTGGCTTCGGCCGATGGCCGGGTGATCGCCCTGGAAATCGGTGGCCTTGCCGGGCCCTTCCATGTCCTGCATGGTGCCCGAGTTGGAAGGGGTTGAGGATTCGGCTTCGCGCGGCGGGCCGGACGGACGCAGCGTCTGCAATCGCCGCAACAGACCCTGGCCCATCTGCTCGTGCCGCAGGTAGACGATCGCGCCTTCCCCCTGGCGCTGGATCAACTTCATGGCATCCCGCAGCGTGCTGCCCGATGGCTGGGCCATATCACCGAAGACATCGCCCAGCAGGTTCTGGCTGTGCATGCGCACCAGGATCGGCCGGTCCAGCTCGATCGGTCGCCCGGAAGCATCCAGCCGGCCAACCTCGCCACACACTAGGGCCACATGGGGCAGCGGATCGACATCGCTTTCGTAGGCGATCAACCGGAACTCGCCGAACTCCGTTTGGAAAGGCGCTTCATCGATCCGCCGGACCAGCTTTTCGCGTTCGATCCGGTAGTGAATCACGTCGGCGACGGTGGCCATCAGTAGGTTGTGCTTCCGGCAGAGCTTCTCCAGCTCCGGCCGCCGCGCCATGGTGCCATCATCATTGAGCACCTCGATGATCGCGGCGGCGGGGATCAGCCCGGCCAGGCGACACAGGTCCACCGATCCTTCGGTCTGGCCGGCTCGGACCAGGCTCCCGCCATCCCGGGCGCGGAGCGGATGGACATGGCCGGGGCGGACAAAATCGCGGGCCGTGGCATCGGGATCGGCAAGCAAGCGGATGGTCCGGGCCCGGTCGGCGGTGCTGACCCCGGTCGAGATGCCAAAGCGGTGGTGGGCATCCACGCTGATGGTGAACGCCGTGCCGCGCTGGGTGTTGTTCTGGGCCGACTGCGGCTCGAGGTCCAGCCGATCGCAAATCTCAGGCGAGAGGGCCACACAGAGCATCCCCCGCGCTTCGCGCAGCATGAAGTTCACCGCCTCGGGGGTGATGTGCTGGGCCGCGATGACCAGGTCTCCCTCGTTCTCGCGCTGCGTGTCGTCGGCCAGCACGACCATCTTCCCCTGCTCCAGGGCGGTGATCAGTGCCGATAAATCATCCATGATCGTGTTCTAACTCCGGCCGGGGCAACGGGCAAGCGGCAGAGAACCGATCGCGGGCGCTCGATCGTGGCAAAAGGGAACCGACTATTGACTCCGACCGGTATTGATCGGTAACCTATTGTCAGCGGTTCGGCCGCCGGCAAGTGGGCCGGACCGGCGAAAAAGGGCCGCCGGGTCGGTCTGGCAAAACCCCACGGGACAATCAGACATCGCCGTTCCGGCCAACCGTCGCGTTGCGCCCGGCTCCCCGGGGAACACCCACAAGCTTGAGGACGATACACATGCCAAGGTACGACGAGCATCAATCTTCAGCCTACAACACCGCATCGGATGCCAACCTGCTGACCGCCCGCTACGAACAGGTCGTGGCGGAGTTGACCGAGGATGAGCGCGTGGCGTTCATCCGGCGGACGTACACCCACCTCGCCGGCGCGGTCGTCGCCTTTACGCTGCTGCTGACCCTGATCTTCTCGGTGTTCGGCGATTCGATCGACACCATGGCCCAGGCCATGTTCGGCTCGCGCATCAGTTGGTTGGTGGTTCTGGTCGCATTCATCGTCGTGGGCAAGATCGCCGAACACTGGGCTCAATCCGCCGTATCCCGGGGCACACAGTACATGGGCCTGGGCTTGTACGTCGTGGCCGAGGTGATCATTTTCATTCCACTGATCTCGGTGGCCACGCGGTACGCCCCGGATGCCATTCCGATCGCGGCGGTGAGCACGATCCTGCTCTTTGGCGTGCTGACCGGCGTGGTGTTCACCACCCGCAAGGATTTCAGCTTCCTCCGCCCGCTTCTGGTGGTCGCCACCTTCGGCGCCCTGATTTTCATCGTCGGTTCGCTGATCATGGGCTTCTCGCTGGGCGTGTTCTTCGCCGTCTGCATGGTGGTGGTGATGTGCGGCTGGATTCTGTATCAGACCAGCAACATTCTCCTGCACTACCGGGTCGATCAGGATGTGGCCGCGGCGCTGGGCTTGTTCGCCGCGCTGGCGACACTGTTCTGGTATGTCCTGATCATCGTGATGAATCGCCGGTGATCCTCGGACCGGGCCGCCGTCGCTGGTTGGCCGGGTGCGATTTCGAACTCTGTCAGGCGCGGCCGGCTCCACGGCCGCGCCTGTCTTTCCAACGCACTTTAGGGCCCACCCCCGGACGCGGGGCCGTGGCAGAATCCAACCATCGTCCGGGCCGATTCACAGGTTCGACGCACCGCTGAAAATCTCCTATCTTTATTCGTTCGGCGGCGGCTGGACGCGGTTTGCCAGCCGTCGGCTCTCACCGCCCCCACGGCCTTATGACCGCCGGCATGCCCAACGCCCGGCCCAGCGGAGTTCATTCCACCCGTGACCCTGGCCATTATTTCCGACATTCATGGGAATCTCGATGCCCTGGAAGTGGTTCTGGCCGACATCGAACGCCGGGGCATCGAGCGCATCGTCTGCCTGGGCGACATCATCGGATACGGCCCGGACCCGGTGCGGTGCCTTGATCTGGTCATGGAGCGATGCCAGTGGTCGCTGATGGGCAATCACGATTTCGCGGTGCTCTACGAGCCGACCAGTTTCAACGTCAGCGCCGAGGCCGCCGCGTTCTGGACCCGCTTCCAGCTTGAGGCCGAAACGGATGTGGACCGGAAGCGCGGCCGATGGGAGTTTCTGGGCAACCTTCCCGTGCGCCAGCAATATGACTCCTGCCTCTGGTTCCATGCTTCGCCCCGCCGGCCGATCAATGAGTACATCTTTCCCGATGATGTCAGTTCGGCCCCCAACAAGATGAGCATGATCTTCGACCGGATCGAAAGCCGCTGCTTCGTGGGCCATACGCACATCGCCGGCGTGTTCACCGATGAGCCGGACTTCTGGCCGCCCTCGGACCTTGATGGCAAATACCAGTTCCGCCCCGGCGAAAAATGCGTGATCAATCCCGGCAGCGTCGGACAGCCGCGCGACCGCGACCGCAGAAGCAGCTACGCCATTCTCCACGATGACCGCGTGGAGTTCGTCCGGCTGGAATACGACATCCAGAAGGTCATCGAAAAGATTCGGGCCATTCCCGAGCTCAGTGACTTTCTGGGCATGCGACTGCTTGATGGGCGGTGATCCGACCACCCTTCCGGTTCGATTTCGCCCTCGGTGGTCCCGATTGCGCGGGATTCAGCCGCGGGCATCTACAATGGCTGTCGATGGGCCTTGATCTTCAACACATGATCGCCCCGGAAGGCCCGATCGCCCGTCGATTGGGGTCGCGCTACGAATTTCGACCGGAGCAGGCGCGGATGATCGAATCCGTCGGCGAAGCGCTCGGTCAGCGGCGTCACCTGGTGGTGGAAGCGGGCACGGGCGTGGGTAAGAGCTTCGGTTATCTGTTTCCACTGGTGGACTGGATATTCCGTACCCGCGATCAATGGGCCGGTAAGCGTCAGGGCGATGGCGGTGACCAGCCACCGCCCACCGATAAACCCCGCGCCCTGGTCTCCACCCACACCATCGCGCTGCAGGAGCAATTGCTCAACAAGGATATCCCCCTGGTCCGCGCCGTCTGCGGCGATGAATTCTCCGCCGTTCTGGTCAAGGGCCGCTCCAATTACATCTCGCTGCGACGTTTCCTCCGTGCCAAGGATCGAGCCCGGACGCTCTTTGAGCAGTCCGAGGATTTCCAGTCGCTGGAGGTCATCGAACGATGGCTCCAGACCACGCCGGATGGATCTCTGACCAGTCTGCCCGTGCTGCCGCGCCCGGCGGTTTGGGATGCGGTGCAGAGTGAGACCGATGACTGCATGGGGCGACACTGTCCGAAGTACGATGTCTGCCACTTCCAGAACGCCCGGCGGCAGATGCAATCGGCCGATCTGCTGGTGGTCAATCACGCGTTGTTTTTCGCGGACCTGGCGATGCGCGCCGAAGGCGGGTTCGGCCTGCTGCCGGCGTATCAGACCGTGGTCTTTGATGAGGCCCACACCATCGAAGAGGTCGCCGGCCGGCACATGGGCTTCACACTGCGCGAGACCCAGATTCGCAGGCTGGCCTGGGCGCTGGTTTCGCCGCGCGAAAAGGGCTTGCTCGATCAGCGCTCCCTGGCGCGGAAGTTCGAGCATGACCTGCTCAACCGGGTACGGCGGGATGTGGACAATCTCGTGCGCGCCGCCGAACAGTTTTTCGATGAACTGAGCGTGTGGAAGCGCGATCACGGCCCGAAGAACGGCCGCATCGAAGAGCCCAACATCGTGGGCAACGAGCTGACCCATGCCCTGGTCAACCTCTCGCTGGGCCTGAAGCTCATGGTCGAGAGGAGCGATGACCCGGAACTGAAGATGGAGCTGGATAAGTACGCCCTGCGTGCCCAGGCGCTGGGCGAAGGAGCGAGACTGCTGATCGAACAGCGTAAGCGAGGGTTCGTCTATTGGCTGGAAGGTCAGGGTGAATATCGCGGCCGGCCGCGCATCAGCTTTCACGGCGTGCCCATCGACGTTGCGACGGCGCTGGGCGAACACCTGTTCAAGGGCGAGAGCCCGAACCTCCGCCGCAGCGTCATCCTGACCAGCGCGACATTGAGCGTGCCGCGCCAACGACAGGGCGCATCGCCATCGTCCGAGACGGACGGTTTCGACTACATCCGAAGTCGCCTGGGCTGCGAGGAGGCAACCGGCCTGCGCCTTGGCTCGCCTTTCCATTACGCCCGCCTGGCTCGATTGCTCATCGATGACACGCTGCCCGAGCCGGACAAACCCGGCTTCGAAGACCGACTGGGACCGGCCATCCTCTCCCACCTCAAGCGAACCCATGGTGGGGCGTTCGTGCTGTTCACCTCCTACCGGTTGCTCGGCCGGATGGCCCGGTGGCTGGCCCCGCACCTCCAGCATCACCGCATGCCGCTGCTCGTCCAGGGCGATGGCGAACAGCGATCCCAGATGCTCGAACGGTTTCGCTCCAACCGCCAGAGTGTTCTTCTGGGCGCGGCCAGCTTCTGGCAGGGCGTCGATGTCCAGGGTGAACTATTGCGCAATGTCATCATCACCCGCCTGCCCTTCGCCGTGCCGGATCAACCGATCATCGAAGCCCGGTGCCAGCGCATCGAAGAAGCGGGTGGCTCGGCGTTCTTCGACTACTCGCTTCCCGAAGCGGTCCTCATGTTCAAGCAGGGCTTTGGCCGACTGGTGCGCTCCAATCAGGACCAGGGCACCGTGGTGGTGCTCGACAGCCGGATCATCCACAAGCGTTACGGCCGGTTGTTTCTCGATGCCTTGCCCGCGGGGTTGCCGATCATTGTCCGCTCGCGCGATCCGGATCATTTTGATGATCCATCGGCCGATCGCTGAACACCCTGTCGGTGGTCAGACGCCAGTAGCGCAGAAGTTCAACCTGAAACTCCGCCAGCCAGCGGTCGGTCCAAAGGTCGGGCCGCGGCGCATCATCGTTCAGGAAATGAGCCAGCACGCCGGCCCACCGATAGTCGACCAGCAATTCGACCAGTTCGAGCGTCGTCCGCTCGTCTTCCGTCCCGGCATTGGGCAGGTCCACCGTCGCTTCGGCCTCACGATCCCTTCGCCGCTCGGCGGGGGATCGCAGGTCCAGCGCGGTAAGCGGAATCACCATCGGGTGCTGAAGCTCGAGCAGTCGATCCACCGCGCGAAGATCGCCGCGGTGCATCATCGCCATGAGCACGCTGGTGCGGGGCAGTTCATCGTGCAGCATCCACGCGCCAAGCTGATGATCCTCCAGCTCCACTTCGCCCTGCATCCACAAGCCAAGCTGCATCATCCGAACATGATTCAATCGGCCGGTATCCCTGGCCGATCGCAGCCGAAGCTCCAGAAGATCACGCTCGCGGCCGTCAAGCTCGATTTTCGGACGAATACCTGTCAGCCCACTGAGCATCGCTCCGCTGAAGCGCGGGGCATCATCCAGCTCCAGCAGAAGCCGGCGGATCAACGTCTCCAACTGATCATCGGTCAATCCCTGAACGCTCAGCAGGCAACCATGATCGCGATAGGTCGAGATGGGCGAGACCAGCAATGGCCAGACATCGGCCGGCGTGATCGTCTGTCGATTCAACGCCCGACCAAGCCACCATGGCTCGCTGCGAACCGCATCCAGCAGCGCTTCGGGCGGCTGGAGTTCGGTATCCGGCGTCATCCACGGTGATTCGGCACCCGCGATCCATGCCACCGGATCATCGCGCAGCATCCGCGCGACCGCATCATCGCCAAGGAGCAACTCCGGATGGCGATGGACCGACGCCCAGATCGGCCGGCGCGCGCCGGAAGTCAATGAACCGGCTTCGATCAGGTCGCCCAACCAAGCGCGAACCGACCGCTCATCATCGATCCCGTTGCGTCCGGCATAGCGGATCAGCGTCCAGACCAGTTCCCCCGGCATGGCGTTATGGTCATCCGTGGCCAGGCGGGCGCGCTGGTCGCGGAGAAAACCGGCGGCCCGCTCATCGTCGCTCAAGGACAGCGCCCAGACCGCCATCGACCGCATTCGCAAAGGCAGTTGTTCGTTGGCGGCGATCTCCATGGCCGTGCGCGGCTGATCCGGGTTGGTCCGCATCGCGCTCCAGAGCATGGCCATGCCCACGGGCAGCGGCACTCGGGCGGGATTGGCGGAAATGCCCGTCGCCCAGGGTTTGAAAAACCCAGTCAGGATCGCCGCATCCCGCGCCACCGCCGCCGACTCATCCCCAATGCCCTGAATCAACAGAATCTGCCCATCGATGTCTTCAGGATCGGCACGGAGTCGTGCCGCCAGGGCGAAGATCATCTCATGCCGCACCTGCTCATCGTCATCCTCAGCCAGCTTCGGCCAGATCGCGGCGAAGGCGGGGTTACTCAACAGGTCAATGTCTTCGGCGATGCGCGTGGCCAGAAAAAGCCGTGAGACCGGGTCGGGATATTCGGCCAGGCTCTCCATCCATCGAATCCAGGATGCATCGCTGACCGGCGGCCGATTCCACTTGCCGATCGTATCCAAGCCCTGCTTGATGCTCTGGAAGACGGCATCCGAAGCGCCATCAAGCCGCGCTGCCGCCGCGCTCACCAGCCCCGGGTCCTCCGGACCACGCTGGACCAGGTAAGCGATCGCCCGCTGACGACGCTCATCATCCTCGCTGCTCAATCGCGCGATCATCAGCCGGTGATGAATACCCGGCATCATCAGCAGGGCGAAAACCGGCAGGCTGCCCGTGATGACCAGCGCGCCGATCAACAGTCGCAGATACAGACGCCTGCGCCGCCGCTGGCGGGCCACACGCGGACCGGGCTTTCGGGACAAGGCCGAGTCATACATCAGCAGCCATCCTAACCAACTCCGGGACGATTCACGCTTGATGCGCTGACGGCAAGGGGAACGGACCCGCCGTTGGTTTCTTAGCCGACGGACGCGCTTCGGTCAGGATTTGTCCGGTCGGCGACCGCGAAATCTTCCACGAGCGCGGCGTTTGGCCTCCAGCAGCCGTGAAGCGGCGCGGTCGGCGGTTCCTTGGGGCTCCATATCCCCCGACTCGGGATCGGGCTCGAACGGATCCGATGGTGGTGGATCTTCCTGACCGGGCAGTTTCACGCCGGTTACGCCCGCTTGACGCGCTGCCTCCGCTTTGGCCCGTCGGGCATCGACCATGGCCGCGGCGCGGTCCATGTCCTGTCCGTCCTCGTCTTGCCCATCGCCTCGGGGGCGGATGTAGCCCGTGGCCGCCCGATCGCGCAGTCGGACAAGCGTGCGCCCGACCTCGCCCTCTTCCTGACCGCGTCGGGCAAACCCCGAGCGAAGACGCTCGATCACTCCGGTTCCGCTCCAGGCAATCCGCCGCGACGCCACGTCGAGCCAGAACAGCATGAGCGCTGCGACCAGCAATGACCACTGCACCAACCGGCGGGCCAGGACCGGCTCGAATCCGTCGCGGCTGAACCATTCCTCGGCGTTCAGATCGCCGGCCTCGAGCACCCGGCCGCCGGTGACCCGGGCGATACGCTCCACCGCCGCGCGATTGGACGTGAAGTGCTCAAGCTCGGCATCCGGCCGACGCGCCGCGACCCCGAACGTCATCCCGCGATACGCACCATCCCCGCTCTGAACCGATGCCGAGACCAGGTAATCGCCATCATCGGGCGCATCCATTCGGCCTTCAAAAATCCCCGGCCCGGTTTGCTCGAGCGTCATCGGGCTGATTTGCCCATCCGGCAGCACAACACTCGCCTGGGCCGTCATCGACCGACCGACCGGCGCCTGATCCTCCTCGGGGAAGTGCTCCAATCGCACATGCAATGAACGGCCTCGCAGACTCGTGTTCAGCTCCAGCATCGACTCGGCCGAAGGACGCGCAACCGTATCGACCAGATTTCGCCAGAACGATTCGAAGCCCGCCCACTCCAGCCAGTTGGTCGCCCACCGCGCCGTGGCATCACTGGTGAACGCCGCCACGCGCCCCAGGCCAACCTGCCAGTACGCCAGCACCGGCGCATCATCCGGCCCCATCCAGGCATTGACCACGCGCGGATCGTCACGAACACCGGTCAGCACCAGGCCACCCAAAGGCGGTATCTCACCCAGCCCCTCGGTCAATGGTGAGCGATCGGCGGGCCGAGGCCGAAATTCGGCATCCCGGACCAGCGTCCGCCGAATGGTGCGCGATTCACGCATGAACACCTGCGGCAACTGGCGCGGATCGCGAACAAAGTGATAAATCCCGCCGGTCTCACGCGCGATGTTCTCCAGCAACATGTGATCGACTTCACCCCCGACACCGATCGTGGAGACAGTGATGCCCGAATCCGCCACCCGCTTGATCAGGTCTTCCCACCCACCGGGCGGCACCATGGAGACGCCGTCGGTCAAGACGATCATGTGTTTGACGGCCACATCTTCCGGAAGACGCTCCATCGCCTGCCAGGCCACCTCCATGCCAAGGCCGATCGCCGTACCCCCGCCGGGCCGGATGCCTCGAATCAGGCGCTCGGTCCGTACCGGATCGCGATTGGGCCCCATCGGCACGATGACATCCGTCTGGTGATCGAACGCCACCACTTGCAGGAAGTCCTGCGGAAGCAGTGTCTCCAGGGCGAGGATCGATGCTTCGTTGGCCACCGTCTGCTGGGTCTGGCGCGTGCCGGGCACGATCATGCCCATCGAGCCGGACTTATCAATCACCAGTGACAGCGCCGCCGGCGGGAGAATGGTCATGTCCGGAATCTGCGTATCCACGGGAAAGACATCGGCCAGCGGCGCCCCCGTCCAGCCACCGGCGCCAAAGCTCCGATCCCCGCCGATCACGATCATGCCGCCACCGATATCCTGCACATACAGCATCAGGGCACGCTGCTGGGACGTGCTGATGCCGTCCGACGGGGTATTGCTGAGAATCACCAGGTCGTACGAGCGAAGCACGCGAAGCGATCCGGGAAGCCCGGACACCGGCCGCACATCGACCTCGACACCCGCCCGATGCACGGCGCGGGCCAGCGGATCGATCTCCCGTCGCTCGCCGGAATGGATCACCAGGATGCGGCCTCGACCCTGGGCCAGGGTGTATCCCGTTCGCCGATGCGCGCTCCAGACCGGGACATCCTCAGCGCCCAGCGGGGTGAAGATCGCTTCGTAGCGGTGCAGGCCAGGCTCGTAAAGCGTCACCGGCACATTCACCACCGCGGTCCAGATCGCTTCGCCCCCTTCCATGCTGCCCGCCCAGTCCTCGACTTCCACCCGCACACCCAAGGCATCGTCGCCTTCACCGGCCACCCGAACCGGCACCCCATCATGCAGCAAGCGCAGATGCCCGGTCACCGGCTCGGTCGCGCGAAGGACCGTGCGCACCCAGACCGATCGACCGGCGACCGACGTGGTCGGCGCGACCAGGCGATGGACCATGACCTCCCGCTGGCGGCGATATTCCAGCGGCACCACATCGATGCGAACCCCCTGCGATGCCGCCGCGGCCGCCGCTTCCTCGATCGACGCCGCATCGACCGTCGCCCGGCCATCCCAGAGCAGCACCATCCGTCCACCGGAATCCGGGGTCATCAGCGTCAGACCCCTGCGGATGGCCGACGATGGATCGGTGCCCCGATCCAGACTCACGTTCGGGTTGAACTCGCCCACACCATCCAGCGATGGCAGCGACAGAACCGAAGCGCTGCCCGCAAAGGCCACCAGACCCAGGCGGTCATCCGCCGGCTTGGCCTGCGCAGCGTCTTCGAGCAGGCCGGTGAACCATCGAATGTATCCAGCGCCATCGGTCTCCGCGGGCAATCGATCCGCCGGATCGTCCCCGGGCGGTGTGAAAAAACGCAGGGCCGATTCTGAACGATCCATCAGGACCACGACGCGAAGATCATCCACCGACCGCTGCCACAAGAGGCCGGCCAGCAGCACCACCAGAACGCCGATCAGCAGCACCCGAAGCCCCACCACCACGCACCGCCGCCCGATATCCATGCCCCGCAGCCACCACCAGCCCATCGCCACCAGTGGACCCAGCAACGCCAGCAGCCACAGCCACCGGGGCTCAAGCACCGACCAACTCACCTCGGGCATCAGCGCAAGTTGCGTGATCATCCTCCCATACTACGCACCGACGGAACGCCCCGCCCGACCTGGGCAGCCATCGGCCGGGATCGACGCACTCCAGGCCATGACGCGCCCGGAGCATCGAGGCACGGTGTTGGAGGAACCGCGCTCACCGATCGGTCATGCCAACAAGATAAAACGCTTTTGCAGCAACTGCGGACGCTGCAAAAGCGAGGAGGAGGAGAAGAAGATCACGTTGTCGAAAAATGATAGGCAAGTCGAGCCCGAAGTTCAATCCGGCACGGACGCCACCGTCAAGTCGCCCGGCCGTCGAACTCGGATCAACCCACCTTGCAGGCCAGCTCACGGCCCCGATTGTGGAGCTGTGCCTTGAGCCGCTGGAGAATCGACGAGTGCATCTGGCTGACGCGGGATTCGCTCAGGTCCAGGGTCACGCCGATCTCCTTCATCGTCAATTGCTCGTAGTAGTAGAGGATCACGATCAGCCGCTCGGCACGGGTCAGATCGCGGGTGATCAGGTCCTTGAGGTCATGCCGTTGCACCACATCGAAGGGATTATCCTGCCGGACATCCTCAAGAACATCGATCTCGCGCACATCCTTGTTCGAGTCGGTCTCGAATCGCTGTCGCGACAGGGAAACCATCGTGGCGATCCGGCCATCCTTGATGATCTTGGAATAGTCCTCGCCGTTGAGCTTCAGGCGGCCGGCGATCTCTTCATCGGCCGGGTTACGCCCCGTTTCCTTCTGGATGCGCTGGCGCGTGCTCTCGATCTTCTTGGTTCTGGAGTGGACCAGTCGCGGAATCCAGTCCATCGACCGCAGCCAGTCAAGGATCGAACCCCGGATGCGCTGGGCGCAGAACGTCTCGAATTTGAAACCAAGGTCCGGCCGGAACGACTTGATCGCGTCCATCAGGCCGAAGACGCCGTAGCTGACCAGGTCTTCAACATCCACTTCCGCCGGAAGGCGGGTATGAATCCGCTCGGCGATGTACTTGACCAGCGGCAGGTAGTGCTCGATCAACTCGTTGCGCAGGTCTTCGGTGGGGTTGTCCTTGTACTGTTCCCAGACCGTTTCGATCGGACGTGTGCTTCGGGAACCTGTGTTCTGGACGGATCGGACTTTGGGCATCGATCAACTCCTTTGGAAGTCGTGGGCTTCTTCAGGCCGCGCTTCTTGACGGTGCTTCAGACGCATCGCCGGGTGAGGGGACGTCAGGTGATGTTTCAGATGGATCAATGATCTCCACCGAAGATTCATCCGCCGGTATGGGGGTGATGTCTTCAAGTGGATGATTGCGACGGTGTTCATTGATATGGTCTTCGATCAGCCGGAAACAGAAACCACCGACGATCAGACCGACGGGGTAACAGATGGCCATGATGAGTAACGCGCGCCACAGCACCACCAGCGGAGGATTGCCCGCCCAGAACGCACCGACCACGATGGACGCGGCGAAGGCGGTCAACGCGAAGCAGGATGCAATGACACGTGGCTGCAAGACTGAGCACTCCATTGCTCGGCCTGAATGGTCCGCCGTTCAACAAGGCAACGGCGATCACGAGTCCTTCCTGACTGGAAGGCTAAACCATTCCAAGCCGAGCCGCAACTCATCGGTTGCGCGGGGGTCCCGAGCGAGGTTGAGAATCCGAAGACTCCTTCCCATACAACCCATACCCAACTGACCGAAGGCATACTAGAGACATCGGCTTCCGATTGGTATGGGGTGATTTCCTCAATTCGCGGGCGACGGAACGGGCGGCCGCTCCCCATGGGATCGGCCCGCGAGCCAGGCCGCGATGCCCCGACGCCGGTTCGAACCGGTTATCGGCCCGGAATCGAGCTCCAACCAGCGTGCCAGCATGTCCGCCGCGGCCGACAGGCAGCGATGGACCGCCATGTCGCCCGGCCCCATGCCCCGGCCAAGACCTGGAGCCGAATCGACGATGCCCAGCAGAGTCGGCGTGCGACGGCCCGACCGCGCCACGAGCCCGCGGAACATCGAAAGCTGCCACAGCGCGCTGTTCAACGCGCCATCATGCACCATGAGCACGCCGATGGATGCGCTTTCGAACCTCCCGTCCATCATGCAAAGGGTCTCGTAGGCGTGCGTCGCCGCGCCGGGCGAATCACCCAGCGTCAACCACAGATGCGGCGGTCGGTCGCTCAGGTCCGGGGGCCAATGCCGATTCGAACCTCCACATCCACCCGGGGCGGAGGCGGCATATTCCACCACCAACGCATCCAACTCCCGTGACCGACGATGAGCATCGTGCAACCCCACAACGGGCACCGGTCCGTCGAGCGAGTCCAGCTCCATCGGCAAACCATCCCCCAAGTCCATCCATCCCAGAGTTCGGCCGGACAATCGAAGGTGCATCGCCAGGTACCACGCCGGGCATGGAGTCGGCTTTCCCGGAACTGACCATAGATCAAGGTGGACCACCAGTGGACAGGCGATCGAGATCGGCCAACAGCGGGATGATTCATCAGCCCGGTCTGCGGATTCATCGGAAAGCACACCAATCGCCGCATCGACCATCATCACGCGGAGCGATTCGGCCTGATCGCAATCCGAAGCGGGCTGAGCTTCAATCATGATCCGGCACTCCGCATCAGCACCCGACTGTTTACAACGCCGGAGGTGGCCGTAACGACTTCTTCCCGCTCCTGCGATACTTCGCGCGGCGATACCTTCAAGACTTTGGCGCCGGAACTCGCCCGCTTCGCCGCCGAGTTCCCGCCCTCAGCGACCGACGGTCCGACATTCGGCGCGCGGTGATGAAGGCCTTCGATCACCAGTTCCGCCAGCCGATGGGCCTGACCGACTTCGATCTGATGAGGGACCGCCTGTCCCGTGGTGACAAAGCTCAATTGCTTGTTGACCTTGCGCGCCACGTTGAGCAGCACGCCCAGCCCGACCGCCTCGTCCAGCTTGGTGAAGATCAGCCGGTCGATGCCCAGGGCTTCGAATCGTTCCGAGGCCTCCATGCACACCTGCTGGCAGCTCGTGGAACTGAGCACCAGGTGAACCTGATCGGGTGCCGCGGCCTCCAGCAACTGGCGAAGCTGATTCAACCTCGGATCGTCGCGCTGGCTGCGCCCGGCTGTATCGATCAGGACCACATCCAGCCCCTGAAGCTTCTCCAACGTCGAGGACATCTCCCCGGCATTGGAAACGACCTCAAGGCGAACGCCGATGATGTCGGCATAGGTTCGAAGCTGATCGACCGCGCCGATACGGTAGGTGTCGGTCGTGATCAGGCCCACCGAACGCCGATGGCGGAGTCGAAACGTGGCCGCGAGCTTGGCGATGGTCGTGGTCTTGCCCACACCCGTCGGCCCGACCAGCGCCAGAACATGCGGCCGACCGTCAGGCCGCCGCTGGAGCATCCACCGCATCGGGTCATCATCGTCGCTGGCCGGCAGCATCGTGGCGATCTGATTCCGCACCGCCTCGCGGACCGCGGCGGGATCGGCAAGCCGGTCACCGGCAAGCGATCGGCGAACCTTCTCCACGATCTCCCTGGCCAATTCTTCGCTGACCTGTCGGCTGATCAGCTCGGCGAACTGCGCGGCCAGCGGATCGCAAGCCCCGGCTTGAATCACGGACTGATCCATTTCCGGCCCTTCAGTCGCCATCGGCCGCGAACGCTGTTGCATCAGTTCACTGACCATTCGGCGCACCAGGCTCAGTTCCTCGGCCAGACGCGCCGCCTGCTGGTCCGAAGCGCTCGAACCGGACGGTGACGGTTGCCGGCTCGGCGTCGCCGCGGTCGGTGTGGTGGGCGTCAGGTCGGCCTTCGCCAATGGCGACTCACCTCCCGGTTGTGACGAACGCCCGCCGAGGATTTCCTGCCTCGCGGCCAGATAGGTTTTCCGGATCAGATCGCCGGCGGGCAGCTCGGCGAGGCGCGACGGCGCGGCGGCTTTTGTCGGCCGCGCCGCCACCAGGGGCGATGGTTCATCCCGTTCAGTCCACTCCCGCGCCGGTCGCCGGGCCGGACGTTGGCTCCGCTCCTGGCTTCGTCGGCGCGATGCCCGGCCGATTTCGGAGCCACGCGCCGCGGTCACCTCATGCACCGTGCGGGCGAACCACCCCATCACGCCGCCCTGCTGGAAGCTGCGCGTGTGCAGAATCACGGCATCGGAGCCCAGTTCCGCACGCACCTGCTTGAGCGCTTCAGCCAATGTCGAGCCGTGATAGACCTTCACGTTCTTACCTCATCCACTAATTAGCCATGGCCGGCTCCGCGGCGGCCGATTCCAGTTGCACAAACCCCACCGATTCAACCTCCACCCCCTTCTCGATCTCGTTGTAACCCAGCACCGCGATCGTCGGCAGATGCGGCTCGACCAGCTTCCGGACCGCGGCGCGAACCTGCGGCGAAGCCAGCACCACCGGGTGATGGCCCTGTGCGGTCAGTTGCCCCACTTCATCAAGAATCGACTTGGCCAGACGATTGGCGACCGCCGGCGGCACCGACATCGTCGTGCCTTCCTGTGTCCGCTGGATGTACCCGTTGATCAGATCCTCAACGCTCTGATCCAGGCTGACGCAGTAGAGCTTGGAGATACTGCGCGACAGGGCAAGATCATCGCCGTCGGTCGCTGGTTCCTGCGTGACATAAAGCTGGCAGATCGAGCGCCGCAGCGCGTTGCGCACATATTCGGTCAGGATGTCCAGATCACTGGTGCGTGAGGCCCAGTCGCCCAGTGTTTCGATGATATTCTCAAGATCACGGACGGGCACACGCTCGGCCAGCAGGTTCTGCAAGACCTTCTGAAGCTGCCCCGGCTTGATGGGAGCGCCTTCGCCGGTGATGACCTCCTCGACCAGGCGCGGGCTCTTGTCCTTGAGCTGCTGGATGAGATTGTTGGTCTCTTCGCGTGTGAGCAGTTCCGGGGCGTGACGCTTGACGATTTCGGTCAGGTGCGTGGCCAGCACGCTGGAAGGATCGACCACGGTGTAGTTGAGGGTCTCGGCGCGCTGCTGAAGCTGGGGCTCGATCCAGATCGCCGGAAGGCCGAAGGCCGGCTCCCGCGTGCGGGCGCCGTCGATCGGCTCGGTGGCCAATCCGCTATCCATCGCCAGAAGCTGCTCGGGATAGACCATGCCGCGCGCCACCCCGTTGCCGCGAATCTTGATCTGATACTCGTACGGGTCCAACTGCATGTTGTCGCGAATGCGCACCGGTGGCATGACCAATCCCATCTCGGCGGCCAGTTGGCGGCGGATCATGCTGATCCGCGAAAGCAGATCGCCGCCTTGCTCGGTGTCCACCAGCCGGACCAGGCTGTAGCCCACCTCAAGCTCCATGGCATCCACCGACATCGACTGCTCAACCGGCGCCGGCGGTGTTTCAGCCTGCCTGGCTTCCTCCTGGCGAACCGTCTCCGCCTCGCGTTCACCCTGCCGATAGAGAAAGTACGCCCCGACGCCCAACGCACCGGCCAGCGCCAGCAGCGGCGCGGCGGGCAGACCCGTGAATGCCATCAGCGCCAGAAAGCCGGAGGTGATCGCCAGCGGCCGCCAACTGTGCATGAGCTGGCTGGAAAGCTCCGTGCCCAGGTCCGCGCGGCTGCTTGAGCGCGTCACGATCAGACCCGAGGCGATCGAAACCACCAGCGCCGGTATCTGCGTCACCAGGCCGTCGCCAATGGTCAAGCGGGTGAACACCTCCAGCGACTCGGACAACGACCAGCCTTTGATGAAGGCCCCGATGGCGAAGCCCCCGATGATGTTGATGATGGTGATGATGATGCCGGCGATCGCATCGCCGCGCACAAACTTGGCCGCACCGTCCATGGCACCGTAGAAATCCGCCTCCTGGGCGATCGCCTCGCGACGTTGCCGGGCCTGCTGCTCATTGATCAGCCCGGCATTGAGGTCGGCATCGATGGCCATCTGTTTGCCCGGCATGCCATCGAGGGTGAAGCGCGCCGCCACTTCGCTGATACGCGTGGCGCCTTTGGTGATCACCACGAACTGCACCACCACGAGGATGATGAAAAGGATCAGGCCCACGACCAGCGAATTGCCGGCCACGAAGGAACTGAACGAGGCGATCACCCGTCCGGCCACAAGCTGCGCCGCTTCGGGATTGGGCGCATCGGCGGCCAGGATCAACCGCGTCGTGGCGATATTGAGTACGAGGCGGAAAAGCGTGGTGCCCAGCAGCAGCGAGGGGAAGACCGAAAAATCCAGGGGCCGCTCGATGAACAGCGTCGTCAGCAGGATGACCGCCGCCAGGGCCAGGTTGGCCGCGATCAGCAGGTCCATGGCCACCGGCGGCAGCGGCACGACGATCACCGCCAACAGTCCGATGACGGCGACCGGTATGAACAGCGACCGGTATCCTAGGATGACGTTGAGCCATCCG
The DNA here is from genome assembly GCA_020831765.1 of Phycisphaeraceae bacterium. Taxonomy (GTDB): domain Bacteria; phylum Planctomycetota; class Phycisphaerae; order Phycisphaerales; family Phycisphaeraceae; genus JAFIFY01. The sequence goes on along the minus strand of JAFIFY010000059.1, from coordinate 8,040 downwards.
GGCAGGCCGTTGCTGGTGGGAATCCTGGCGTCCATCACTTTATGAAACGAAGACCTCCGGTCTCCGCCGCGCAGCGGTTCATCTCCTTGGCCGCCCGTCCCGCTGGGGCCGGCGATCATGCGCGGGAGTCAGGCTGTTATCGGCGCTGTGCCTGTTCGGCGTGCAACGCCGCGCAAGCTTTGCGCGGGCACCCGCTTATTGGACCGTCGGCCCGGACGCATCGCCTCATGGGCTAAGCCGCCTTTTTTCCGCCGATTCGGTAGACATAGGCCAGAATTTCGGCCATCGCCGAGTAGAACTCGGCCGGGATTTCCTGCCCGACATCCACACCGCGATACATCGCCCGGGCTAGTTCCTTGCGCTCGAGGATCGGAATCCGATGCTGCGCCGCCAACTGCCGGATGCGAAACGCCATCAGGTCCGCGCCTTTGGCCACCACCTTCGGTGCCCGCATGGTCTTGGAGTCGTACCTGAGCGCCACGGCGAAGTGCGTCGGGTTGGTGACCACGACATCGGCCGTCGGAACCGCGGCGCTGAGCCGTTGCATGGCCAGCCGGCGGGCCACCTGTGTGCGCCGCTGCTTGATCAGCGGGTCTCCATCCATCCGCTTGTGCTCTTCCTTGACCTCCTGCTTGCTCATGCGAAGGTCCTTCTGCCGCTTCCAACGCTGGAACAGGTAATCGCCGATGCCCAGCACCATCAGCAGCAGCGAAAGCTTGAGCCCCAGGGCGAAGACAAGCTCAGCGCCGGCCAGGAAGAACGCCATCGGCTCCAGGCGGCTCATCGCCGCGATCCGCGCCACGTCCGACCAGATGTACCAGATCGACGCCGCCGCGATCACCGCCAGCTTGCCCACACTCATCACCAGCCGCATCAATGCCGCGACATCCACCAGGCGCTTGAAACCCTTGATCGGATCGAGCTTGTTGAAATTCGGCTGGATCGGATGCGTGGTCCACAGCGGCCCGACCTGGAACAGGTTGATCAGCATCATCGCGACCAGCAGGCAGAGCATCACCGGGCCCAGAATCGAGATGCCCAGCAGCACCGCGCGGCTGATCATCGGGGCCATGTCATCCAGACGCGTCGGGTTCGCATGACTGTCGCCATCGAGCATCGACTCGACCAGATGCCGGAATCCATCGAACATGTGACCACCCAGCAGCCACAGCAGCAGGATGCCGGCCATCATCGCCACGGCCGCGGTCAGGTCCTGCGACTTGGTGACATTGCCCTTCTTGCGCGCTTCGGACAGCTTATGCGGCGTCGGGGCCTCGGTTTTTTCCTGGTCGTTCTCGGCCATGCGTTCATCCCGGTCCGGTCTCGATCACCGAACCGATCATTGATCCTCCCATGTGCGGAAGTACTCATCCAGCCCACTGAGCACCCAGCCCAGTTTCTCGGTAAGCACCTCCGATTCGATCCATAGCGAGCCCATCACCAGGAAGACGCCGACGGTGATCTTCAGCGGGAAGCCCACGCTCAGAACGTTGATCTGCGGCACGGTGCGCATCAGGTAACCCACCGCGACGTTTTCAAGGAAAATGATGCACAACAGCGGCCCCGAGACGCGCACCGCGATCTCAAACATACAGGCCAGCAGGCTCCAGAGAATGTGCAGCAATCGGGCATCCAGGGCATAGCCGCCCGGGGGAATGCGGTGGAAGGTCTCCAGCAGGGTGAACATCAGCACCCGATGCCCGCCCAGGATCAGGAAGATGGCCAGGGCCAGCATGAAATAGAACTGCCCCACCACACCGGCCTCTTCGTCAAGATCCGGATTGATGACACCGGCCAGCCCCAGGCCCATCTGCTGGTCGATGATCCGCCCACCGATCTGCATGCCGATCAGCGGCAACGTCGCCCCGTAACCGATCACCAGGCCGATGAGCAGTTCCAGGCCCACCAGCGATCCCAACTGATAGAGATTGATGCCCTCATCGGCGATCCGGCCGTACCAGGCCGCCGAGGCCTGCTCCGGCGCCAGCAGCATGGGATAGACACACAGCGAAAGCCCGACCGCCAGCAGCACCTTGATCCGCCCCGGCACGACACTGGAACCGAACATCGGCGCCAGCACGAACAGCCCGGTCAGTCGAAACATCACCAGGAGCCAGCCGGGAACGTGGGGGACAAGATGATCCAGTCCGTTCATGAAGCGTGCTCACGTCCGCGGTCGGGTTCGATCCGCGTTCAGACGTTGCCGGAGAACAGGCGCGCCGAGAAATCCATCAGCATCTGCGCCAGCCAGGGGGCCAGGATGATCGTCACCGTGACCATGGCCACGATCTTGGGCACGAATGACAATGTCTGCTCCTGAATCTGCGTCATGGCCTGAAGGATGCTCACCGTCAGACCGACGAACAGGCCCGCCAGCAGAATCGGCGCGCTGGCCACCAGCATCATGCTCAGGGCCTGCCTCACCAGGTCAACGGCCTCATACGATTCCGTGATCATGTCCAGACTCCATCAGGCTGGTGGTCATCCGTTCCCACGCGCTCGCTTCCACATCGCGCTGCCCGCCACCACTCGATGCGCTATCCAACACCCGTCGCCGTCATGCCCGGAATCGCGAAGCTGTTGATCAGATTGCCCGTCACCAATCGCCATCCATCGACCATCACGAACATCAGCAGCTTGAACGGCAGCGAGATCAACACCGGCGGCAGCATCATCATGCCCATGCTGATCAGCACACTGGCGATGACCATGTCGATCACCAGGAACGGCAGATACAGCATGAATCCCATCAGAAACGCGGTCTTGAGCTCGCTGAGGACGAACGCCGGCACCAGCGTGAGCATGTCCACATCATCTTCGGTCAGACGCGACGGATCGGATGTATCGATACCGCGATAGTTGAGGATCATGTAAACATCGTCCCAGTTGCCGGCATGCGCGATCTGGGCGAACATGAATCGTCGAATCGGCTCCTTGGCCGCTTCCCACGCTTCCTGCTCGGTAATGCGGTTCTCCGTCAGTGGAACGATCGCTTCGCGGTTGATCTCTTCAAAGGTCGGCGCCATGATCATCAGCGTCAGCAGGAACGCGAGGCCGACGATGATCTGGCTGGGCGGCAGAGACTGGGTGCCGATCGCCTGCCGGAGCAGCGCCAGAACGATGATGATGCGCGTGAAGCTGGTGCAGAGGATCAAGAGCGCCGGGGCCAGCGTCAGCACCGTCATGATGAGCATGACGCTGATCGTGGCGCTATAACCCTGATCCGCCTCCGCAGCCGCGGGCTCACCCTCGGCTCCAGGGAACGTTTCAAATCCGAAGCCCTCGGCACCCTCGGCCGCCGCCTGGGCGTGAACCTGAGTCGGCGAAGCCGAAGCGCGGCCGATTCGATCGACAAACTGGCCCACCCCGGCCATCAGCGAGAACGGATTGTCCGCCGAGAAGCCGGTCTGTCCCCCGCCCGTTCCCGCCGCGCCAAGCAGACCCGGGTTCGATGACATGATCGCCTGGGTCAACGCCGCCGGATCGACCCCCGCCGCGCCGGTCGATCCGCGATCGGCGATTCCGTCTCCATCCTGTCCCAGTGCCGCCGAACACACGCCCATCAATAGCCACAGAACCAGCAGGCCGAGAACCATGGCGCGGCGGATCGGTGATCGAATTGGCTTACATTCCTGATCGAGCATGGTGAGGCTTTCAAGCACCGACATTGAGCTTCTGACGCATATTGCTCAGTTTCCGGCGAAGCTCATGGCCGGACTGTTCCTCGTCGGGCGCGGCCACCATTGGCTTTCGCCCCGGCCTTGTCGTGCGGACAGCCCGGCCACGCTGGGCCGAACCACCGGCGGCACTCACCGCGACTTGCTCCTCGTGGTCCTGGTCATACCGACCAACCCAATGGGCGAAACTCTTCGTGATGCTGCCCACCTGCTGCGCACTGACCGATTGGAGCACGAATGCGAGCTCCTCCGGCTCATCGATCGACGCCAGCGTCCGCATGCCCGATGAGGATTCGCCCACGACCAGCACACGATGTCCGATCTTCAGCAGCACGACATTCGACCGGATGCCGGTCCGCACGCGAAGCAGCACCTCCACCACCGACCCACCGCCCGCGCTGACCGCGGATTGAGTCATGCGCCCGCCAACCTTCTTGAGAATCACAATGAGCCCGACCACCACGGCCAAAGCCAGCAACATCTGATAAAGCGAACCGCTCAGCCGAAAGGCACCCGCCGACGAACCGGCCGATGCGCTGCCGTCCTCATCGGCTTGGACGCCCAAGCCACCGTCAGCCTGCATATCCATCAGCCGACGCGCCGGCCTTGCCGTTTCTGATGCACCCGCCGCATCCCGGTAAGAGCGCAATCCATCAACCCGATCACCTCGCGCTCCATCCACGCGATTTCCGGAGGCGGATGCGCTTCCGGGGGCATTTGCGTTTGCGGGGGCAATCGCGCTTCCGGGGGTGGGGGGACTTCCGGGGGTGGGATTAGGCCATTGGCGGTCCGCCGCGTCGGTGGGATCAACCGTCGGCTGAGCCGGCGTGTTGGGGCTTTGAGGCGACTGGGGAGGTTGGGGCGATTCGGGTGCCAGAAGTTGCGCATGCAGCGTCCCGGGCATCAGTCCGAGCACGATCAACACCGCAACCCCCATCACCAGCGCGGCCAATGGGTTTGCCTTTGCGCCTTGTGAATACGCTGAGGGCCGGATGTGGGCATGAACGGATCGCACGATGAACATCGCCGAAACTCCTCGGGCTTGAGCAGTGAATGAATCGAGCCGCCGCGCTCGGCCGTCAGTGGCCGGCGCGGTTTGCCGAATGGAAGCAATCTCTTATGAATCGTCGGGTGCGGTGGCGTTGACCGCCGGGTCCGGCGTGGCGTCCTGCAGCGTGTCCAGGATTTCGCTGATGCGGATACAGAAGTTGTCGTTGAGCACCAGCACTTCGCCCCGGGCGACCAGTTGCTGGTTGACATAGACATCCACCGGATCGCCGGCCAATTTGTCCAGTTCCACCACGCTGCCGGCCGCCAGGCGAAGTACATCTTCGACCAGCATTTCCGTGCGGCCCAGCTCGACCATGACATTCAGATCGACATCGCCCAGCAGATCGATATCCGAAGATGCATCGCTCGCCGCGCCGGTGTCGAATCCCGGCAGGGAATGCGACCTGGCGCCGACCTCGTCCTCGCTTTGCTCGCTCGCCTCATCCTGCAACCGGCTCATCGCCGACTGGGCTTCGGCCATGGCCTGTTGAACCATGCGTTCGGTTTCGCTCAGTTCACCATCCGTGGAGGGATCAGCGGGTTCCACCGCCATCGTCAGCCTCGCTTTCGTTCAGGGTCCGAACGGCCGGTCCACCAGCCGCGCTTCGAAGCAACGCGGCCTGATCCGCGATGCTTTCCGCCTCGGTCCGTGAGGCATCATCGACGCCCCAAGCGCAAAAACTGCACGGCCTCGGGCCGCGTACCCTTTATCGGACGACGCTCCGGCATCGAAACGCAACGCCATCGCGCGGATTTTGCCGCTGACGCGACTTGATTAATCCGGCCGATAGGCTTGAATACCTTGGGAGCTGTATGGACCCCGAACCATGACCTCAAGCACGATCGACCCACCCCGTTTCGCCTCCGTTCGACCCCTGGTTCGTTATGTGGATCAGGAGCAGGCCGTCGTCGAAACCCACTTTGTGCTTCACCCCCGCGTTGCTCTCCAGCGTCGATGCGGCTTCCCGCGTCAGATGGATGTGCTGATGCGCATCACTCACGAAGACGGCTTCAATGATGAGGAAGTCCTCCGCGTTCCGATCGTGCGCGGCGGCGGGGTCACCCAGATGCGCCTGGTCCGGCCGGCACTCTGGTGGCCGGTCGGCATGGGTGATCAATCGCTTTACCAGGTCGAACTCTCCCTGCTCAATTACCGCCGACAGGTCGATACGTGGCGGGCCACCATCGGCCTGACCAGCGTTCGCCCCTCGCGCTCCCCGGCCCTGCTGCCGGCACAGGCTGATCCCGGCACCGCGATCGGATCGGCGGCGCTGGGCGGCGATTCCCGCAATCCATCCATCAACGAGGCCCAAGCCCTCGATCTTGAACCCACACAACTGATGATCAACGGTCAGGCGTGTGAATTCAGCACCCTGATGCCCATCGATGCTCCCGATGAGCGGGGCTTTCTGCCCATCGCCGGGCGATCGCTGCTGGTCATTCGCGGCCATTACGGGCCGGATGTCCTCTTCGAGGCCGCCGACCGTGCCGGAATCCTGCTGCTGCAATGCGTGCCGCTGGACCCCGCGGGCAATCCCGATCAGGAAGTTGTCGCCCAGATCGATCGGCTCTCGCGCCATCCCAGCCTCGCCGGCTGGTATGTCGGTCAATTCGGCCAGACGGGCCAACGCATCGCCGAGAACATCCGCCGGCTCGATCCCACCCATTGCATCTTCACACGATTGCCGCGCATGGATGCCGCTTGACCGCGGGACGCTGGCGCCCATCGATATCAACCCGCGCCGCGGCACCACCCCCGCGCCCGCTATTCATGTTCACGCCCGCCCATAAACCGGAACGATCGCGCCGCTGGTCAGGGTGTTCTCCGGCCCGGCGAGCCAAGCGATCGCCCTGGCCACCTCCTCGACTTTCGGCCACTTGCCGAAATCCGCATCCGGCATGGCGCGGCGATTGGCCGGGGTATCCATGATCGACGGCGCGATCGCATTCACCAGAATGCCCCGATCACGCACCTCCTCGGCCAGGCAACGCGTCATATGCGCAACCGCCGCCTTCGATACCGCGTAAGCCGTCATCCCGGCGGCCGGGTCCACCGCGGGCCTCGCCGCGACATTCACCAATCGCCCGCCACGCTTGCCCATCGCCGCGATCGCTTCACGACAACACAGAAAGCACGTCATCACGTTCAATTCAAACATCTTCCGCATCGACTCGGCCGAGGTCTTCTCGATCGCCTCCATTCCGAATCCACCCACCAGATGAACCGAGGCATCGATCCGATCCAGCGAGCCATAGAACCCCCGCACCGCCGATTCATCACCGAGGTCCACCGGCTGGCAAACCAGCCGATCATCCACCGGAAGCTCTTCCCGCTGCGATTCGGTCTCGATTGTCACGGTCAATCGCGCACCCCGCCCGAGCAGTTCACGCACCACCGCGCGGCCCAGACCACCGGCCGCACCCGTCACCATCACATGCTGTTCACGCCAATCCCGCACGTCCGACATCGGCCCGGCTCCTTTACTCTGTGTGCCAATCCATCACCCGAGTCTAGTGTAGTGAGTCACGCTGTTGGCCCATTATCCAGGACATCGCGAGCACGGCTGACTTTGGCGAGAATCTTTTCGGTTGTCGCGGTCCAGACCAGCGGCTTGGGGTTGGCATTGTTCGTATCGATGTAGTGGTTGATGGTTTCGATCAGTTGCGGCACACTTCGGAAGGCTCCGCGTCGAATGCGGTCCTGGGTGATGCGGCCGAACCAGCGTTCGATGAGATTCAGCCACGAACTACTTGTAGGAATAAAGTGCATGTGAAAACGCCGATGGCGTTTGAGCCAACGCTGAACCTTCGGGTGTTTGTGCGTGGCATAGTTGTCGACGATCAGGTGCAGGTCCAGTTCGGCCGGCGTCTGCTGGTCAATCAGTTTGAGGAACTTGATCCATTCCTGGTGGCGATGGCGGGCCATGCATGTGCCGATGACTTTGCCCGCCTCACGGCCCGCCACCTGCAATGCGGCGAACAAGGTGGTCGTGCCGTGGCGTTTGTAATCATGAGTCATCGTGCCGCATCGGCCCTTCTTCATGGGCAGTGAAGGCTGCGTGCGATCCAACGCCTGCACCTGACTTTTCTCATCCACACTCAACACCAATGCATGCTCGGGCGGATTGAGATACAGGCCCACCACATCGTGCAGCTTCTCGATGAACCGCGGATCGTTGCTCAGCTTGAACGTCCGGATCAGATGCGGCTTGAGGTTATGAGCCCGCCATACCCGGCTGACCATCGACTGCGATGCGCCCGTCGCCTCGGCCATCGTCCTGGTGCTCCAGTGCGTGGCGTTCGTCGGAGTCTG